>JBGSJT010000202.1:0-37976 GCA_041741715.1 Pirellulaceae bacterium | reverse complement strand
AGTCCACGCCATTCGAGTTTGCCCTGCTGGTGAACCATGTCTAACCACCAAACTTTGGTTCATGCCAGACAAGCTGGCATGGGACCACTGCTCCAACACCTCCACCCACCGATGCCAGCACTCACTGTCGATCAACTAGATTACATCGCTCGCTGCAACCGAGGCGCTCGTCCGCCCCGTGGCCTGACCTGGTCACTGTTATTTGTTTGCTTCCCGAGCTTCCTACCAAACTGCGTCACACCCCATGTCTCCGCGCAACTTCCATCGCTCGAACTCCACGCGCTTTCTCAGCCCATCGCACAAATTGGCTCAACAATCGAACTGACTCTCGTTGGAAGTCGTATCGACGAACTGCAGTCTCTCCATTTTAGTTCGCTGCATGTTACCGCCGAACCACTTTCCAAGGCCACGACGGCTCTCGGAGAAAACTCCGGTGCCAATAGTAAATTCAAAACGTACATTGCCGAGGGGATTAAGCCAGGGCATTGCGAAGTTCGCGCACAGGGGCGTTTCGGATTGAGCAATCCGCGTCGCTTGTGGCTGACGCGCAAGCCAGTGATTGTCAGTAACGCTGAACATTCGCATGCCGCTGCCGCTGTGGAACTTACACCGGGGAAAATTTTCGTTGCGCGTTGCCAGCCTCGCCAACGCAACTTCTATCATCTGCAGGTGGAGGCTGGCCAATCACTTAAGCTAGCGGTCTATGCCCAACAGCTTGAGTCGCGAGCCACCCCCATCGTAGTGCTCTACGGTCCTGATCGGCGCGAGCTGGCCCGCAGTCGTGCCGTCGGACAATGGCCTGCTGAGATTAGTTACCAAAGCCCGCTGGCTGGGGACTTTGAGATCGTTGTCCACGACGCCATCTTTCAGGGTGGCCACGAATATGCGTATGCAATTGAAACCAGCGTCAGCCAAATCGACGAGCCAGCCGCAGTGTTGGAGTTGGATCAATTGCTTCGACCGCAATGTCCGGCCTCCGCAGTTGACTCGGTTGCCAAGGTGACGGTTGCCAAGCAAACGGTTGCCAAGGAACGTGCGACGGTAGGTGCTGAAATCGAGAAACCACTCAACAACGAAGCCCTGCCGGAGCAACTTCCACTGTCCGTCGCAGGCGTTTTCGCGGTGGACCGCACGCCATGTGTGTTTGATTTTGCAGCCACCAAAGATCAACAACTAGTCATCGAAGTCCATTCACATTCCGTTGGTCAACTGACCGACCCGCGTTTCGTACTCTATCGTTTGCTTCCAACTATCGCACAGGAACATACTGCAGTGAATGGGGCGGCCGCTGAGGCGGTTACAGGTCAGGCAGGAAAGCCTGAGGTACGTGAAGAAACTTCTGAGGGGACTACGAAAGCCGCCGAGACTCAGCAGCAATTGCTGGAACAAGACGATCCACCAGCGGTGGGTAATGCGGGGGTGCGGATTGTTTCTCGCGATCCGCGTGCAATGTGGACAGTCCCCGAATCGGGTCGCTATCGCATTGAATTGCAAGATAACGAGAGTGGATCTCGACAACCTGACCAGATGCGGTACACGCTCGACGTGCGCGTGGCCCGTCCCGATTTTCAGTTGCTGGCCTATCCACTCTTTCCCAACAATCAACCAGCACTCTCGCGTCCAAGCGGAATCAATCTAGTACGGGGCGGTACCGCTGCGGTGCGGGTGCTGGCAGTGCGCTGCGATGGATACAACGAACCGATCGAAGCGAATGTGAGTGGGCTACCCCACGCTGCCACGGCACTCCCCATCACTTTCCACCCCACACAAAACGAGGCGACGATCATGCTCACTTGCAGCGATCAAGCCGAAGCGTGGAGCGGCCCCATCCAGATCATCGGTCGCGCATTTGGAACTAACTCGCCTTCCGTTTTAGCAGAAGCGGCCACGATATCCTGGCCCGCCATCCCAACGTATAACGCATTGCAGTGGCGACGCTCGGACGATCTCATGCTGTGCATTCAGCCGCTCGATACCGCCCCACTCTCTATCGCATTAGGAGGCGAAGCTATCTTGCAAGCCAAGCAAGGGGAAAAGCTATCGATTCCGCTGCAGATCACTCGTCGCGCAGGTGGTGACTCAGCCTGCGTGTTGCGACCTCAAGCATTGCCTGCCAAAGTCACTTCGCCTGAGTTGAACATCGCCGCTGATCAGAGCGCTGGGAATTGTGAATTGACCATCGCCGCCGACGCCCCTTTGGGTGAATTCTCGATTTGGATGCAAGCCGAAACGAAAGTCAAATGGCGGGACAATCCTCAGGCACTGCAGCGGGCCGAAGAGCGACTTGCCAGTCTTAACACTGCGTTGACCGACACCCTGGACACCGACCAGAAACAGAGTCTAGCGGAAGCGATCAAGCAAACTTCGACTCACATCGAAGCCCTTAAGACAGCGACCGCCGAGAAAGAGTTGACGCTATTTCTCCCCACGACCTCCCAACGCATACGCGTGCTCGCGAAATAGACAACCCAGCCCACTCGAGCCAACGTGGCGCGACGCTCTGCCGTCGGCAACGGCCTTTCAAGCACAAGATTTAAAACCAAATTGGCTCCCAACCCTGACGATAGGGTTTGCTGACAAACTCCTGAGCCTGAGCATGGTTGGTAATTTGCATTTGCTTTGCATCCCAGACCAATTCTTCGCCAGGAAAGCGAATACCAATTGTCCCCAGCAAGACCGTCTCAGTCAGTGGACTAGCGTAGTCGAAATGCGATGTGGTTTGCCCCTCGCCGCGACAGGCATCGGCCCATTGCACGTAGTGATCAACCCCTTCGATGACTGGCAATTGGTCGGCAGAAAATTTCTCCTCCGGAAACAGCGTGGGCATGGCCACGTGCGGTACCAGCATGGAGCCTAGTTCACCGATCAACACAGACCCTGCAGCAGGAAGTTTGTAACTGGTCGGAATGTTGGTCAGATTTTCGCGCGGTGGAAGGGCTCCGACCGCGTCGTACCACGTGACCGGAATGGTTGCACCCATCGTGCGTGAGGTCCCCGGAAATTCATACGTTACCGTGGCGCGATCTGTCCACGATTCACGAAACAGCGGTGGAGCCTGAGCCGTCAACTTGAGCGGACTGGTCAACTCCAGCGACTTGAAAACTGGATCGAGTATATGACAACCGAAATCACCCAGTTGTCCTGTACCGTAAGCTTGCCAGCCCCGCCAATTGAATGGATGGTACATCTCTGCCTTGTAGGGACGCTCCGCCGTGACCCCTTGCCAAAGATCCCAGCGAACCGTTGTTGGAACAGCATCGCTCCCCGTGGGACGAGCCAGATGTCTGGGCCACTTCGGACTACCACCTTGCCAAGAGTGAACCTCCTTGACCTTGCCGATCAAGCCGCCATGGACCCAATGCACGGCGGTGCGATAGGCAGAATGCGACTGAATCTGATTGCACATCTGGGTGACGACCCCAGCCTGCTTGGCACCCTTTTGCATTTGGCGTGCTTCGAAGACGGTATGCGTGAGTGGCTTTTGGCAGAAGACATGCTTTCCCAAGTGCATGGCGGCAAGCGCAATTGGCGCATGCATGAAATCGGGGGTGGAGACCAACACTCCTTCGATGTCCTTCGACTCATCTAACAATTTGCGCCAATCGGCGTACTGTCGGGCAGCCGGGTATTGCACCGCCGCTTGGCCCAAGTGCTTTTCGGAGCTATCGATATTGCACAGCCCGATGACTTGTACTTGGGGACTAGCCGCCACTCCCGTGAGATCCCCCCAGCCCTTCCCCCCAGTCCCCACACTAGCGATCCCCAGGCGACTGTTGGCACCCCACACGCGGCCATACTGCACCGCCGGAAGTGCCAGCATCGATCCGGCAAGCAAGCTCTGTTTGAAGAACGAACGACGATCAGATGTTGGCTTCATGGTTGGCTCCAGTGAACGTGTTTATTGAATGGTCACCATTCTAGCACGCAGCGTCGTTGTTTGCTGAACACGTCAACAGGCACACCAGCAGGAGCGACCCACTAGCTCACCAATCGGGAAGCCCCTTTTTCATGGCTTTGGTGGCGCGCTGCGGGTCAAACTTGGTTGGATCAAACGGACCGTTCCACTCTAGATAATCTTCGTGTTCTTCGTGGTTGGGATCGCCGATGGCTTCCAAGTAGTTTTCGAATCCGAAGATACCGCCGATGTCTTCGGGAGGACATGCACGAGCACCATCCACGCACCGTGGATACTTGGCAGTTGGCTCGGCGGCAACAATCTTTTCCAACTTGACCTCGTGCTCCCAGCTATCGCCAAAATCGTACTCGTAAATCATCTTCAACTTTCGTCCATGCTTGCTCACGAGTTGGCTGAGTGACAAGCCCGTGTAGGATTTCTCGTTGGGATCAGGGAATGCGTCATCCATCGACCGAGGATCAACATATCGCATGCCCCCGACAAGGAACTGATGCAGGTGCGAATCTGTCCAGCCCATCGCCGTTTGAATCTGCGCATGAAACTTGGATAGTGGAACGTCCGAGGTTTCAATGCGTCGCCAAATCTCTGGCTCGGAACCCATTAAAGTGATTTTGAAAACATAGATCTGGCCACTGGAGCTCGGTGGCTCGGCCAGTTCGTGTTTCGCTTTGGGCGGTGCCACCCGCGTCCACTCGTAAACTGTACGAGTAATGCGTTTGCCACTCCATTTTGGAATGTCACTTGGGTCGATCAAGATCGCGATCGAACGAGCTTCACCGGGATTGCGGCGAATGAGACTCTTCGCCTCCAGCGTTTTGATCATCTGGTTCACCGACGGGGAAGAGACTCCCAAGCACTCGGCAATCTCGGAGTACGCGGGGGGCAAGCCGAAGCCTTGCGTATAAGCGTGAATATAAGCCAAGTATCGACCTTGGGTGGGAGTGAAGTCGGGCATAACTCTCGTCCATGGAAATCCGTTGAGTTTCGGAAATATGATATGTAACGCAGAAAGTAATCATGTTATCAAAACCATGTCGTAACCGTTCACGCCTCAGAACGAAACATTAGAAATGTAACCACAGATAGACACAATTGAACGCTGTTAAATCTCTCCAGTCGATCTGTGTCAATTTGTGCCTATCTGTGGTTAAAATCTTCATTCTCGAAAAGTCGTGAAGGTTACACAATATCAAACACGCGCACGACAACTGCGAGTGAATTGGCGCAACACCAAATTCGCGATTTCAAAGCATCTCGAAAGGGAGCGTACCAAGGGCTTGTCCATTGATCTGTAGCGTGAGGCGATGCGTGCCGGGATAGAGCGTGAAGGTCGTGGCAGCGGCACGAAATGGGTGGCGCTTCTTGAACACCAGCCGCTGACCAGCATCCAACTCCACTTGCTTTAGTTTGAATACCTTGGAAGCCAAGTTTCCATTGGCCTTAACAAATTCTATGACATAATCGACAATCAATAACTCGCTGCGCCGCGCAGTGATCGCGAAACTGAATTCGATTGCTCCTCCAGGAGATACCTCGGGAGGAGCCAAGGCGAACTCACTGACAATGATCGCCGCATTAGTACGAAACCCCAGCAATTTCAGCGCTTCAGCATGCCCCTGCTTGATCAGTGTCCTCAAGGCGTGTCGCGTCATCCATCGCAATTCAACATCCGTTTGCTCCCGTAGAGCGTGCCAGCGGCGCAGTGTATCGAACACCAGCCGAGGATCGGATTTAGAGATGTCGTTCAAATGATTGGCCACCGAGCGGGTGACGTAGCGCGTTGGATCAGCGTGGAGTGTGTCGAGCAAATCAATAGGTGTGGTGAGGGGGATAGACAATCGCCTTGACCAGGGCAAGCGCGGCCTGGTCCCCTCGCTGACCAACCTCCGCACGTGGTAGTTCTTATCCGTGACCCACGTGGCAAGTTCAGCCAGCGTAGGATCTGGAAACGCACTGATGAAATAACGAATCGCATCCTCCATAGAGAAACGCATGGTAAGTTGTTTGAGCGTCTTCAGTGACAGCCGAAGATGCCTCGCGTCGCCACCACGCCGTACAACATACTCGCCAAGTGGCGCGAAGATAAAATCACCAAAGTCATCATCCCCGAGGGTAGGATCTAGCGGAGATGGAAGCGCTGTAACAATCTGCGTGGCTGCTCGCTTAAAATCGGAATCGAGATAATCCTCGAGTGTTGTGGCGATTTTGACAATTCGCTGCTTCAATTCTAGCGTCCGAAAATCCTTCAGAGTGGCCCTCACGAAAGCAGTTGAATCGAATTTGGAGTCCGCTGACGAAAAGAGCTGAGCTAAATATTCAACCCGCTCGCGATTGAACAACTGATCCTTCAAACTAAAGCCAGAAGTTGAATTTTCGACTACCATGGACGGTGACTCTTTTACAACGACAACTGAGACTAGTCCGCAGGAACAACTCTCTGTAATATCCGAGCCTGAGCAACAGAATCGCGAGCTCCACGAAATTAAAACAACTGCCAAGCTTTGTCGTCAAGCTCCCGCTGCAACGCTGGATCATTGGCTCGGGCTAGCAAGTCGTAGTAGGCGTAGGGATACTTGAAAACGTGCCCAATACCTAATGTCTTATCCCCTCGCTGCTGCCAGTAGTTCGCGTCAACGGGGCGCAGTTGGTTAACTTGATGATCCTTGATCTTGCGATCCCCGGCTTGCGGTCCCAGGCGGGTTACGGTCACATACTTGCGAAAGGCCATACGACAACTTTCGGCCCACCCCACCTCCCCCAGCGCCGCCAGTTCGACTAGCGACTGGCCAAAGGTTAGCATGTGACCCGCGAAACCTTGACCAAAGCCCTGGAAGCGGTCAATGGCCTCGCTGGCTTCCTTGAGGATAAACCGCGAAGCTGCAACCGAGTCCACAAATGCGGGTGGGTTGACTTCATCGCTTGGTGCGATGTCTCGCCAGGGTTTAATAGCTCTTATCAGATTGCAGACGCCAGCCACCCGCTCGCTCGTCGCGGTCTGGGGGAGCATGCGAAAGCCCTTAATCGCATGCATCGCGAAGATAGCATCGTGTCCAACTTCACGCAGTACACCTCCACCACTGGCCAGCGCTTGACCAACTTGCTCAACAGCTTCCGCTACCTGATCAGATTCGGGAAAGGGCTCACAGAGTTTGGATGATGCCCAATTCAAGTCAAATAGCTGAATGATCCGCGACGTCGTTGTGTCGTCCAGTTCATTGTCCGCGCACATCATATGCGCTGAAATCATGGAAGCCCCCCGGTGCCCATCCGCAAAGTAGTTCATTTCCGGGGCGCGAGCCAAAGCGTTGAGGCCCAGCTCTACCAGTCGTTTTTCTTGCAGACTCGCTGGCTCGGTACTAAGCAGCTTCTTGAACGGAACCAATACTGTACTCAGTGCAGCGGTGCTGGCGATTGCAAATTGTCGACGGTCTAACATCCAATTCATCTCCGTGAGCAGTTGGTAAATTTCAGGCGGCATATAATCAATTGTCGCATAAACCAAGGCTAGAAATTTGCATTTTCAAATCATCGACAGGGGAATTCGTAAAATGTCAGCTCAGCAAGTCTTGTCGGCGTTGCGCGAAATGTCATGCCCAGACAAGGCTGCGACGCTGGCAGATTTTTTCCAAGTTTACGCCGGTGGTTACGGAGAGGGGGACAAGTTCCTGGGAGTCGTTGTCCCCAATCAAAGAAAAGTTGCCAAACAGTTTCGCGAACTACCGCCGATCTCATGCACAAAGCGATTGGCTGGATGCTACGCGAGGTAGGCAAGCGGGACGTCAACGTAATGCGTGATTTCCTGGCCGATCATGCCGCTGTCATGCCGCGCACCATGCTGCGCTATGCCATCGAAAAACTATCCGAACGGGAACGTAAGATGTGGCTTGATTTTGGTCATGGCTAGCCATCCACTTGTAGTGGCAATTATAATAATTGCACAGCGCCACGTTCAACCACGGTATTAGCTCGACATACCCGGCGAGTATGTATAGCCGACGAATTTGGCGCTGCCCACCCCCTTTCCCGCCTGACCAACTACCCGGTGACGAACGCTGCCACTGTGGTATCCCCACCAAATCTTGAAAGAAGCTGTCGATGATCGGCTCCCACCAATTCAAGTTCAGTATCTTTTTGCCCTTAATGCTCGCGGTTCTATTGCCACAGTCAGTGCGCGGCGAGGAGGCATTTCCGGACTATGCGCGCGACATCGCGCCGCTGTTGGCTAAGAACTGCATCGCGTGTCACAACGCCAAGAAATCCGAAGGGGGATTAAACCTCGAATCGCATACTGCGCTGGCAGCGGGTGGCGATAGCGGAGCGGCCATCGTCCCCCATAAATCAAGTGAGAGTACTTTGCTCGAGCGCGTGATCGACAGCGATGACCCAATGCCGCCGACGGACAATGCCGTGGGAGCCAAGGCGCTCACACCGGCAGAGGTCGAACTACTCAAACGCTGGGTCGACGCGGGTGCTCTAACGTCCAATGCACCACCGCCAACAGTCATGAATTGGCAAGCGATACCAGAACAGCTAATACCCATCTATGCTCTCGACGCATCGCGTGATGGTCACTACCTGGCGATTGGGAAAGGTAACACGGCGCAAATCGTTAGTCTCACTGAAGCACAGTCGACCGAACCCTTGATTGACCCGAATTTAAAGATCGCTGACGGCGCACCCCTGCTGGCCAGCCACCTGGATTTCGTACAATCGATGGCGTTTAGTCCTGATAGCCAACTTCTGGCCACCGGTGGCTATCGCACAGTTAAACTGTGGCGACGCCGAACAACTTCACAGCAACTGTTGTCGGGTGGTTCACCGGGCAATGTGTTGTCGAAATTCGCTCCCTCGGGCGAGCGTTGGGCCACGGTGACCAATGAGAGCGGACTGGAATTGGTCGATCTCACAACGGGACAAGCACACCGTTTTCTCAAGTCACACTCTGCGACGATTTCTGCGCTAACTTGGCTATCGGATCAACACTTGTTATCCGCCGATACAACTGGACAGCTCTTACTGACCAGTGCAGACGATCATCAAACGACTTACCTAAAACTCGTTCCTGCACCGGCTACACTAGTACAATTTGCGTTGTCTGGGGAGCGAGTTTTTGCGCTCGACGTTGTGGGTAAGGTTTTTGAATTGCAAAGTGAGTCCGGCGAGTCGCTGTTGCATGCCGCGACAACCACCGAAAAGATCGTTACCGCTCAATTCGTTCCATTGTCCGAAGCCGCGACTGCGATCCATACTGCCTCACAACCTCAGGCCTGTTTGTGGGTGGCACTCAAGAATCAAAGCGTTGTGAGTCTCGCCGTTGAAGACTTACCAAAACAGACGCAGTCACTGCGTGAACTTAAACTCGACGCACCAGCCAGTCGTATCGAAGTCAGTCCCGATGGACAAACGCTGCTGACCATTAGTCCTACGGGAGAGGCCAAGCTATGGAAGCTGGGCAGCGGCGAAATGCTGGCCGCACTCGATCAGGACTTTAGCGGCAGCAATCTCTTCCACACTCGCCAACACGATGCCCATCGACAATCTGGTCTAGTTGAATTGTTGGTTGCACAACAGCCTGAACTACAGAAGGCATCCGCAGCCGAACAAGAGGCACTCAAGAAGGTACAAGAGTTACGCGATCAAGCCACTGCGGCGCTGGCCACCACCGACACCGAATTGACCACTGCGCAGTCAGCCATCACCGATTCAGAACAAGCCCTAGCTGCGGCTCAACAACGCGTAACAGAGTTGACTGCTGAAGTGGAGGCCAAACGTAAGGCGGCGCAAGAGGCCGAAGCGAAACGCGAGGCGGCGCGCACGGAACTTGCCGGGCGCGAACAAACGCTGGTCACTGCCGCCGATGGAGTTAGGCGCGCGGCCCAGCGCATCGTCGCCTTAGAAAACCAGACAGCGCAAGAACGCCAACGCTTAGCCAGCTTGGAATCGGAAGTGAAAGCGCTTGAGGCAAGTGCCCACGCACCTCCGGCACTGGACGGCACCTTCAGCGCAGATTCGCAGCTAGCCATACTCGCAGGGAACGATCACATCGTGCGTCTCTATCAAACTGCCAATGCCCTGCCGCGAGCAAACTTAGCCGGCGCCAGCGCGCAGCCCTGGAGCTTGATGGGCACAATGGGTAACGAACTACGGGCTGTTACCGCCGATGGCCGAGTACTAAGTTGGAACCTGCAGTTGCCGTGGGCGCTGGATCAGACGCTCGGCACACCTGAAGATTCTCCCTTCAGCGATCGTATCACAGCGCTCGACTTCAGTCCCGATGGTCGTCTGTTGGCGGTTGGTAGCGGACCACCAAGTCGCTTTGGCGAAGTGCAGTTGATCGACGCGGCGTCCGGAGCGATTGCCATGAATCTAGGGGAAGTCCACAGCGATACTGTCCTCTGCTTGAGTTTTTCACCCGACGGTCGACAACTGGCAAGCGGTGGAGCTGACAAACTCTGTCGACTTTGGCAGGTCGACGATGGCAGTGCACTACGTACCTTTGAGGGGCATACGCATCATGTGTTGGGACTTGCTTGGCATGACAATGGCCAAAGATTGGTCACGGCGGGTGCCGATCAAACTGTCAAAGTCTGGAAGGTCGAGAGTGGCGAACAACAACGCACGCTTAGCGGCTTTGGCCATGAGGTCACTGCCGTTGAGTTTGTTACCGAGACAGCCCAATTGATCAGCGTCGCCGCAAATGGTACCGCCAAACTAATGAACTGCGATGATGGCAAGACCATTCGCGATTACGCGGGTGCCAGCGATGCGCTTTACGCGGTGAGCATCTCAGCCGACGGAAAACTAGTTACCGTCGGTGGACAAGCGGGTCAGGTCTGGACCTGGAACATCGAAACCGGCGAATTGCAAAAATCATCGCAAGCTGAACAATAGTTTCAAAGCGGCCGTTACCGAGGCCAGCGATGTCGTTTCATGAGTCGTGTGATAGCCCGTGGTCGGAATCTGAAGCGTAGTGCCGTTGATCGCTCCCTGCGTGGCGGCCACCAAGCGTCCCAACTCAGTGCGACCTAGTGATAGAGGTTTTGTTCGCTGTTTGTTGAGCGATTCGACGACCGCATCCTTGAAGCTAAAGCTAATACTACAACTCGCGCACAGTCTCGCCAGTTCATCTGTCAGTGCTGGTGCGAATGTGCCGTTGGCGTCCTTGCGACGCAAGACAATTTGTTGCGCGTCGGCGGCGCTGCGAGTTGGATAGGGGCTGGTGTCTAGTACCAGCAGGCGATCCGTCCATAGCTGTTGACTCTGAAACCAAGCCAGTGCGTAGCGCCAACTTCGCCCCGCTTCCTCTTGCGCCGTAAACAGTGCCGTCCCCTGAAACCCATGCCGAAAGAGATGAATGAGTAGAGCGACACTCAGCACGTTATCCAGTTGCGCTGAAAGGTAGCCATCCTCAAACCGCAAGCGATCAAGAAATGCAATCGGCGTACCTGGCTGTAGATAGTCTAGGCCATCGAGTTCGAAGATCAAATTGCGTCGATGGGGACACACGAACGCGCGGGCGATGGTCCCTTGCCCCTGATAGGTTCCCGTGTATGGCAAGTGAGCTTGTACGCGCTGGCCGCGAAAACGCTCAGCAATAGAGCCCAACATCTGCTCCGACACCGACTCGCCAGTCATCTCCCCTTGGTTGCCAGCGATAAAAGCAGCGTACTGGAATTCCCGCGGTCCGGTACAAAGCAAGCCATGTCGGTCGATGTGCGCTGACAAGATCAGTCGGTGCGGGTCATTCCCCTGAGCTACCAAAACTCCCTGGAAGTAACTCACCGTGACATTGACTTCCTCCAGTTCCCGGCGAATCACACGGAAAAAAGAATCCTCCGTACCTACCACTGACGGCTCACGAATCAGGGTCTGAAGCGTAGTAAGGAAGCCCGTCAGATCGAGCTCATCGTCCGGCATTGTGTCGTCGGGTTCGAACACGGATGGTATTTGGGGAAGTAGTTTCAATGTCGATCCAATCTGGAAATGCAGCCCAGGGTTGAGTGCAGATGTAAAGTATCAGCCGAAGTGCGGTAGTGCTGGAAACCTTAAGTTCCGTCCGCTCTTTGCAGCCCGCAAACACATTCGTTGCAATAAAATGAACTGGATAGCGAGACGCCATAGGTACTCGTTTTAAACGCGGAGCTGCGGAGGAATTGAGTGTCACGTCGCGGCTTTGATGTAGCTCACAGACCGGACGGTACTTGAGGTATTTAGCACTAGCGCCTGAGGTTCACTTGATCAATGGTCCGACTCGCAAGCATGCTCGGCCTTATGCCGATTGATATCCAAAACAATTCTTTTCCTTGATGACGCCGGCTACTTTGGCGGGAACCATCTCCTCCCAACTCTCATCCCCCGCCTGGATTTTCTTCAAAATCTCGCGCGAGAATATGTTCAAACACCGTGGATCGTAATTGTCCAACGCGTTAATCCCACCGCGATCAACCAAATAGCCGTAGAGCTTTTGCAATTCGGGGGCGATACTCAAGTTATGACACTCCATTAGCGCACCAGTGACTTGATCGAGGAGTGGATAACAATAAATCTTCAAATCGTTCTTGAACAAACGTCCGAACGATTCGAGCACGCCGCCGTCGAGTTGGTGATAATATTTCTCATCAAATAGATCTTGCAGGCTCCCTGCCCCCATCGTGATGGCGATACTTTCCTTGGTACACCGCGAAAGGTAGGCTGCCAGACGGTAGTATTCAAAGTAGTCCGAGATGAGTACTGGCATACCACAAGCCGCCAGCACATCAGCCCGAGAAAGAAAATCTCGCAGATCGATTTCGCCACCCGCCTTAAGATTGCGCATCGTCAGCTCCATAACTTGCACTATTTCCTTCCCTTGCACGTTGGGAAGTAGAGAAAATTTTTCATGCGCGCTGCGGAGCATATCGAGATTGACGTTACAGACTGGCCGAAAACTTCCGCGCTCGACCAATATCGGTTTGCGATAGAAAAATTCAGAGGGTTGCATCAAGCTTCCATCAGCAGCGAACATGGCCGCACCGCTCAAGCCCAACTCGACTAACTTGAGACTCATCAGTCGATTATCAACGTGACGAAAGGCGATGCCGCTAAATTCAATCATGTCGATTTCGATGCGGGAAGTCGACAGACCATCCAACAGCGCGTCGACTAGCAATTCTGGTTCATGATTGAGCGCAAAGGCACCATGCACTAAATTGACTCCAA
This sequence comes from Pirellulaceae bacterium, assembly GCA_041741715.1. Taxonomy (GTDB): domain Bacteria; phylum Planctomycetota; class Planctomycetia; order Pirellulales; family Pirellulaceae; genus Aureliella. Next base: position 24,862 of record JBGSJT010000202.1, on the reverse strand, counting down.
CAATTCCCAAGGCTTCTTGCTGCAGCGCTGCCTCACCATCCAACATCCTCACATGGATGATGATCTGGCTGTCTTCGTCCCGAGGATATGCCTGAAACTTGATTCCCATCCAGCCGTGACACTCGTTGGTCCCCTTAAAATTGCGAGCTGAAACCGTATCGGCGAAAGCAAAGAAAGCGCTGGTGTCTCCACGCGATTCGCGTAGCCGGTCCAGATTCAGGCGATGCTCATAATCTAACATCGCCTGAAGACGCTCGCGGCAGACATAGCGCGAGGCCGAACCATAGATAGCATCGCTGACTTTCATGTCGTAAGCAGAGATGCTTTTGGCGATCGTCCCGGCCCCTCCCCCTACCCGAAAGAACCAGCGGACCACCTCCTGCCCGGCGCCAATCTCCGCAAATGTTCCGTAGCGACGTGGATCGAGATTGACCAGCAATGCCTTCTGGTGAGTGTCGATGACTGCGGTTCGAGCTGAACTGAGTTGAGTTCGCTGCATTGAATGATTGCCTCTGATCTCGAACTCGATGCTGATAAGAAAAGCCGTACTCCGGTGTGTGATACCTTGTATGCACGGCGCGTACCAATCGCGAAACCTTGACGAGGCACAAGTTCAAGAGACAGGGTTTTTCGCAATGCGGCCACTTTTCGAAATTGCCAATCGCTTAAAGGATAAGCAGCCCAGCCCAATTCTTGAGCGTCTCCTGGCGCGACCGACACTTGTTAACCAGAAGTTAACGCGGGTGTCGTTGTCAGATTGCCAGAGCAAGATAATATGAAGAATATTGATCAGCGACTGGCTGACGATCCAGCCAATGCCAATGCAGCTTGGTAAAACCGGTAGTTTTGATGTTGTTGGTCTCACCCTTCGCCGCTAGCCTAGGTTGCGGCGGCGTCAGCGACCAACCCGACTTGGGACGCGTTACTGGTAGAATTGACGGTAGTAGTCAAAGCTGGGAAGAATACTTTGGATTGGGAATTGCTGTCCAAGTAAACTGAGTGGTGAATGACAACACCGTTACCCGTACGTCAGGCTTTCTGGCCTGACCCGTATTCGGGTCGAAGTAAACGCGAGCAAAGATGTGAGTGACCTGTTGAGTGGCCAAGGGTTGGCGTGGGGGATTTGGGATCGCGACGGCGTGGTGGCTACCGCAGTGCGCGATATGATCGACCATGAACTGGCAGGCCGCGAGGTCCGCGCCAGAATGTTGCGCAGTGATAGTCCGCGACAATTGGAACAACTCGCCAACACTCATCGACTCGGCCTTGCAATTTGGGTGGTAGTCGACGACAGCGAAATACCGAGTCTGTGCCAAGCGATGGTGACGATTCGCCAGCGGCACCCCGACACTCTATGCGTGTGCTATCTCAGCGCGACGCAAAACGACATGGGTTCTCTAAAGTGGCCCGACGCTCCGCCAGCGGCTCCCCACAATCTCAGCGCTCCCCGATCCGAGCTGGTTTCTCTGCTGGTAGAGTCTGGAGCACAATTACTGGTTGACGATCTACCAACACTGCAACTCGCATTGCCACGCGTCATCGCCCAAGTCCCTCTCGCGTCGCACGGCTATCATCCGCTGACAACAGGGCTGCTGGAACGTCTCCCGTGGGGACCGTAACGGACCTCTCGCCAGTAATAGGGTGGGTACACAAAACGCTACTGGCCGTTACCATCTGAAGTAGGTGGGGTAAAGGGGTCAGGAGTCAATTGCCGGAACGGCCCTTAGGGTGCTTTGCACAATTGACTCCTGACCCCTTTAACCCTTACCATCTCAAGTAGGATTGCCGTCGACGAGCGGCACACCCACTCCCCTACTCTACCTGTAATCGAAACCGATGAGCGATACGACTCCACTGAATCAAACCATCCGCGACACTCTGTCCAAACTTCGCGATCCAGAAAATGGCCGTGAACTGGGGAAATCGAACCAAATCGAATCGATCGACGTCGATGGCGGGAAAGTACGCTGCACTCTCCGTCTGACCACCCACAGCTGGCCCATCAAGGATGAGTATAGCGAAATGGTCGCGGAGAAGATTCGTGGCGCGTATCCACAGGCGACCAGCGTCGACGTCCACATCGAACCCCTCGATCGCCCACCAGTCGCGATCGGTCAAATTGGATTGCAGGCCCGCAACGTGATCGCGGTCGGCTCAGGCAAAGGGGGCGTTGGGAAAAGTACTCTGGCCGCCTCCATTGCCCTCGGGCTTTCCAAGGCGGGTGCCCGCGTTGGTTTGATGGACGCTGACGTATACGGTCCCAGTATCCCACACCTGCTCGGTCTCTCGGGTCGTCCCGAAGTGATGAATGGCAAGATTCGCCCCATCTATTTTGGCGAAATGCCGGTCATGTCGATGGGCTTTTTGATCGAGCCCGATCAGGCGGTAATTTGGCGAGGGCCGATGCTGCACGGTTCGATCTCACAATTCTTGCGCGACACTTATTGGGGGCCGCTCGATTATCTCATCATCGACATGCCCCCAGGGACTGGCGACGTCGCGCTCACCCTATCGCAGATGGTGCCACTCACCGGTGCGGTAGTAGTCTGCACTCCGCAGCAAGTCGCATTGCTCGACGCGGTGAAAGCCATTGCCATGTTCCGCAAGGTCAAGATCCCAGTACTGGGGATGGTCGAGAATATGAGTGGTTTTGTCTGTCCCGATTGCGGCAAACGCTACGACATTTTCGGACATGGCGGAGCGCGTGAAAAAGCGGAAGAGTTGGAAGTTCCCTTCTTGGGGGAAGTACCAATCAACATGCAGCTTCGCCAGCAGTCGGACACAGGCAATTTGAGCGATGCCTTAAACGATCCGATTTGTCACGCTGCCATCGACAAGATTATCCGTTCGATGATACGTCGCATTGGCCAGCGCGCCTCCGAAGCCCCCACCGGAGCTTCACTGCCAGTGTTGTAGTTGAGAAAACGTTTTCCTATGTGGGTCGCTCTTGCCAAGTACGACTTCCTGCATCATGAATTTTCTTCATCTTTTAGCCGCACATTTTTCTGTCGTCCGCGTTTTGGCCCTCGTCTCTTCCCCCCGGTTTGACACTGACCGTCACACCGTATCGGCAGCTAGTATTTTCCGACAAAAAGATGTGCGGCAAAAAGATAGTACGGAGCTGACCATCTATCGCTAGCTCAAACGATGGCGAAACCGACTACTGCTGTCTACAACCTCGACCCTCTTCGGCTAAACTGCTACTAGCTGAAAATTGTTCCAAGGTGCCTTTTTCGATCAAGAAGAATCCTCGATGCCGATTAGCCAAACTCGAATCGATCGCAATTTGCGGATTTGGTATCAGACAATGGAGGCGACGCACGAAATGATACTAGCTGGTTTGCGGCGAAAGATTGGTCCGGATGGTAATCTACAAGAAGCCTACCGAATCTGGTATCGCCAGCAGCGCGAACTCGCCTCAGAGCGACTCGATCGCGAAGCGGCTCGCTGGCGAGCACAACAGTCTGAGGGTACAGATCAGTGACTCCCAATTTGGTAATCCAGACTTTCGGTCGCATTTGGCAGGAGCTCGAGCGACGCCAGATTTCGGCTACACTGGTAGGTGGACTGGCGTTACCCATTTGGAATTATCCGCGCAGCACACAGGACATCGACCTACTGCTACTGGTCAACGATGACCAAGAGTTGTTACGCATCTGCGAAGCGCTGGACTGTCGACCTCGTCGCCAACCCGCCATCCTGGAACTAGGTAGTATTCGCGTGTTGCAGACGGAGTTTATTCCACCGGACGAACATGTCGAGATTGATGTAGACTTTCTAATCGGTCAGTCAGACTTTCATACGAGCCTAGCGGGCCGCGCGATCCACATCGAATATGCGGGATTGGATTCAACCATTCGTGTGGCGACCTGCGAAGACTTAATACTTCTCAAGCTGCTATCAGCGCGATTGATCGATCTGGCCGATTGCCAACGCTTGATCGAGTTGAACCCGGAATTGGATTGGGACTATCTAAATGATTGGGCTGGTCGATTGCAATTGGACCAAGAGTTGAGACGCGCTCGATCGAATTGATGGTAACAGTTCACCCGGTGGCCGCTGATCGCTCCGCCGGTACGTTTTTTTGCGAATGGCATAACGCGAGCGTAAACCTTCTGTGCGACGCCAAAGCAACTGATCGGCGGAGCGATTAGCGACTATCGGCGACATCAAGGATCAGGTGATGAAAACTGACTCTAAAGTGGAGCAATTGCATGAGTCCCTTCGGCGTTTAGGCTGGATCGAAGAATCTATCTCGAGCCGAGTGTTGCAGCCTGAGGGCTTACCTTGCGAGGATAAAGAACCAAACACGGAGTGCTGGTTGCGACGCTGGCTTGAATCACCAGTAGCCGGTCCACCACTTATCAACGTTCATGGCCGCGCTCGGTTGAAGCAACTTGTTTCTGCGGGTTGGACACTGCGCAGCCGTTGGCCGCGGCCATGGAGTCTGTCGATCGCAGCGTGGCTTGGCGCACGAATGTTCTTGGGTCATGCCAGCCTATTCGCTGAGACAACGCCGCTGCATAGCCTCATTAGCTCGCGGATCGGACGCCATGGTAACGCACATCCGGAATGGCCCATTTGGATCGACGGGGCTTTGCGCCATGCGCGGCGGCACGCTGCGCGCATGTTGATCTCCCCTGGCTCGACGCTGGCCGAGGCAACGGAACAGTTTGCACGCGGCGCAGGGATCACACTGACCAAAGTGTGCTGGTCAGAGCATGTTGATGTTGCCACTTGGTTGGATGAGTTGTTGAAGTCTTGCTCCTACGACGAAGGACCAGTCACGGCTCCCTTCGACAAACTTTTTCTATCGCCCGCAATCGAGCCAGCTACCGAAGCGTTGACCGATTTACCCTTGCAAGACCGTCTCTCAATCGCCCTGGCAGATCGAGTGCTGGCGTTGTCGCTGAGGGCCGGCGGAAAGTTGGAAGAGTTGGTCGGACTGCGATTGGCAGAAACGGCATTTCCAGTAGGCAGCTTGTTCATCACGCTTCCGACGGGCAACTCGTCGCGCATTCGCAGTAAACGACGAAGCAAATCCAAGCAACCCACCCACAACCAAGGCTGGTTAACGCGCGGCGCAGTGGGATGGATCATGGGTGCACAATTGACGGATCACCATGGACCGTTGCAACATTGTCAGCTTCAATACCGTGAGTCGACTGCGGTGCGCGTTCCGACTCATCAGTTCGCCAGTCCACTTCCTCGTGCGTGGCGCGATCTAGACTCTGAGGACGACTGGCCCTACTTGGTGCACTGCACGCGCGGCACATCGGGGCCACTCCCCGAAGAGAGCGAGGAGAATTTTCGGCATCGCGTGTGGTGTTGCGGCGGAGCGATCGCCTGGCATCCCCTGGAAACGCTGGCCCACATCTGTCGCGAAGGGCGTCTGCGTGGCACAGCCTCGATTACTCGTACCTCCGAGCGGTGTGTTAGTTTTTCGGCGGTGCCACTTAGCCCCTTGCTGAAGCGTCGAACATTTCGATCCCATCTAGGTCGCTGGGATTGGGAACCCTACGGTCTGCTCATTCGTCGTGAATGCCTGAAATCGATCGGCGCGCGCGATGTCATCTATGGCGACGAGCACGAATATGACCAGCTCACCGAGGATGAAAAACCTTTCTTTCAGCCACGTTTTGGCAAGGGTGAACAGCCCAATCATGCTTGGGCCGAGGAGCGCGAATGGCGAGTGTTGGGGGATGTCGATTTGCGATTGCTCCCCCGCCAGTACATCATGACCTTTGTCCGCACCCGGCACGAAGCTATTCAGTTTTGTAGATACTCTCCCTGGCCGGTCCTATGGGTCGAGTAGCTTGTCAACTAGCCACCGATAGTCCGTCTAGTCAATATCTAACTCAATAGCGAACGCAGCAATTTTTCGGTCGTTGAATCTTTCGGTCGATACTCGAACCATGGTAGAATCCAAGGTTTCAACGTCAATTAACGGAGACAAAATTATGCACGACAGCAGGTCAAGAAACTTACTTCGTTTTCTGTCGATCGCTTTTCTGACGTCGTGCTTCACAACGCTGGAGATCCGCGCTCAGGAGAAACAACCAGAGAAATAGCCCAAAGTCAAATACGAGATGACCGAGTTAAAAGTCGGCCAACGCTTCAATTCTCTCGACGCGATCGAGAGCCAATTGTTGCCCCCCGAGGAAGCATCGGATGCACAGGCTTCCAAACCGACGCAAGATTTTGCATTTACTGAACAGCATGTCGTCGAAGGTGTGGTAACACTGCGCGTCTTGCCGGTGGGAGCGCTTGGTGCCAACGAAGCTATGTTGTCGCACGATGAATTTACTTTCCCCATTGCAAAGGGCATGGGCTGGGGAGAAGTGCAGTATGAGTTGAAGGCGGGTGAAATGACCAAAGTAGAAGTAACCGCAGTCATTCACTGTCCCCCTGCCTGCTGCCGCGGCTAGAAAATCTGCTGGGCTTTTAGCCCGAATGCAGTTACGACTGTCGGTGGTGGCTAAACCGAATACTTCAATTTTTCGGTCGCTTAATCTTTCGGTCGTTGCATTGCTCTGGGCAGGAAGCGGTCACGCCACGACTTCCGGGATTGCGGCGAGGAACAAGGAGATCGGTTGGGTATTTAGCCCGTGTGAGAGAGGGAGGAGAGGAGAGGAGCTACCGACGCGGAGCGTCGGGCCACTTTGGAGTACAATAGCGGCGAGAATGTGCGTGATCGCTAAATTCCCCACTCAACTTATTCCCACCTTAAGGTAACTCCAAAATGTCGCGAAGCGGTTTTACTTGTCTGACCGTGTGCCTGCTATTGACCCTGAATAGCCCTCTCTCCAGAGCGCAAGAAGGAGTCCGCTCGGCACCGGCTGGCTTTACGGCTTTGTTCAATGGTAAAGATCTCGATGGCTGGCATGGTCGCCCACACTTGGACCCGCGCAAATGGGAAGAGACCGGTGCAGAGCAGCGATCGCAATGGCTGGACGACATGCAACAGCACTGGACAATCAAGACAGGCGCTCTAGTCAACGACGGGGACGGCGTCTACCTCACGACCAACCAAGAATATGGTGATATCGAACTGCTGATCGACTACAAAACAGTCCCTAAGGCGGATAGCGGTATCTACCTGCGTGGGACGCCACAAGTGCAAATCTGGGACACTACCGACGAAGCCAAATTCAACATCGGTGCCGACAAGGGGAGCGGAGGACTGTGGAATAGTTCCGCAGGTGCGGCGGGCAAAGATCCCAGCGCGCTGGCCGACAAGCCGTTCGGCCAATGGAATTCGTTTCGTATCGTCCAAGTCGGCGCGCGAACCAGTGTTTGGCTCAATGGTCAACCTGTGGTCGATTTCGCCGTGATGGAAAATTATTGGGATAACAAACTCCCGTTGTTCGCCAAGGGTGTGATTCAATTGCAAACCCACGGTGGCGAAATTCAATGGCAGAATTTGTTCGTGCGTGAAATCGGCACTGAGGAAGCGAACAAATGGTTGCGCGACAGCGATCATGGCTCGTACACATCGTTGTTCAATGGTCGCGACCTGAGTGGCTGGAAGGGAGCCGTGGAGAACTACGAGGTGATTGACGGAGCGATTCGCTGCAGGGCTGGGCATGGCGGCGTGCTGCATACGACCGATGAGTACGGCGACTTCACCGCGCGACTCGAATTCCAAGTTCCGCCAGGCGGGAACAATGGTCTGGCAATACGCTATCCAGGAGATGGGGACACGGCCTACGTCGGGATGTGCGAGCTGCAGGTGCTGGACAATAATGCCGAGAAGTATTCCAAACTCGATAAGCGGCAGTACCACGGTTCAGCTTACGGCATGCTGGCCGCGCATCGCGGTTATCTGCGGGAAGCGGGACAATGGAACTATCAACAGGTGACAGTCAAAGGTTCAACCATCCGCGTGGAACTCAACGGGACGGAAATTCTCAATGGTGATGTGAGCCAAGTGACCCAGTTCATGGCGGACAAGGCTCATCCGGGCAAAGATCGCACCCAGGGTTATTTCGGATTCGCTGGTCACAACGATCCGGTCCGCTTCCGCGCCGTGGAGATCAAGCCGGAATAGTCACTTGTTCGCTTTTCACTCACGCCGCAAGGATGAGCCGTTTTGGCGCGAGTGCTAGAATCTTAAGTTCCGTTGCAAGGTACCCTCCCGCGTGCGGGAGGGTCGCGAGTAATGCGAGCGGGGAGGGCTCAAACGGAATGATGAGCGCGAAGTTAGGCCCTCCCCGGGCCTGATAGCCCGACCCTCCCGCGGGGCGGGAGGGTACCTTACGGCTTGAATTAGCTACTCATGAATAATCCGGGTTTAACCGCGTCAGCCGAGGTGGCAGATTGAGGACGAAATGACAACAGGAGCAAACAAAGGTAACGGAGCTCCGGGTCCGAGCGTTTTTCTGTTCTCTCCGTTTGCTCCTGTTCCAAATCGACTTGACTTCAAACCGCGCGGCAGCAAAATCAATAGGAGCAACGGATGCGCTGTAAACCGGATGGAGCTTACGTCGGCAAGTGTTTGTCGGTGGCGATGATTTGACCGACGATGATCCAGACGCATATGAAAAATGCGCCCAACATGGCGTGGAACCATTCAAGTGACATGTCAATTGCCTGCGCGGAAGGTTAACGAGTGCCAGCGCCTTCCGTGCGCAAACCAATGTGGATCCGACGTCCTGAATCCAACCGAACGATACGTAACGAGTGTAAAAAAGAAAACCCGTTCCGCCTCGTCAATTCTCGTCAGAAGACCTCTAGCAACATCAGAAATATTTTTGACGCTGGAAAGTTGCGTTCAATAGACTCCAATTACGCAGCCGGCAAAGTTTATCTAGCCGTTAGTCGTTGATCTGAAACAAGCGTCGCAATGCGTCGATCAGTGAAGCGTGATGGCTTGTATCGCTGTTTTCACGCAGGGCGCTCAGGGGAGGATGGAGCAGTTTATTGACCAATCGCCCAAAGGAGAGTTCGATCTCCTTCAATGTGGTCTCGTCAACACCGCGCGATGCTAGCTTTCCGTGCAATCGCAGCCATTCTTCTTGTTTGATCCCTTCGGCCTGTTCGCGCAGTTTTTTGATGGTGGGGCCCGAACCGCGATGGACACTTTCGCTTTGGAACTTAGCCACCTCGGAGGCGACAATCTGCTCCGCCTTGGGCCACTCCTGCTGTCGCGCCTGAATGTTCCGATCACAGACTTGCTGCAAGTCATCGACGGAGTACAGGTAGACATCGGAGAGATTGGCGATGGCACTGTCGAAATCGCGAGGGACTGCGAGGTCGAGAATCAATACCGCAGGGGCGCTCCGTTTGGAACGAATACCTTTAAATCGTTCCAGTGTCATGATCGGCTCGGTGGCGCTGGTGGTCGAGACCACCAAATCGGCTTCGGCCAAGGACTGGTCCAATTGATCCCAGGGTCGGACTTCGCCACCAAACTGTTTCGCCAAGCTAGTGGCCCGCTCCAGATTGCGATTGACGATCCGAATCGACTTGGCACCGGCATCGACTAGATAGCGGAGCGTTTCCATCCCCATGTCACCAGCACCGATTAACAGAATGCGTTTGTCGTCGAAGCGTTCGAAAAAATCGGCGGCAATTTCACTAACCGCGACGCTGGGGACGCTGATGCGGCGACGGTGAATTTCGGTCTCGTTGGCGACGCGCCGCGCCACCACGGTAGCGCGTTGGAAGGCCTGGTGCATTAGGCCCGAAACAGAGCGCCCCTGGCAGGCCAATTCGTACGCCGCTTTGACTTGCGATAGGATTTGAGCTTCGCCGACGATCATGCTGTCCAAACTGGCGGCGACCATGAACAGATGCTTGAGCGAATCGGCTCCGACGTTGACCGTGCGTTGCTCGGCCACGTCGCTATAGTCGAGTTGATGAAAGTCGGCGATGAACGATCCCAGCGCCTCACCATCGGGGAGTTTGTCAGCTTGTTGCGCCGCGCAATACAATTCGACTCGATTGCAGGTGCTCAGCAATACAGCCTCGGTCTCTGGGAATCGCGCGCAGAATTGACGCAGGGCCTCGACCACTTGTTCGGTGGAGAAGGCTAGTTTTTCGCGTACATCCAGTGGTGTGTGATGGTGGCTCCAGCCGACCATGGACAAGTGCATCACCCACGCATCTCCGGCAATGGATTGTGAGCTAAGACTGTCGGTCGCAGTTGGCTAGTGGCTGGTACAGGTTGACCGTGGGACTGAAAGAGGACCAGAGCCAAGACTAGTACCATGAAGACAAAATTCGCAATCACCAAATAGGCGCTACGCCTTCCCCCCAAAGCGCCGCGCGACGCTATCTCCAAAATCGCTGCCACCAATACCCAAGCAAACAGTGCAAAGGTAAAGACGATCTCGCCATTGAACCATGAGATTTGACCGGCGCGATTGAAGTTCAATACGATGCCCGAGAGCAAACCGATGGCCAGCCCAATAGCGCTGGCAAAAATACTCAGACGATTCATCGACTGCAGGAACTCTAAGGCCGGGAGTTTTACTTTGGCTCGCGCTAGTCTGCGCGTCTTCAGCCGATTGGACTGCACCAGATACATGATACCAAAGGCCATACCGAGCGCGATAAACATGGTACTCACCAGCAAACCGACACCATGTATCCCGAGCCACAAATTGACCGTGGTGTTGGGATGAAATGGGGGTGCATGGCGGAGCAATAGTCCCAAGCCGATGAGGGTCAGGACCAGTGGCATTAGGAACAGCCCGATCGAGCCCTGGGGATTGCGAACGGTGAGAATCAAACTGGCCAGAGCCAATCCCCAAGCAGCAAGCACTGCCCACTGGAACCAATTTGCCAGAAGCTGCGGTCGTTCACCCGTTTGGGCTCCGAGCGAGAATTGATTGACCAAAAAGATCGAATGGGCGATCAACCCGACGATCAACATTCCAATCACCAGCAGATTGCGTCCAGGGTATTTGAAGTAGATGCGCGCTGCTTCGAACAGCAATACCAACAGGTAGCTGAGCAGGAAGCACGATACAGTTACTCCAGCAAGCACGGTGGTTACATCAACCTTTTTTTATGTCGGACTTGTCGTGAGCCGCTACGGAACTTCAAAATAAAAAAGCCAGCCACTAGGAAAGAGGCTGGCTTGATATTGGCAACGAAACTAACACAGCCCATATGGGATTGTGTTGAGGGAGGCAAGCGGACTGCTTTGGCTATATGGCCGCTCCAAGCCCCGCTGCTTCCGAAACCGGGAGCTAGTCCCAATCCTCGTCTTCATCGTCGTCTTCGTCATCGTCGTCCCAATCATCATCTTCATCATCTTCATCATCGTCGACGTCGTCATCCTCGGCTTCATCTTCCTCTAATTCATCATCGTCGTCGTCAACTTCTTCCCAATCAGCGTCCTCTTCGTCTTCGAGTTCATCCGCTTCTTCTTCGTCGTCTACGTCCTCTTCGTCGTCATCGTCATCCCATTCTTCATCGTCGTCGTCGAAATCATCTTCGTCATCGACATCGTCGTCATCCTCTAAATCAACGTCATCGTCGTCGATGGCGTGGGGTACCAGCCTGCGTTCTTGCAACAGGGATTCGTCCACGTTGTGTGCATTTCTTTCGAGCAGCGCTGCGGCAGTAAAACTCATCTTCACTGTGGACTCCTTTGACTCCGAACCTAAATCTGCAGTTTCTTGGGGGGACATTGATGGCTGGGGCTGATTGACCCAAGCCATCCGGGGTAAGCGATCGGCAGATCGCAGCCCAAACATTTGTAAAAAGCGTCTAGTCGTTCCGTAAAGATAGGGTCGCCCCAAATCTTCACTACGTCCGCTGATGCGGACCAGGTCCAATTCCATCAATTGTTTGAGCACTTCGCTGCAGGTGACGCCGCGAATGGCTTCTACATTAGCCCGTAGCACCGGTTGTCGGTAGGCTACTACCGCTAAAGTTTCCAAGGCCGATTGGCTAAGTTTTAACGCGCCGGGAACATGCGACTGTTTTCGCAACCAGGGGGCAAACTGGCTGCGCGTCATCAGTGCGTAACCCCCCGCGACTTCCTCAATCCGGTACGCTCTCCCTTGTTCGTCGAGCGATTGATTGATTTGGCGAATCAGTGTACGCGCTTCGGTTGCATCCGCCAACCCAGCTAACTTAGCTAGTTTACGGCTTGTTTCACCTTCGGGGGAGAGAAAAATGGCCGCTTCCAATCGCCGCCGCTTCTCCTCGACCGAGACCCCCTCTGATCTATTGCTTCCCGGCGAGGGACCATCGAAGTCCTGCGTCAAGTAGTGTATAAAAAACCAAATGCCGGTGGGGCGCTTGGTAGCGTTCCCTGGTGATGGCTTGTAAAATCCGCCCCCCCTGGGTTGTGGTGCGTAGTTATTCGTTCGCAAGCCAACCTGCCTCAATTTAACAATTCAATGTCCGAACTCGCTACAACTCCCGTCGATAGAGCCCATTCCAGGTCTCACTTGGCCACTACATCAAAGGGATGGCGAATCGGGGTTTGGCCCATCTCGCTGGCTGCGATTCTAACACTGCTCTTGTTCGCAGTCATCTACTGGCAGATGACTTATGTCAGTGGTATCGAACTCAATACGCACACGTGGGAACAGCGAGCTTTCTCATTTCGCCGCGATCCGATTTTTGGAACTCAGTTCTCCCCCGTCAAGCATAACAAACCACTTTCGACCGGATTGTGGACCAGTGTTCCCAATCCCAACCATAAAATTCTACCGCTCGCTATTTCCAAGCACCTCAGCCAAACAACCTATTTGCCACGACGTTGGGACTTAGTACGTTTAGAAAGCAGCAACACACCTGGGGCGGCTGCTAGCATTTTGGTACTTTTGCTGGAGGCTCACAACCGTGGCTTCGACCCCTTTTGGCCACAGTGGAGCGTCGACCAGCCCACACGAGCCGCAGTGATTTGGCCCGCCGCACAACTACTGGTCGAATTTAGTCAGTATGACAAACTCCCCTCCCTGCTCGATCAAGCCGTGTTGGGAAATAGTCCCAAACAGTTGACCGAATCCGTTGGACAGTTGGTTCAATTGGCCCTGCTGCAGTATTGCCAGCAACCAGGAAATCAAGCTCAACCTGCCAACGTGCACGCGGCGGCCAAAGCGGGGCTAACCTACGGCGCGCACCCCGAGCTGCAAAAGTTTTTGGAAGCGAATCCGTAGCTCGCGTCGGGCTAATAGGATTTGCTTGGTAACTAACCGACCGACGCGTACGCCGAGCTCCATTTTTTGACTCTTTTTTCCCTACTGGTGATTCACTGAGTTTGCACCGACTGAAGACCAAAACACCACCCCGTTTTATTTTTTTGCCGCACATCTTTTTGTCGATCGGTTTTTTGTCTGGGCTACGTCCGAACTGGGTTGAAGTTGGCAATCCCTTCTGTTCAGACACTAGTATTTTCCGACAAAAAAATGTGCGGCAAAAAGATAAAGCACTCGACATCAGATCGTACCCTATGCCCTGGCGGTTCGTGCTGGCGCAGTGGGTTACGACCTCCCTCGGAAAAGAACCTTGCTCTACTTTGACAATAACGCGACCACACCCATCGATCCGATAGTAGCGCGATTGATGTTCGATCTGCAATTGGACGGTTTAGCCAATCCAGCCAGTCAACATCGAGCAGGACGCAGCGCTCTACGAAAATTGGAACAAGCTAAAAGCTCGCTACTAGATTCGCTTGCCCCACCCAGCTCCGGGATGGATGCCGCTCAAGTCATTTTGACCAGCGGTGGGACGGAAGCGAATAATCTGGCCATCCGTGGCTATGCGGCTATCCGCCCTGGCCGAGTGATTGTGGCCGCCAGCGAACACTCGAGTCTGCTCGATCCCGCGCTAGATCTTGGACCCAGTCGCTGTCGGAAACTTCCGATCGATCGCTCAGGCCGCTGTGATCTTCAAACGCTCGACGATTGGCTTGCCAACGATCCCGGTGGTACAAGCCTAGTCAGCGTCATGCTCGGTAATAACGAAACGGGTGTCATTCAAGATTTGCATTCTATCTGTCAACTATGCCGACGCTATTCAATACCCGTTCACAGCGATGTGGTACAAGCCATCGGCAAGATCGATGTCAACATGCGCCATCTAGGACTCTCGGCCATGAGTCTAACCGCACACAAACTGCACGGACCCGTTGGCATAGGTGCGCTGATATTAATGCCGGGAGAAAAGATTGCACCTATGCTGTTGGGCGGCGGGCAGCAATTGGAACTGAGACCAGGTACGGAGCCGGTGGTTCCTGCGGTAGCCCTCGCAAAAGCTGTGGAACTTGGATGCGAAGCGGTCAGCGCGGGCGTTTACACTCAACTGGCCACGCTCCGTGATCGTTTCGAAGCGACACTAGCGGCGGAAGTCGGCGCGGAAGTTGTCGCTGCAGAAACACCCCGATTGCCGCATGTTGCCAATTTAGCTTTTCCTGGTCTCGATCGCCAAGCTTTGCAGATGGCGCTCGATTTGGCTGGGGTGGCTTGTAGTACCGGTTCTGCCTGTGCCAGTGGCTCTGGCCGCCCATCGCATGTGCTCACTGCCATGGGACTAAGCAAATCGACTATTGCTGGCTCCATTCGCTTCAGTTTCTCGCGATTAACTACCCCACAAGAAGTAGAATCTGGAGTGGAGATCATCTGCCGAGTAGTAAAAAGACTACTGAATCTCAGGGACTTGTGCCAAAAACCTTAGCATCGAGCAGGAAATAAGTGTCGGATCTTAAACGTAGCTGCGGTCGTCAGACCGCTGGGAGCCTAAGTTCTAGCAAACGTAGCTTCGACTGCTATTTCCCGAACGATGCTTAAGTTTTGAACGCCGAGTTGCGGAGGAATGGAGTTTCGCGGAGAAAGGAAAGGCCCCCAGCACTGCAATTACCAGCGGTCAGCTGTAGGATTGGAAGCGATACCGAACCGCAAAACCTCCGTCGAAACTGAGTGTCAACTGCCGGCTAGGATTAAAGCACTAGTGCCTGCGGTTTACTGTTTCGCTGCCACATATACTCCAAAAGTTGTGGATAACTGGTTAAAATAAGAGGGATCGACACCGCGTTCCCCGCTCCTTAATTTGCGACCAGCGACGATTCTTTCCAGGTTCAGCCATCACCGTGATCGTCGACCAAGCTACCATCAACTCCCGCATCTCGCTTGAGCAGCCTGCCTCCGTGCGTCGCCATTTACCCCTGGCCTCCAACTTGGGATGGATGTTGCCCGAGTACATTGTGGGGCCTGAGAACCAGCCACTACGATATTTATTCGACAGCGTCACCATTGGTCGCTTGGAACAACTTTCCCCGATCGTCCTCTATGGTGAGAAGGGGGTTGGGAAAACAGCCCTCTCGATCACTTTGGCGGTCACATGGGCGCGGCTGATGTCGCTACGTCCACTCTGTTTTACGACAGGCAAATCGTTCGTATCGGATTACTCGGCTGCGGTGGAAATCGACGACCTCGATTCGTTTCGACATCGCCACCGGGCTTGTAAACTGCTGTTGATAGATGACTTGGAGGACTTAGCCACCGCCCCCGCCTCGCAAGGTGAGCTGGTCGCGACGTTGGATGTTCTCAGCCAACTCGATTTGCCCGTTGTGATCACCGTGAATCGTTTACCATCGACGATCACCGGCTTGAGTTCTGCATTGACCAGTCGTTTATCGGGGGGCTTCTCGGTACCTCTCTTCAAACCGCGCTCCGCCACCCTGGATGAACTGATTCCACTCCTGGTCGCGACGATCGATCCTCTCTTGCCGGTTAACGCGTTGCTCGAACTGTGTCGGACCTTAACCAGCAAAAATCTTTCGGCACCCGACTTCCAAAAAGTGGTTACCATCGCTGCTCAGAATCGACAGTCCGACGACTCTGTCGATTTTGAGATCGTAGCTAAACTGGCCGAGCAGTTGTTTTCCGGTAGCGGTCCGACCCTTCCCGGCATCGCTAAGGTGGTTGCGAGGAAGCTACAAGTCCGTTTGGTCGAAATGCGTGGAGCCACCCGACACGCCAACATAGTGCGGGCCCGGGGCTTGGCCATTCTGTTAACCCGCAAGCTGACCACGACTAGTTTGTTGAAAATTGGCGAATACTTTGGTGGCCGCGATCATTCGACCGTCATTCACGCTTGTCGTAAGACCCAGCAACTACTTGATAGCGACACCGAACTAGCCAATCTACTATTGGAAGTGCAAGCTGAAGTACTTCAGTCTCGCTGATCGATGTGGAAAAGATGTCGCTCTGCGGTCGATGACTGTTCGCTATTTCCAAGGTTTAATCCGCAGCGATCTACGAATGTCAGTAACCGCCATTTGCTGAACAGTTAATCACCATCGGCTGACCTTGGGCCATCATTTTCTCCACTGTCAATTGTCGGTAAAGAAGGGACCTTAAAGTCTTCCTACTGTGGCAGTTACAGTTTGATGGAGCGGTGTGCAAAACTCTATTTTGGTCCCCCTTTAATACTACTAATATTTTAGATATCTAGAGAGGAAGTCAAGAAAACGCATAAGCACTCAGTGAACCTCGCTAGCCGTGGCAGGCATCGCAACATGGCGCCGATGGCTAGCGCCAGAGGTTCACGACCGGACGGAATTTCAGGTTTCTCGTACTGGCAGAATCTGCACTAGGGAATCCGCTCAGTGGCCGGGTATTACTAAGTCCCAACAGACGGTAAAACATTGGGTTGCAAAAGTTTGATGGAATATCGTACGGGAGTCGAGTAGCTCATGAAAATAGCCTGTGATCGTGAAAAACTGGCCAGCGCCTTCCAATTGGCCGGGAGTGTGGCGCTGACCCGTAGCCCTAAAGAGGTGCTGCAAAACATCAAGATCGAGGCGGGCGAGGATCGCGTCATCTTGATGGCGACCGACATGGAGACCGGAATTCGCATCGACGTCGAAGGGGTCGACGTGCAAACTCCTGGCAAGGCCTTGCTGCATGTGGCCAGGGTAGGTTCGATTCTGCGAGAAAGCAGCGATGACCAATTAACCTTTGAGTCGGATGGAGCGGCCACCAAAGTCAAAGGTCTACATTCGGAGTTTAATCTCCCCAGCATGAATCCCGACGAATTCCCTACCGTGGTCGGCTTTGAGGAGGAGAAATATCATGAACTCCCCGCGCGGCTGTTTAAGGAAATGGTCCGTCGCACTGCCTTTGCCACCGATCCCGATAGTTCACGTTTTGCGCTCGGCGGCGTGTTGCTGGAGCTCAACGGAGAAGAAGTGCTGGCGGTCGGGACCGATGGCAGACGCTTGGCACGCGTGCAAGGGACCGGTAAGAGTATCGGTGGCCATCAGACCATAGGCAATACGACCATCATCCCCACTCGCTCCTTGGTCTTGATGGAGCGTTCGATTGGTGACAAGGAAGAGGTAGTGCACATCGCCTCGCGCGGCAACGACGTGCTGCTGCGTACTGGGCGTTGCACGATCTATTCACGCTTGGTCGAGGGGCGTTATCCGAACTGGCGACAGGTCATACCTCAGCGCGACAATTCGGTGATCATCGATATGACCGTGGGACCCTTCCACAACGTGATTCGTCAAGCAGCAATCGTGGCCGACCAAGAAACGCGAGGGCTCGATTTCGAATTCGGAAATGGCACGCTGCTATTGTCCGCCAAGACCGCCGATCTCGGACAAAGTCGAGTGGAGCAGCCGATCGATTACGATGGAGATCCGATAAAGTTGAAGCTCGACTATCGCTTCGTCAGTGATTTCCTGAAAGTGCTCGATCCCAACACGACCTTCAAGCTCGATGTGGCATCGTCCACGCAGCCAGCCCTCATGACCACGGCCGACGGCTATGCCTACGTGGTAATGCCCATGGCCATGGATGCCTAGTGGGTACTTTAGGAGGCAGTGTAAACTTAAACTTAAACTGAAACTGAAACTTAAACTTCGCATCGAGCGGATAATAAGTGTCGCAATCAGTAGCGGACGAGTCCCGAGCTTCAGGACTTGTAGCCTCGTCCACTACGACAGTAATTTACCGCACGATGCTAATGGTCGGTCCGCCGCAGTTTAAGTTTAAGTTTAAGTTTAAGTTTAAGTTTAAGAAATCGCTTAAAAACTCCGTCAACCTCGAAGTTTTGACAGCCCAGGATAAAGCCAACACAAGGAAAAAAAGCAGTTGAACGTCTCAGCCTTCATGGAACATCACTTCCGGCACTTCAACGCGCGGGAGACCCTGGCAGCCGCCCAGGCATACAAGCAATTCATGGCCGATGGCGGACAGATGTTGGTCTCAATGGCGGGTGCAATGAGTACTGCTGAACTCGGTATCTCACTGGCCGAGATGATTCGCCAAGACAAGGTGCATGCCATCAGTTGCACGGCAGCCAATTTAGAAGAGGACTTGTTCAATCTCTTCGCGCACAATGACTACAAAGTCATCCCCGACTGGCGAGCGTTAAGCGCTCAGGACGAAGTCGATTTGCAAGCCGACGGATTCAATCGCGTGACCGACACCTGCATTCCCGAAACGGTCATGTTTCACATGCAAGAACGGTTGACCAAATATTGGGTAGAACAAGCCGAGAAAGGAGCAGGGAAGTTTCCCTACGAGTACTTCTTCCAAGTGCTTGACGAGCCCGAATTGAAGCAGCACTATCAGATCCCGATCGAACATAGCTGGGTCTACGCCGCTAAAGAGAAAGGGATCCCGATCGTATCCCCCGGAGTTGAGGATAGCACGCTAGGCAATATGTTCACGGCACGTGTCATGGACGGAACCGTCAAGTCGCATGCCGCGCTCAAGAGTGGCACCGAACAATTGCATATGTTCACCGATTGGTATCGTCGGGCCAGTCAATCGCACCCCATCGGCTTCTTTCAGATCGGCGGAGGTATCGCGGGTGACTTTGCGATATGCGCTGTCCCGATGTTGATTCAAGATCTAAAAGAAGACGCACGGCTGTGGGCCTATTTTGCGCAAATCAGCGATGCAGTTACCAGCTATGGTGGTTATTCGGGAGCAGTCCCCAATGAAAAAATTACGTGGACCAAGCTCAGTCGCGAGTGTCCCAAGTTCATGATTCAGAGCGACGCCACCATCGTCGCTCCCCTAATTTTTGCGTACGTCTTAGGGGAGTAGTCAACGAGCGATCGCTACACCTGCTCCGCACCAGGCCGACCGGCTGTCACCTGGAACGAGGCTCTGGTCACGATCTTGCCACCCGGCTGTGAAACATCCTCCACGGCAACATAGTCACTTTGCCAATCATCGGGAGTCACCGTGCAGCGCACATAGCCGCGTTCGGTGTTATGGAATCGCAAACAGGGATTGTCCGCCAGAAGTTGTTCGAGTTCCTTGGGTTTGGAATTGCCATTGCCACCACTGGAGATCGAGGTACCAACAAACTCGGTGGCGACGACCGGCGTGTCCGCCAGCCGATCATCGACTCGCAAATTATTGACCCAATTGGAATGAATATCTCCGGTCAACACGATCGGATTGGAAATGCGGCGATCAGCCAGGAACTTGACCAATTGCATCCGTTCATAAGCGGCACCAGGCCACTGGTCCATCGAGTAGGCTGGTTCATCATCCACACGCGACCGAGTAACCAGACCCATCATCACTTGCTGAGCCAGGATATTCCAAGTCGCCGGTGACTGAATCAATTCGGAGCAAAGCCAATTGCGTTGTTCGGTCCCCAATAACGAATTGGTCGGCGACATGGCAGACTGATTGAGCGGTCCCCTTCCATCACCGTTGGGTTGATCGGTGCGGTATTGGCGAGTATCGAGTACGAGAAAATCAGCTAATCGGCCGAAGGGTGCGCGGCGGTAGAGTTTCATGCTCGAGCCCGTCGGCAGACAAGCGGCCCGCAATGGCATCGCTTCATAGTAAGCCTGGTACGCATTGGCGCGACGGACTAAGAATTCAACCGGATGGACCTCTTGCTCCTCCGAAATATCGTTGGCGCAGTTATTGTCAAATTCGTGATCGTCCCACGTGACCAGCCATGGGCACTGCGCATGCATGTGGTTCAGCAACGGATCAGAACGGTACTGCGCATGGCGAGCGCGGTAGTCGTTGAGTGAATTGATCTCCAGACCATGATGCTTGCGAACTCGATTTTCAATACCACTCCCTTCATAGATGTAGTCCCCCAAATGAACGACCAAGTCCAAATCATCCTTGGCCATTTGCTCATAGGCGGTAAACAGGCCTTGCTCAAAATGCTGGCACGAAGCAAACGCGAACTTCAACTTGTCAGGGAGTGCGTGCGGTTCGGGCATCGTCCGCGACCGACCGACGGGACTTGTGGCCTCGCCAGCAGTGAAGCGATACCAATACCAACGATCAGCCTCCAACGAATCGACTTCGAAGTGAAGCGAGTGACCTAGTTGCGGTGTGGCTATGCCCTTCCCCGAGTCGACGACGTGCTGAAACGATTCGTCCTTGGCAATTTCCCATCCGACTTCGACCGCTTCATTGGGCATGCCACCAAAGGGCTCCAGCGGTTGCGGTGCCAGGCGTGTCCACAAAACCATCCCGCGACTATCCGGGTCTCCAGAAGCGACACCCAGTGAAAACGGGTCGTTCGAAAAAGTGGGATTGGTGCGAGCCCAACTGGCGCGAGCCAGCAACGGTATCGATGCCAAGGCGGACGAATAGGCAAGGAACCAGCGGCGGTCGATTCCGTTTCTATGAGCGGCGGCGAACAGATTGCGGTGCATGGGTGGGTCCTTGTAGTGTGCAGGAATATCAGCTCAGGCGCGCTAGTTTTGAAGTTGCACGTTTTGATCGAGGAAGTGGGTTTGACGATGCAATTGGTTGATCAAACGAACTCACTCTCCCTGGGGAGAGTCGCGAGTAATGCGAGCGGAGAGGGGCAAATCGGGCCCTCCCCGGCCGCATTACGGCCGGCCCTCCCGCACACGGGCGGGTTAAATTCAAAAAGTGCAACTTCAAAACTAGCGCGCCTGAGCTGATATTGAGAGCGTAACAATTACTATTCTAATCGCTTGGGGTCAGTGGTTTGTAGGTGGAGAACTATGAGGCTTTGATGAAGTTTTCGAGTTGGGTCTGCATGAAAGCCTGACGTACGGCGGGGGGGGCAGGCAAGAAAGCCTGACGTACGAGGAAAGACCTTGTTGAGGCTTGCCGACAGGGTAAGATATGCTGCAATGGTTTTGATTCCAGCGGATGGACTTGTACGGCATGACCGCTCGTCGCGCTGTTTTAAAGGTGAAACGCGAAGTAAGCCCTTCGCCACTAACACTGGCTGATGCCATCAGCCAAGTGGCCGAGAGCGGTGCGCTAATCAGTGCCGTCGATGCCCTGCGTCGCGATCGGCGAGTCTCCATCGAAGGTTTATGGCTGGGAGCGCTGGCACCAACCATCGCGGCTTGGCTGAATTGCGATCGTAGACCGCTGCTACTAATCCTTCCCCAAGTAGCCGAGGCGGAAGCAGTTGCGGCAGAGTTGTCGGAGCTGACCAACCAAGCCATCGATGTCTTTCCACCCGGTAGCGAAGAGACCGAGCTGGAATCACTGGCCCATCAGGAGACGGCTCAGCGGTTGCATGTCCTCAGTCGGCTCTACAAATTCAATACCGAGGGAGCCAATGACCCAACGGGCAATGATATGAGTGTGCCAGTCGTGGCTACCACCTTCCCCGCGCTGTTGCAAAGTGTCCCCAGTCCAGACTCACTCGAGGGTGACAAACAAGTTCTGGTATCGGGCAAGCGCGTTGATCTAATCGCACTCCGCAAGTGGCTGTTGCAGTCGGGTTACCATAATACCAGCTCAGTCCAACTTCCTGGCGAATTTGCGGTCCGCGGGGGTATTCTCGATATCTACCCACCAGACGAACCGCTGCCGATTCGCGTAGAGTTGTTCGACGATGAAATAGAATCGCTGCGATCATTCGATGTGGTCTCGCAACGCAGTATCGAGAAACGTGAACGACTGCAACTACTGGCCGTGCAAGGTTCGGTGGCCCAAGATGGTTCGTTGCTGGACTATTTACCCGACGATGCGCAGGTTGTGGTTTTCGAACAACGCTCGATCGCTGCAGCGGCGCAAATGTTCTTGCAACGCGTTCCATTCCCAGAAAGGTTTGCCGAACCCGAGTCGCTGTGGCGACGCATTTTGCAACGCGAGACGCTGTTCGCATCGCAATTGGCCGAAGAAGGATTCTTAGGCGAACTGCATCGCTTGCCGCTGGGAAATGTGGAACGCATCGGTGGTGATTTAGAGAAACTGGCCGAAGATATCGATCAACACATCGGCCAGCGTCAAGTTGTCGTGGTGGCGATGAACGACGGGGAGCGCGAACGACTGCAAGAACTGTTGGGGAGTGCTGCAGCCACACAGCAACAGCGGCTGAGCGTGGTGGTCAGTCAACTACTTAACGGCTTTGAAGTTCTCCCCGACGGAATGTTCGTCTTGACCGCTGGACAATTATTGCGGCGCTCACACGTGCGTCGCGTCACCAAGCGATCCAAGAGTAGACCGATCGATAGTTTTCTCGATCTCAAGCCTGGCGACTTGGTGGTCCATTTGTCCCATGGCATCGGCGTCTATCGCGGAACCGAACTGCTGGAAAAGCATGGACAGCGATTCGAGCATTTGGTGGTCGAATTCGATGGTGGCACAAAGTTGTTTGTCCCCAGTTCTAAGATCGAATTGATTCAGCGATATGTGGGTGGAACCAAGAGCCGACCGAAGCTGGCCAAGATCGGCGGACTCTCCTGGTCCAAACAGAAGAAGGCCGCTGAAAGCGCGGTGCAGGATATGGCCGTGGAACTGCTAGAGCTGCAGGCCCAACGTCGCAGCCAACCTGGAATTGCATTCGCGCCAGACAGCATCTGGCAAAATCAATTCGATGCATCGTTCTCCTACGTGGAGACGCCCGATCAGTTGACCGCCATCGCGGCGGTCAAGCAGGATATGGTGATCACGCGTCCCATGGATCGATTGATCTGCGGTGACGTCGGCTTTGGCAAGACCGAAGTCGCCATGCGGGCTGCCTTCAAGGCGATTGATAGTGGATACCAAGTAGCGGTGTTGGTACCGACTACGGTGCTGGCCGAACAACACTACAAAACTTTTCGCGAGCGGATGGCGGAGTTCCCGTTCGATATCGAAAAGCTCAGCCGTTTTGCTACTCACGCGCAGCAGCGCGAAACCGTCAAAGGGATCGGCAGCGGTCGCGTCGACATCGTCATTGGCACGCATCGCATCGCATCGAAGGATCTCAAATTTTACAACTTGGGGCTACTGATTATCGACGAAGAACAGCGGTTCGGCGTCGAGATCAAGGAACGCTTGAAACATATTCGCACCAATGTCGATGTGCTCACTCTCTCAGCCACTCCCATCCCGCGGACGTTGCACATGTCGCTGGTCGGCGTGCGCGACATCTCCAATCTCGAAACGCCACCCGAAGATCGCTTGAGCGTTGAAACGCGCACGATTCGCTTTGATGACAATTTGATCCGCAACGCAATTTTGCGAGAACTCAATCGCGATGGACAGATCTACTTCGTACACAATCGAGTCAACGATATCGAGGAAGTGGCAGCCAAGCTGCAAAGAATTGCTCCCGAGGCAAGCCTGGTGATCGGGCACGGTCAAATGCACGAAGGGGAGCTCGAACAAGTGATGATCGACTTCATCGAGCACAAATACGATATCTTATTGGCC
This sequence comes from Pirellulaceae bacterium, assembly GCA_041741715.1. Taxonomy (GTDB): domain Bacteria; phylum Planctomycetota; class Planctomycetia; order Pirellulales; family Pirellulaceae; genus Aureliella. Next base: position 1,268 of record JBGSJT010000202.1, on the reverse strand, counting down.
ACCACCATCATCGAAAGTGGTTTGGATATACCCAACGCCAACACCATCTTTATCGACGACGCTAATCGCTATGGCTTGTCGGAACTGCATCAATTGCGTGGTCGAGTTGGGCGTTACAAGCACCAGGCCTACTGCTATTTGTTGGTCGATCGCCACAAGCACTTGTCACCCGATGCCTCGCGGCGACTGCATGCGATCGAAGAATATAGCCAAATTGGTGCGGGCTTTGGTATTGCCATGCGCGATTTGGAAATTCGCGGTGCGGGGAATCTGCTCGGTACGCAACAAAGTGGTCACATCGCGGCGATAGGGTATGAACTTTACTGTCAATTGCTCGGCAACGCGGTGCGGCAACTCACTCATCAACCACCCAAGTTATCGGTGGACGTCGAGATCGACATTCCGGTGCAAGCCTTCCTGCCGACGGAGTATGTCCCTGAACTGCGTCAGCGGATCGACATCTATCGCCGTTTGAGCCGAGTGACCGACGTGCGCGAGTTGGATGATATTCGGGATGAATTGCTCGATCGCTTCGGGCCGATTCCGGCCTCCGTGGAGATGTTGATGCAGGTGGCCGAGCTGAAAATTGACGCAGCGATTTGGTTCGTGCGCTCGCTTCAGGTGGAGCATGACTTCTTGGTACTGACCTATAGCAATCGCCAACGAATCGAGCACTTGGCCAAGCTGCATGAGCGCCGCTTGCGGATCGTCGACCATCAGAAGGCCTACTGGGTAACGCAACCCCAGCAGGGGAAGATTGACTGGCTCAATGAAGCGCGGCAAGCCTTTCGATCTGTGGTAAAATAGGGGTCTTCAGAACAATCTGTGTGTAGTCATGACAGGGCAATAAAGAATGGCTTTAGCATCGTGCAGAGAATAAGTGTCGCAATTGGTAGTGGAACTGGTAAGGCGGCGCTGGGCGATTGAGAAAATTGGCAGGGAGAGCGAGGAGCGTCAACGTGGTGGGAGATTGAAAATGTTAAAATGAGAAGTGAAAAATGCAAAATGATGGAAAAGCGACGCGGTGAGGACTTGGAAGATCGATTGCTGGAATTCGCTGCTCGAGTCGGGAAGTCAGTCGTCACCGCGAAAGCCAACCAAGCAAAACCCAAACCGCCAACGCCCAAGTAACACTCCAAACAACATCCATTACAAATCATTTTGCATGTTTCACTTCTCATTTTAACTTTTTCAATCGGCGTAACATCGTGCGGAGAATAAGTGTCGCAATTGATAGTGGACGAGGTTACGAGTCCTGGAGCACAGGA
>JBGSJT010000201.1:0-51729 GCA_041741715.1 Pirellulaceae bacterium | reverse complement strand
TTGAGCGACTTGGCTGCAAAACGAATTTCCTTCGTCGCGTCGGCTGGACGAACGCCGGACAAACTTCGGAGGCGAATACAAGGACCTAGTTGCAGGTGGTGAGGGAGACCGACGCCGCGGCGCTATCACATTGACAACAAGACAGTCTGTTGCTTGGTGCCAGAGCGGACGTATGATCGAAATTTAGTGCGTAAGGAGGGCGTGTCCTGAGCGTCCAAACGTAGTTTACCCAGACAGATCCCATGCCTCCTTCGCCGACCTTTTCGAGTAGCTTGTAGCGGCCTGCGACCAGGGAACCGGGTTGAGGGTCGCCGGAGTGTTGATGGTCGCATTGATGGCAGTGTTGGACGGAGCGGCATCAAAGCCGCCGATTGCGGCATGGGCTGCGAGTAAGTCTTCGACTCGTTGCCGGAGCGCTGCGTCATTGACGCACTCACGCTCCAATAACTCACGACGAGCCACCGAGTCGGAAATCTCCAGAGCCGCCAAAAACAAAGCTTGAGCACGTTGCGGATTGATAGTCATGCGAAATCACATTCTCCTACCAATCAGTGCGCCGTGGCAGCCGTTTCTGGCGCGAAACCGGAAATTTTTTTAATTCTCCAGAGCCAACCGCAACCAGGCTCGCGCATAGGCCCATTTTTGACGCACTTCATGGACCGTCATTCTCAGAACGGAAGCAATCTCCTCGCGACTCAGGCCGGCAAAACACTTAAGTTTCACGATCTCCGCCGCTACGGAATCCTCGGCGGCTAGACGGGGCAAGGCCGCATCCAAGGCGAGCAGTTCGTCATCGGATTCACCCGCCGCCAGATCAGCTGGCAATTCAACTCGCTGCACTCCTCCGCCATGCTTGTCGCGGCCCTTGCGGCGAGCTTGTTCGACCAGAATCCTCCGCATTGCTTCGGCGGCGGCGCCAAAGAAGTGGCCACGACTTTTCCAGTGCTGAGGATTCTCAACGTCGAACAGCCTTAAATACGCTTCATGCACAAGTGCTGTAGCTTGGAGTGTTTGCCCAGGTTTCTCTTCGACTAGTTTTGCAGCCGCCAGTTTCCGCAATTCCTCGTACACCAATGGCAACAACTGATCAGCCTCGTGCAGATCGCCCGATTCGATTTTCGAAAGGATGTTGGTTAAATTGCTCATTCTGTCTCAGGATACCTGGCATAAGAGGAAGCAGCAAATCAAGGACAGTGCCTTGTGAAGCTCGATAGCGTCTGCCTTACGCGGACTCAGCGTGCGTTGCTTACCATTGACCTTGCAGCAATACTGAATTTTTTGCTTACGAAGATAGACTTTACGCTCGGACATCGTATTCCCCTTTTCCCGAACATAGGTTACGTTTAGGACTCACTCCAGAAATGGAGACAAGCAAGGCGAATTTGGCCCCAACCGAATCGTCATAAGTCGTTGCTAAGAAAAGACATCGGGCTGTAGCGCAGCCTGGCTAGCGCGCTACCTTGGGGTGGTAGAGGTCGTGGGTTCGAATCCCGCCAGCCCGACTCTTTTTACAAATCGTTGCCGAATAAGCACTTAAGTGACCTTCCGGCGTTCGGAAGTGCGGCGTTTTCCAAACAGCGCAAAACGGTAAATACCGTTTTGCAAAGCCTGGAGGCGTTCGCACATGCCGAAATCGTCTACTGCGGTTCCCAAATACCGCAAGCATCGATCCAGTGGTCAGGCCGTTGTCACAATCAACGGTCGCGATCACTATCTTGGTCCACATGGGACAAAAGCCAGCAAATTGGAGTATGACCGGCTGGTTAATCAGTGGCTCGTTACGGGCCGTGACAGCAATTTTGGACTCCCGGCACACGAAACCGGCTCGATTACCGTGGCGGAGCTTATAAAACGATTCCGCAAGCACTGTGAGAAGAGATATCGCCGGGACGATGGCAGCCAAACGGGCTCCATCGAGACAATCAAGGCGATTATGAAGCGACTTCGCGCCCGCTACGGCGATTAAGATGTCGCCGACTTCCGACCGCTGGCGCTTAAGGAGTTCATCAAGTCGATGGTGACCGATGATTGTGGCCGGACCTACATCAACATGGCAATCGGCAAAATCAAGCAGATGTTTCGGTGGGGCGTGTCCGAGGAGCTGCTTGACGAAGCTGTGTTGCGTTGGCTCCAGTCCGTTGCCGATACCATTCAGACGTCAAGATCGTCCGCAAAGCTGAGAAGCAATCGGGCTCGTTTGCTGTTCTCGCTACTGAGCAACCAGCCGGACCGCAGCGGCAAGTGCTGTTGATGGACGGCAGGCAGGGACGGGATAGAATACCGTTGGTACTCAATGACGATTCGACCGTGACAAATATCGTGGGTTCGGTGCTGTGTGGTGTTCAGGACCAGCGGCTAGTCGGCGTACTGGGGTTCGCCTCTGACAGCCAGGCACAAGCGATTAGATCGCGTTATCTGAATGGGGAGCTATCGGTCAACTTGATCACCAAACCCATCACCGGCGTGGAACTGCGAGTGGGAGAACGGTTCTATGTTGATGGTCCGGCGGTAGTACTGACCCAGTGGGAGCCGTTGCCAGGTTTGCTGACGGGACAGTAACGGCCTAGATGTCTCGCCGACGTGCGCCCAGTTGACCCGCACCCTTCAAAGTCGGAGCCACAGGGAGAGAACCTTGGAATTTGGCGCAATCTTGCGGTCCAATTGTCATCTTGCGATCGAGCTTGTGGCAGACAACGTGAACCTGTTACTGATATAATCCGTAGTTCTTATCAGATTTTTGAACCAAAGTTTGGAAACGAGACTTAAGTGTTACAGCTAGAGACTGCTAACATAGTAGTGGTTGGCAATTTCAACCCTTACCTGATTTCGCCAGAATGGCTGTCTTCGCGAAAGATTTGGTCATCTGACGACATTCATTTGGCGTTGGGGGCATTAAGAAAAGACGGGGTGCAGTTCAGAGGGGGTGGCGTTGAGTGGTTTGTGTCGTCGGACCGACTTATTATTGATTCAAAGTCTGTGAACTGCGGCGTCCTTGCGGCCCTAGTGCTCGACGAATTACCTCATACCCCGCTGTCTGCGGTTGGAATGAACTATACGTTCAGCGCCGACGAGCCGCTAGTATCGTCTATTTCGGAAGCAATCACGCAGACGATTGCAGGTTCTAAAATAGTTCGCTGGGGAGCCGTTTTGCATGATTCCGAATCAAGGACAGAAGTCACTTGCGTAACGGGAAGCGAGGGGATAACGTTTTCAGTTAACCAGCATCGGATGGCTAGGACCGCCACAGAGGCTATCGAAGCCGCTAAAAAGTTCGATTCTGATCGGGATCGATCTCAAGAACTTGTAAAAAACATATACATAAGAGCATTCAAATGAGTACGACCACATTTGACTTTGAGGCAACAGAATCATGTGGTGAATCGCAGAACCTCCAAGGGGAGCGAGCGCGTTTCATCACAATTCTAAGGAGACACGTTCTGGCCTCAGGCCCAAAAAGACGCTCCACCAGAGAAACGTTGGTCGAGTATCTGAAATGTAGTCCACAGTCACATCGACTGGTTGACCATTTGATCAACCACTGTGTCGATATGAAATCAGAAGATCGGCTCGACATCGCAATCGACATATTGTCCCAATTGCCATCGATGTATGAATACACTTATCAGTTTTTCATCGACGATATTCGTAAGTGGAACTCGATGTTCCAGCGGGCGTATGAGCCGAATGATGATTACTGGTACATTATGCTTCGCTCTGTCGCCAGGTCAGAGACTGATGAAGCCAAGAAGATAAAATTGATTGTGATGGCATCTGACGCCACTTCACGTGGTGTAATGGAGGGAGTAATTGAATCGTTTGGTGATATCGGAACCCCAAAATCCGTTGAGCGCTTGGGGAAATTTTTCGATCACACCGATAAATTCATTGCGGATTTAGCGAGGAACGTGGCGGCAGATGCTTCTCAAGACTAGGGTCGAAAAACGAAGTGTCTCTCAGCATAAAAGCAGATTTAAAGCTAATCGGTCTGCCCGTTTACATTCGCAAGCTTGACAAGCTTAGCTCGTGGGGCTACGACGCAGATCCACTTGCCGGGCGGATAGACTTGGTTGCCGCTTCAGTGTTTCCTGTTGACTCTCAACAATTTAGTGTGTTCCTGATTAGAAGTGTCGACGACCTGATCAAGGTCGTCGTCGGAAAGAACATGAGCCGAGAGCGTCCGAATGATCAATTTGATTTCGTTGCTTTCTTGCCTGATGAAATTTCGCAGTCTGGGGTTGCTGTTGACTCAACGATTAAAGGGGAAACGGGTTGCCATGCTGCCGATCGACTTCACGCAGATTTATGCGCAACAGACCATTCCGCGTTCACAAATATGTGCAGGATTGCTTTAGGTAGGTCGAGGCAAGCTCTTAGAGTTAAAAAGGGGGAAGCTAAATCTATGGTCGCTCAATTGCAGCAGTCGGGATGTGAGTTGTTCCCCGAGAACAGCAATTGCCCATGCCAAGTTGATGTTGCTCCAAATTCAATTCATGGCTAAGAAAGTGCGACCGAATACTACACTACTGAGAAACTTCGGCTTGCACACGCAACATGAAGTAAGTCTCGCGCATGCCAGAAAAAAGGAACGCCGGGATAAACACTTTTACTTCGCCTGCAACCAGTTTTTTCCCCACGCAAATTTCCACGTCAATTGAATCGCCTGGATACAAATAGCGAGCGTGGTTTGACACCTCGAAAACTGTACTGGGGACATCATTCTGATAAGCAAACGGAGTTTCGAGTTTCGACTTCTTAAATTCCGGATGCCATTTGTGGTCAGTTAGATAGAGAGTCGCCTGACCTCTATTTCGTACCTCTAGCACGATGTTTAGGTAGTCCCCATAAATCCGAGCCGCCTTGACATTCAGTCCCGTCTCGGGCCTCCCCGGAATACACGCAGACGGCGATTCTGGGTACGTCTTTGTTGCGCCATCGAAGTTTAAGGCCGTGGTAACCGGCGCTCGCAGTTTTTGTACGCCTTGTCGGTACTGGTCTTTTCGATACTTCGTAGGTGGCAAGAAATGATCATCAGAAAATTGAAGTTCATCACCAACAATCTTTATACGTCCAGCTTTCGAATGAGACCTAACGCAGACGCAATCAAGCACAGGCCCAGACTGATACCGAAGCAGCAGATCCCCCGCTGCGCATTTCTTGGGATGGACAATCCGGGAGAGGATTTCTTCAATTTCATCTTCCTCCGGAATCAACTCAAATGCCGCCGGTCGCAAGTATCGGAATCGATCAAGTCGATCAAACCTTTCGCGAAGAATTGCGGGGTCGTCATTGGATTCGAAGTGTATTGCGTCAACTATCAAATCCCATTGTCCGTCCTCAAATTTCGCTACACGAATGTCTGTTCTAATTGTTGGTGGTTTTGAACTAATAATCGGAAACCATATCGTGGAATTGTAACCCTCGTCCCAATCAATACCGATCGCAGAATCTGGCACCGTTGCCCAAGCGCCCGACTTTTTCCGGAAGCGCTCGATCACTAGGCTGTTCTGCTTAGAGTTTGTAGTCATATGAAGTTACGACGTGGAGTCATCTGAGCGGAGAATCAAGTGCTGTGCCGCCTCGCGCGGGCAATTGGTAAAGTTGTCTTGACCGCCGGCCAACCGGATGGCATCGGCACGGCGCAGCATGGTTCCCAAGGCTCCCCGTGCGAAACCGGTTTCGTCACTTTTCGCGGTTGTAGCCGTTTGCGGAAAACATGAATTGCCAAGTGTTTACCGCAATAGCCGAGTTATCGGTGGGAGAGAAACGGCTACGAAATCCATCGTCATCGCTTGCCCCAACCAGGCGAGAAAAACATTCTGTTTGTGTTAACGCGGACGCTGCTTTTAGAATCACCCGATTGAGGTTTATCGCAAGCGTTTGATTTTGATGATCGAGGGACTAGTCTTGAGCGCTACCCCGCAGTGCAAAAACTGCGATCCGTCGATGATTTCCTTACCTTTCGGTGGTTCAACCGATGGCCAGCTTGCGCAATATCTATACATCACTGATGCTGGTCATCGCCGGCTCGACCAACAAGGAGCTGGCCCGCCAAGTGAGCTACCTGAAGGCCGAGAACCAGATTCTGCGGAGCCGGCTGCCAGGCCGCATCAGTCTAACCGATCGGGAGAAGTCTCGGCTGGTCCGCTTTGCAAAAAACCTGGGTTCGGCTCTCAATGAGCTAGCGACGATCGTACACCCAAGTACTATCCGCCGCTGGATTCGGGAAGCTGCCGCCAAAAAGCCGAAGTGCCAAAAGAAGAATGGCCGGCCACGCACCGCCGGGCAAATCGAGAAGCTGATCCTGAAGCTCGCACGGGAGAATAATTGGGGCTACACCCGAATTCTAGGCGAGCTGCGGAAATTGGGGGTCCAGTCGGTCACTCGCAACACTGTGAAAAACATCCTCAGGCGCAACGGCTTCGACACCGGCCCCAAGCGTGGCAATGGAACTTGGGACGAGTTCCTCAAGCGGCACGCTAAGACCATGTGGCAGTGCGACTTTTTCTCCAAGAAGATTGTGAGCAAAACCGGCCTCCGTGATATATTCGTCCTGGTTTTCCTGCATGTCGAGACGCGACGCGTGTTTATCACGCCGGCGACCTACAAACCCGATGAGAAGTGGATGGCGGAGCAGGCAGAGGCTTTTCTCAGGCATAATCAGGAGAGCAACTTGCCCTGCAAAATCCTGATGCTGGATAACGACTGCAAGTACTCCAAGCCGTTCACTAACGCTATTGAGAAGGCCAAAATCGAGGTTCGGCGAACGGCTTTTCGCTCGCCCAATACGGTTGCGTTTGTCGAGCGTTTCGTGCAAAGTATCCAGCAGGAAGCCTTGGACCATTTCGTAGTATTTGGTCGCCAGCACATGGACGTGATCTGCTCGGAGTTCGTCGCACATTATCTACTTGAACGACCGCATCAGGGGCTAGACAATGACCTGATCCAAAAGCCCGCGCCGACAAAGCAGCTGAAATCCGACGTGACAGCCGACACCATTCGCTTGAGCGACATTCGCTGCAAAGAGCGACTTGGCGGATTGCTGAAGAGCTACTCTCGAAAAGCCGCTTAGCCTAATCCGCCGGCAGGCTAACCTTCCGATCATCGGGACGGTCGGCGATTCGGAGTCTGCGCTGACTATACCTCGAAGTGCAGGGCACGACTTCCAAAACGCACGCAACCCTCGTCTCTGGCCCCAGGCTACGCCATCGCCACCTCACAAAAGTGATCGCGTCCAGCCCGGCAAACGTCGGAGCGAAGTTTTTACACAGGGCGGGGGATGCTCCTGGCGAAAGCGTTTCAGCCAGCGGCGGGTGGCATTGCGGCCGCAATCGTTCTTGGTGTGGCCGTCCTCGTTGATGATCGGCTCGGGTGCCAGCGGGATGACTTCCTTGAGATCGGGATGGACCAGGGTGGCACCCAGCAGTTGATGGGCATAAGTGACGCCGCCGCCGCGATGATGCTTCTCCAGGCACGAGTCGCAATGGATTTTGCTGGAGGAGAAATAGGTCGTGCCGTCCAGAGACAAGAGGTAATGCCCGTCCAGATAGACGAACGCTTCGAGTGCCTTGCCGCGCTGCAGGCGGCGGAAGACGTCCTGGAACAAGGGCCGCAGGTCGTCGGGATCGACCGGGTCGAGGATGTCCCGCATCTGCGAGTCGCAGGGGACGTTGTCGATGCCGTGGATGGTGCGAAAGATGTCGTTGGGATCGCGGCGGCGCTCGTCAAAAGCCAGGAGGGAAGGATCCTTGAGGGAGAACATGGCAAAGGCGGACATCAGTGCGTCGCCCAGGGATATTTCGGGGCCAGCCGCGCGCGTTTCGGGAAGGGCTTCAAAACGGGAGCGGATCAATTGGAAAAGGGAGTCAGCGGAAAGCTCTTTGCGTGCCTTCCTGGCGGGGGCTGGGGCAACCATGGGCAAATCCTTTTGCCTGAATGTGAATCTAGGCAGACCAGTGAAGGATTCTGCCACAGGGCTTTACGAAGGGCAAGCTCAGAATGGCCCATTTTTCATTGGGAAACTCAAAGACCGGGAATTGCTGTTATACGACTAAACTAGGCCGCCTTCAGCACAAATTCACGGACCCAGGTCGTTGGGTCGCAATTCCGGTACCCCAGGGTCGCATTGGCATCGCAAGCCTGGCCGTCCTGAACCTGTCTGTTTAGCATTAGTGGGTTTCTCGACGACTCTGGAAAAGCCAAGCTAACAGCAGTGGACCCAGCAGAGACGATACTGCTGTTTCTGACCTCCATCAAAATTCGCCGGCTTATGGGCATCGCGATCGAATCAAGTTCAATGCCACAAGCTCCAGAAAATAAGCTCGCTCCAGTTTGAAGTCCCGCAGAAACGAGTGCCTCACGCGGTCTACTTCCGGACGCCAAGGCCGTGACGCCAGTAAATGTCCCATCAAGCGCGGCGCCGACGACTAATAGTACGCGTTGCTGGGCAACTGCCTCGGCTGTCAAATTTGTCGCGGCGCGCAATTCGGCACTTACCAAAGTGCCCCCTACGACTGATCCCCCGCTTGCTAACGCTCCTGGGCCACGTGCTATCGGAATTAACCCGACAACTATCGAACCAGCAGTTTCAGCTATGGCCGCGCCAAAGCTCTCAGTGTCGGTCCAGCGGCCATAGCCTTTGATGCCAGAACCACCCAATAGTGCCGCCAATGCTGCACCGCCCGATACTAATCCAGACGCAACAATCAACGTTGTTGCCGATAGATCTCGAACGAATTGCAGGGTGGTCAAAACTCGTTCTCTAGTCGTAAATCTAGCTTGAATTTCCTCAAAATTCGCCCGCGATGTTTGACGCTGTAGGTCTAACACAAACTGAGAGTCGAATTCAATCTGACGCCTAAGTTCAACCATTTCATCGAACGCACTTCGGGGATTCTCAACGACCAGTGTTTGAAGGCGTTGAAAAAGCGGTTGACTTCGAGAAGCTCAAGCTCTTGCAATTTCACGGAAATTTGTTTCAACGTTTGGTAGGATCCTAGAATTGTCTGGACGAACGACCCGTGTCCTCTGACGGACCAGCTTTTGATAAACGTGTTGCCGGACTAGGTGCCAAAGGCCAAACTGGCTGAAATGCCAAACTCTGCCGCTACTATCGAACACTTCGGTGTAGTCAATCATTGCCTCAGCCCCTAAGAAAGTACACGATAAATTGAGGAAACTAATACGAATAATTTCTTCAGTCTAGCGTGGGAAAACCGCTAATTCAAGGGGTATGCGTGCAAGTGCGGCAGTTGCCCTCTTTGAACACATGCACCACAGCCTGGAGACCGATGCGTGTGGCTAAATCGAAAGACCTGTTACCGCCGATTAAAGTACTTGTGCGCCCGCAGGTTGCAGTCGGTGGAGTGATCGACCGGCATAGTCGGATCGTTGTTGAACGCCGCGGTCATCTCGCAGCACGCATAGCAGTAGTCACTGTCACTGGCCGCCGGGCGGTCGCAACTGGGGGACTTGCACATCCTGTCGACCTTTCCCAAGCCTGATATCAGAGCCGGCTTTCTGGGCACCAGCGTACCGCACAGCGACGTGTACGCGCCGCTACTGGCGTCCACTTGATCCTTGTACTTACCGCTGGGGAACTTGCGCAGCTCGTCTAGCCACGGATCGTTCCACGGGTCGCTGGGCGTGTCCTCCACGTAGTACACGTCGCCCACGATGTTGATCCTGTTGGCCAGCGGTGTGGCCCGTCCCTCCTTGTTGGTCCAAGGCTGGATCACCTCGACTCGGTAGCCAGCGAGCATCTTGACCGCATTCTCAGCCGATTCCTTACCGCCGGAGCCCTGCTCGCGTTCGATCTTGACCTCATACCGTTCCAGGCCGTACCGCATAGCGTCCACTAGGGCGCACGACTGCATCTTGATGTAAACGTCCGAAACCGACCACTGGCCGCGACAAACATGCAGCACAAACACGTTCCCGCCGGAGATACCCATCAGTACGCCAGCCGTGAAGCAACCGCCTCCAGCGGTTGAGTTGTGAACCAGAATGCCATTGGCAAAGAACTCCGGGTGCTCGTCTATTGTCAGGTCTTAGACTGGTACTCGCCTTGCGTTGAGCCCACCTCCATCTCCCGGCACACGATTTGGAGCAACACATTGTTCTCCGCCAGCCGACAAACGAGACACCACACTTACACCAGTAGTAAGCGCCTGCTCTCCGAACGTGCTTGCGCCGATTAAACACGACGATTCGCGTAATTTCTCCCCATGGCATGCTGGTAACCTCAAAAGCCTGTCGTCAGCTTGCAGGTCTCCCAAGTCAACCCAACCGCGGTTCTCAGTCCAGACCCTATGGTCGGCTGGTCGAAACATGCTTTTTGCTCCTTAGCAGGATTGTAAATGTCCGTCTCTCAGCCATCGGCGGCGCTCAGCGCTGACCGCGTTGGTTGCGATTGACTCCGGCAGCGGAAGCTCGTCCGGCTTGGCATCGAACAGCGGCATTTGGATCGACTGCCGTGTTGACTCGGGAAGCGACCTGTGTAGAGCTTCGATGATGACCTCGATCGACCGACGCTTTTCGATCATCCGCATGTTGGCGAGGAGCTTCAGGCAAAGGACGTAGTCACTGTCGTTATGGGACGGAAATGAAGTTCGCCTTTTTTATCAAACCTCCCCCATGCCAGCATTTCTGTCTCACTGGGGTCGACTCCGACCATACGAAGCACTGATACGCCAAAGTGACGGACGCACATATCCGCATTGAAGCCTTTGGACAGTACGTGGATTTTCCAAAGCGTGTCACGCTGAGAAAACTCCACATCTCCTTCTCTGGTTTTGACTTCAACCATCATCATCGCCTGCGCTTCACGAGTGCCTTTTGACTGGCAGCTCGAGAGATACCTGTGGACAAAAAAGTCTACGTCGGTGGCCACTATGCCACAGTCTGAACTGTAAGACGGAAGCTCCTTGCACCTTCGGAACCAGTCTAGGAACGGTACGTCACTTCCGAATATCCGTTGTCGCGTCACTACTGAACCCTCCACACAACGATTTCACGAGTCAAGACCAAGCATCGTTTGTTTTCTTTAGACCACTCAACCATCTGCGCGGTGCACTGCTGCGACTCATAGGGCACCGAATACCGCATATCGACTGGCAACTTGACTGCGCGTAACATATCGCCAACATGGTCCGTGAACTGGCGGTCCGGTGCCTTCCATTGTGTTGGCTGGATGATTAAAGCGATGTACGCATCTGATAGCTTCTTGGCATACTGATTGATGATTGCCGCAAGGTTTACAGTAAAGACTTCAAGCGACTGATTGCCTAAATCCTCGGCGTCCTGGCTGTATTGCCCCTGTGCCTGTATCCAGTAAGGCGGATCGAGATAGACTAGCTTTACGTCTTTCCACTGCGGCGGCTTTAGCCGATCGATACAAGCCCGCATGTGACGGCACTGTTCACCGACCATCAGGCGGACCGACTCCACTGGTTCACTCCATGGCTCAACATGCGGCTCATCGCCGCTCGTGGCCACTGTTGCTCGCTCACGACTGGTAGACCGCTTGGCCGACAATTTGTGAGTAGCGATCGCCGAGCGAAAGACATTGGCGGCGATTTTCAGTACCCAGTTGCGCACCGCCTCTTTACTCTCACCTTTACAACGGCCTATCCAGCGAATCGCTCGCACACAAACTGACTGGTACAAATCGTCCACATCGTAGCGATGGCTGATGCTTGCCAATTCCCGCGCATAGCGTTGTTCGATAGTCGGACGCACGTCGAGCAGCACTTCTTCCAGAAAGTTCACCGCGCCTCTGCAGTTGACTGTTGCATCCATGCCTATGCTCCGGAAGCGCAAGTGATCACTGGCAAAACCAGCAGTTGTTGTAAGTGGAATACCAAGCGGCCCCGCAGCCGATTAGCTTGCCGCTCGCAAGCGAGACAGGCCCCTACATACAAGACAGCGTACGGCCCACGGTGTGGCGTTCATTCTGTGAGCGATTTCTTGATATTCAAGTTCTTGCAGGTAACGCAGCTTGATCGCCATGGCTTGCCTCGGTGGCAGCTCCTCCAAACGCTGCAGTGTCAAAGCCAGTTGCTGCTGGGTTTCTTCAGCGGCCTCCAGGTCGTTGTCAGCCTCTTCCGGCAGAGACTGCGCGATGAGCTCGGCACCTGCTGCTCGCCGAACACAGTGATTGGTTCAGCCAAGCAAATCAACTAAGCATTGTTCGATCAATCGGTGTGCAATTTCCGCGATGGTAGCATTTTACGAACGGCGCGAACGTACCGCGGTGCCAACGACCTCTAGCTTCAACCCGCAACTGTTCGTGCGTTCGGTCTGCATCGACCGAAGCGAGTTAGCCGTGGTTTTGTGTAGCCGGTTGCGCGCGTCGGTCTTGTTCACCTCGGGCGCAAACTGCACTGAAATCCGTCTTGCCTGGGCGCGGAGGGTGGTCCAGCCTCGGTAGGTACCAGCGAACTTGTTCACAGCCCCACCTAGGTTTGGCGTCCTGGCGTTAGGGAGCGGATGCAGCCTTTCATGTGAGATTGAAACGATCCACTAATGTCCGCGTATACGCCCTAGTATGAGAAAGTCACTGCGAGTCCAAACCGCGTCTGTCACCAGTATTTCATGCGAAGTGAGAATCTACCTCGAACTTGCAGTTTCATCGGCATCGACTCGAATCTACAACTAGATCTCGCTCCGGTCACCCCGGACCGGTGCAGTCTCGCCTGTTGCGTCTGACGCTCCGGCGTGTCCTGACCGGTGCGAGTTGGCGGACAGAGAAAATCCTCTCGGTTTGTTCAGACGTTGTAATTGCCGGAATTCGCGTCGGACGATGAAGCCGAAGCGTAGAAGCGATTCGCCCAATCTGCATCGGTCTTTTTGTCCGACGCATATTTGGCCAGTGCTGAAAGAAGTGTGTCAATCCGACGGACTTTAGATTGGGGTTTGAGCAGTAACGGACCAGAAAACTACGCTAAGAACCGTCGGTGACTAAAGAAACTTCCCACGCGACCTTTTCTGAGTCGACGGTTTTCCTAGGCACATTTCGTCTACAATAACGTTCGTTTTTGTGGTCACTCGGGTAAGTCCCTAACAGCGTAAACATGAATAATATCCCCACACCGCCGGATGGTGAGACTAGCAAAGCCGCCTCCGGCTCCCGCGTATACCGAATCCTCAAGCGAACAATTCTTGTAGCCTTCATCTTGTTCTTTCTTCTCCTTGCGGCGGGCTATTTCTACGAAACGTCGCAATTGAATCGAATCGCAAACGAGCTTAAGCCTCCCGGGGAGCTTGTCGATATTAACGGGCGTGCCCTGCACATCCGAATACAAGGTGAAGGCTCTCCCACGGTGGTTCTCGAAGCCGGTCTTGGAGGCGGAGTCCTAGACTGGACGCTTGTTGCTCCAGAGATAGCCAAGTTCACGCGTGTCGTATCCTACGACCGTGCTGGACTCGGTTGGAGTGAAGCCGCAGCAACACCACGAACTCCTCGCCTTGTTGTCGAAGACCTACGCACAGCATTGAAATCCAAACAAGTCGATGGTCCGTTCGTTTTGGTCGGACATTCAGATGGAGGATTGAAGGTCAGAATGTTTTACTATATGCACCCAGAGGATGTTGCTGCTCTAGTGCTAGTCGATTCATCACACGTGGACCAAGACCCACGCCTCCCGAAGGAGCTGGCAGCAAAGTTCGCAGAAATTGAGCAAATTACTTCTGTTTCCAGCAAATTGTCCGCCTTCGGGATTACTCGCCTGTTGATGAAACTGCAGGGCGGCGGCTCGGTCTTTCCAGAGTTAGAGCTGCTCCCCGAATCGGCCCAGTCGGCGTGGATGGATATGGCGGCATGTCGGTCTCAGCTGCTAACTGTCATCCAAGAATTGAACGCATGGGAAGAAAGTTGCTTGCAGCTAAAGGAAGCTGAGATTCCATACGGCGATTTGCCCGTTTCCGTCCTTACAGCGGGCAAAGCTCCCTTTGACCTGGGGGAGTCCTACTCAAATGCTTGGTTGGAACTGCAAGCGGAGTTGGCCGGTGGGGCATTCGCAAGCCACCGGGTCATCGAGGACAGCGGCCATTATATCCATATTCAACAGCCAGAAACCGTCATTGAAGAGGTCCGACGCATCATACAGAAGCTCAGAACCCCAAACCAATGAGTGTCCGACCAAAAGATTCGGAGGTTCGATTTCCTTCAACGAAAGCAACTTTCTCAGTCATCGATATTCTGCTCCGGAGTCCGCAACCCGGATGTTGGCTTGCTAAAACCGTTGCCCAGTCGGTCCCAGAGGACGATTTGAGCGATGTCTGAGATTTCGTCCGCGATGTGCAGCCATTCACAAGCCCTTTAGCCAAGGGCCGCATCAACAACAATCACGGGCTGGTGGGGCTCTCGTTGCCCGCGAATAACAACGTGTATTTCTTCTTCACCGACGGCCACCATCTCTCCTGGTGCCGATGTAGTTTGAAAGAATTCCCGTCTGCATTTGCTATTCCAAACGTATCCAGCTCCAAGCAGCACTACGAGCAGACCAGCCTGACGTCCCAGTTTCGCTTACGTTCCTTACCGACATCCACAGCAACACCTTTTCAAATAAGAATACCCTAATTCTACGATACCGCCCTGTTTTCTGCTCTACGCTATGAATCCGTATGGCGTAATTGATTCATGGCAACGTCGGTATTAACGGCGAACGCGCTGAAGCGCTGAAGCCAGATCATCCTCGTTCAAATCGAGCAGCCTGTAAGGTGCGTCGGTCAGAAGACCGATGCACTTTTCGACTTTGGCTTCGTGCATTCGGAGTGAAACTCCGACGCTGATTAGCTGCACTGGAGGGCGTGACCCGAGCATTGATCTGTCCGCTCCAGTTTCTATGGGTCCTGATCACCGAAGAATGTCCGAGCATTTCCAAAGTCACCTCGGCTGCATTGACTTCTGGTCGTACACGCCGAAACTATGGCTCTCGAAACACGCACCGGTCACCCCAAACCGGAGCAAGTTAGAGAACAATGAAACTGGCCGAAGTTGGACAACACAATGCGCAGAAATCTGGGCACAACTGGGCTCGTGCGTCCGACAAACGGATCATGCCAGCACTGCCACAATATGGCGGCAGACTTCAAGTTGCGATGTTTGCAGCTCAACCACGCCTTGAGAAAAAAGTTCAACTGGTGTCTTGTCACCCCGACTCTTTTTCCTTGGTTTTTGTGGTATTTTGGTTTGGTATCAGTGGCTACGTTTGGCTGCTGATACCAAACAGATACCACTTTCTGCCGGATTTCTACCGGAAACAAGGCACATTTGAGCTGCGCTTAATGGTGACCAGCCTCCGCCCTCCGCCTTATCCTTTCCAAAAGCAATGGCTGCCCCACTGGTTGTCTTTCAGCATTGTTTCGCAGGCGAATGTCAACCACTCACTAAACGGCTTCCGTGCGCCTGCGTGAGCGCTATTTCCGCTTGTTCAACTCAACACCCGTCATCATGCCGCCACCCGCCATCTTGAAAGTCCAGTCCGTCCTATACGAATCCTGGCCTGTACGCTTGATAACAGCCATGCCTTCTCCTTTACCCAATGGGCCCATACCAGTTAGCTTACCCTCCAACATTGAATCATCCACTTTGTCCCAAACAATCGTCCACGAGATACCTTGTGAGTCATTCCCATACTCGCACAGCTTGCCGAGAAAACCGTCCCATCGCATCAATCCAATTGATTCAACGCCTTCGGAATTCTTGCCTCGATGCGATTGCGCCATCCCACCCGCCAACACTCGCCCCGTCCATTCAATGCTTTCTTTCATCTCAGTGGTATTACCATCAGCCTGTGTCGTGATCGTTGTCTCGCGCGTCCATTCGCCCGAAAAGTATTTGAACCAACCCTTGTCATGATCCTGAGCTTGCAAACAGGCGGCACCACCTACAACGACAAAACAAGCCAAACTCATTGAACGAACTAACATCGCGACTTCTCCCTAAAAAAGCTGACACCGCAAACAACAAACCGCAGTTGTACCAAGCTCATTGGAACTACACAACTTTTTTCCGTGAGCATCATTCCGCCTTCTCCAGTGTTCCCAGCCACTCATATGGGGTATCCTTGCTACGTTCAAAACGCGCACAAGGATACTCATGGCTGAGCCCAATCTATCATCATTCATTTGGTCCGTAGCCGACCTGCTGCGCGGCGACTACAAGCAGTCGGAATATGGCCGAGTTATTCTGCCATTCACTGTGCTGCGCCGCTTAGACTGCGTGCTGGAGGCCACCAAAGCAGCCGTCCTCAAGGAGAAGGATGTACGCGAAGCAAAGGGCCTCATCTAAGCACACTCAATCCCGACGCGCGACTAGTGATGCATGGCCAGGAATTGAACGCCGAGTCGTACGCCATTTGCAAAGCTGACATGCTCATCAAGGGGCATGACATCTCCAACATTATCCTCGGCAACACACTGGCCAATGATGGTTTGTTGGGGAAGCACTTTGACTACAGTTTGTCCAATCCTCCCTTCGGTGTGGAATGGAAAAAGATTGAAGCCATTATTCGCAAGGAGTTTGAGCAGCAAGGTTTTAATGGGCGCTTCGGCCCAGGCCTGCCGCGCGTCAGCGATGGCTCGCTGTTGTTCCTGTTACATCTCATTTCCAAAATGCGACCAGCCAAAGACGGTGGCAGTCGGTTTGGCATCGTGCTCAATGGCTCCCCGCTGTTCACCGGCGGCGCGGGGAGTGGTGAAAGCGAAATCAGACGCTACGTTTTGGAAAACGATTTGCTGGAAGCCATCATCGGCTTGCCCACCGACATGTTTTACAACACGGGCATTTCGACTTACGTGTGGATTCTATCGAATCGAAAGCCATCCCATCGCAAAGGCATCGTGCAGCTCATCGACGCCAGCGGCATGTGGCAAAAGATGCGTAAGAGCCTAGGCAGCAAACGCAAGGAACTGAGCGAAGAGCACATCGACACTATCACGAAGTTGTTTGGCGATTGCCTGGAACACAAGGACGGCGACACGCCCATCAGTCGGTTGTTCAAGACAACCGATTTCGGCTATCACACTATCACTATCGAGCGCCCGCAGCGCGACGAAAAAGGCAAGATTGTCAAAGGGACCAAAGGCAAGCTCAAAGGCAAGCCCCAACCAGACACGAGCCTGCGCGACACCGAAAACGTGCCGCTGTCAGACGACATCGAGCAATATTTCCAACGCGAAGTGGTACCACATGTGCCCGATGCGTGGATCGACCACGATAAAACCAAAGTGGGCTATTCGCGCGATCCAGCATGCGCGTTCTGCGATTATAGATGATTTGCCCAAAGCATTCTCGTTACCGCCGGGAGAAATCCAAGGCAAGGAGATTCCTCGTCTTCCCGACCGAGTGGTCCGCGAGGTCGTGGCCAATGCTGTGATGCACCGAGATTATCGCGTACATGGCTCCATTCAAATTATTCGCTATGCCAAGCACTCGCGAAAACTGTGCGATTGCGGGTTGTTGGAGAAGAAAGGACAGGGTTCCGCAACGTTTTATATTCCCACTTCAATTGCACTTGAGGGCTGGCCACCTGAGCCATCGGCAGATGGAAACACGGCGACCGGCCCCCCCAAAGTAGTGCCCCCGACGTCAAACCTAGGGAGTCCGACGTCAAACCTAGGGAGCTCGACGCCATACTTGGCAACGAGCCAATGAAGGACTTGCTCCCCATCGAGATCCAAAAGCAGCTTGATAAACTCGGCGGGAAAAGCAGGAAAGATGACTTAGTGGGCGCAGCAGTCGCCTTACTAAAGTGGCGAGGATTGAGCCTGCCAGAACTGGCTAATTATCTAGGTCGCAATGCAGAATATGTCCGAAATACGTATCTAACAGAGTTGATTAGAGCGGAAATCGTGGAGCCTACCATCCCAGACAACCCCACTGACCCAAATCAGAAGTACCGCGCAGTGCGCATGAAAAGCTACGGGGAGGATAACGAATAAGAACGCTATGTCT
Organism: Pirellulaceae bacterium; assembly: GCA_041741715.1. Classification (GTDB taxonomy): domain Bacteria; phylum Planctomycetota; class Planctomycetia; order Pirellulales; family Pirellulaceae; genus Aureliella. Next base: position 33,773 of record JBGSJT010000201.1, on the reverse strand, counting down.
CTCCACAAAGAAATCAGCTTCGAGGATGAAATATACTCCTGCCTGGCTGCACAGGGGTGGATGTATTCGGCCAATGATGGCGGTTACCCACTGAAAACGCTGGTGGCCTTTTCCGGTGAAGTGAATGACAAAGAGTCTGGACCAGAGCCATTTAAGGAATCGAGCATCCAGCTCAATCCTGGATTGAAGGGACGCGACATCCGGCAGGCCTTCAAAGGGGACGAATACCAAATTCTGCTGGTCGCCAACAAATTCCCAACAGGCTTCGACCAACCTCTCCTGTGCGGTATGTATGTCGACAAACGCTTGGCCGGCATTCAGGCTGTGCAGACACTATCACGACTCAATCGTTGCTATCCGGCAAGGACACCACCTACGTGCTTGACTTTATGAACGAGCCACAGGACGTCCTAGACGCATTCAAAACCTATTACACCACCGCGCAGCTCTCCGACGCCACCGATCCGAACATCATTCTCAATCTACGCGCCAAGCTGGACGGCGCCGGATACTACGACGACTTCGAGGTACATCGCGTTGTGGAGGTGGAACTCAATCCTAATTCAGTACAGGGCCAACTGGCCAAGGCCATCGAACCCGTTGCCGACCGACTGATGAAGCGCTATTCAGCTGCTCAGGCACGGTACCGGGAAGTACAGGTGGAGGCAGAGAAGAAATCGGCCAAAGACATCATGGATGCGCTCACGCTGTTTAAGAGTGACATGTCCACCTACACCCGCGCCTACACATTCCTATCGCAGATTTTCGACTATGGTAACACAGAGTACGAGAAGCGAGCCATTTTCTACAAGCATCTCATTCGGCTGCTCAAGTTTGGCCAGGAACGAGACACCGTCGACTTATCGCAAGTGGTGCTCACTCATCACCGCCTCAAGAACCGTGGCAAGCAGGCCATGAAGCTCCCCGGTTTGGCCTACCCCACGCTCAATCCACTCAGTGAAGCTGGCAGCGGTCAAGTGCGGGAGCAGCAGAAAGCCTACCTCACTGAAATCATTGCCAAGCTCAACGACCTTTTCGGTGGCGACACCACCGACGGCGACCAAGTGAGTTTCTCAACGACGCTGGCCAACAAAATGCTGGAGTCCGAAACGCTCCAGACACAGGCAGCCAGCAACTCGAAGGAACAATTCGCCAACTCACCCGACCTGAAGCGTGAACTCGTCAACGCCATCATCGCGAGCCTTGACGCGCACACCGACCTCAGCACGAAAGCGCTATCGTCCGAACTGATCCAACAGGGGCTGCTCAACATTCTCATCGGCCCAGCCGGACTCTACGATGCGCTGAAGAAGCGGTCAGCTTAGTCCTTTTATGGCTAGTGTCGAGTCATCGTTGCCGAGGGCTTGGTTCTAAATCGGCAGCGACAAACTTGGACGAAAATCGCTTCCCTTCTTCTAAAATACATGCCATATTTGCGTCGAGAACTTTCCCTGTCGATGTACGAACCGTGGCTACGAACGCAATCGAAGCATAGTGTTCGCTTGCCTCATTCTCGCTGTACAGATTCCATTTTGGACTGTAATGTCGTACCACACGTTCTCTCATTTGCATCCAGCGGCAATCTTCGGCAGTTATCATTTCCAAGGCGTCATCGCTTTCCTCGACGCGTAAATCGAATTGCGTCGGACATACGGAAGGCTAATCTTCTCCTGGTCCGCACGAGTCCTGCATCATCTTTCTGAGTAGCTTTAAACCGCGGTGGATGTCGCCGGCCACTGCGGAGCGTCCACGTCCCTGCTGCTCAGCAATTTGCGCCAAAGTCCAACCATGCCAATAGTGCAATTCGATGGCTTCGCGTTTGACTTCTGGAAGCTGTTCGATGGCCGATGCGAGTTTAATTGCACGCTCGTTGCAGGCGGCGCGCGCCGATGGCGACTCCCCCCCGTCAATTAAAACTTTCTCCAACCGTAGAGAAGATGCATCGACGGCGGCGTGGATCTTCTGTTCGCGCCCAATGTCGCGTTTATCGCGATGCTGGTCCCGGTAATGATGGGCTAGAGTATTTGCTAGGATCTTCCTTAGCCAGGCTGCCATCTCTGCATCGCTGGTTCCTCGAAATTGCCCACTTGCGCGATGCGCATTTAGCAGTGTCTCCTGGACGATATCGGAGGCATCGGCTCGCGTTTGTAAGGCGGGTCCTAGTTGCATTTTGGCCAACGTACGCAAGTAATCTCGGAACTGCTCTATTTCTTTCACTGGCGTGTCTCCTCCGTCAGCAGCTCGCTGCAAAAAAATAGAAATATTTTTCAAGTTGAATCGGGATGGAGTTGGCCGGATGGGCTCCTACGATAAAGTCCATAAGACTAAAGTCTATCCAGGTAGGCATATGTTAAATTTTCTCATACCTTTGGCTATGGTAACCTATCTGAGCCTCACTTTCCTTTGTTAGCAACTGCGATCACGCCATGAATGAAACGCTCATTGTAATTGATGGTCCAGACCGAGGTCGATCATTCTCGCTCGGCGACGGTATCACTCAGACCATTGGACGTGGGCAGGCCAGCGATACCAAGATAGATGATCCAAGGATTAGTCGGGTCCACTATCGATCAACGACAAGTTTGCCGATCTGGTGCTGCAATTGCTCGAGAAGCGTCCCGAGGATCGCTACCAAACCCCTGCCGGGATGTTGAAGGATCTCGAAACCATCGGACGATACAACGGTTTGTCGATCGAGTAAGGTCCAGGTACGGGAGAAGATGTCACGCTGCCGCCAAGTAGAACTCCGCACGAGGAGGCTACACTGCAGCCAGGCAAGGTTGCCGCTGGTGGTGAGGAGGAGACGCTCTCCGCACGAGACTCGAAAACTTTTAGGCTCTTCAGAAGAATTAGTGGGTAACCACCGCGGGCACCAGGTTTTCGGAGGCATGGCAGGGCAAAAAGAATAGCGTGCATCCGTTTCGTTTCCTTAGCCGCATTGGATCGGTTACACTTAATCTGCTCAGCGAAACGGAGGTAGGCTCTGCTGAGGAGCGGGCCTGCCAAGGAATAAAAGCCTGACGCAGAAAGTGGCTAATGGGCCGTTGCCGCCTAGAGAAGCGGCTGAGTTGGTCAAGAAGATCTGCGAAGCAATAGCTTACGCTCACGAACGCGGTGTGATCCATCGGGATCTAAAACCGGCGAACATCTTACTTGATCAGAACGGCCAACCGAAAGTCACCGACTTTGGCCTGGCCAAGCAGATGAACGTCGATAGCGGCTTGACTGGCATCGGGCAGATCCTGGGCACGCCCAGTTACATGGCACCGGAGCAGGCTAACCATCATTGTAACTCGGAATACTGCGCTGCTAGCACTCTTTCAATTTCCGAGAAGGCTCAAAATTGCTGCGACTTCGTCGCGCAGTTCTTGCATGGCGCTGGATGCGGAGGAATCGATTTGCGGAGCTAAGCTGCGATAGAGCTCCAGGGCCTGTTCCTGTTTGCCGATTTGATGCAATGAAAAATTAAGTAGCACCAGCGCGGCCCCTGATTGATCGTGGGCTCGGTTTCGCCGCAGAGGTCCAGTCCGCGCTGCAGGCCGCTAGCTGTTTACGCTGCTGGTACTTCAAAACCGATGCTCAGCAGTTGCCCTGCACCGTCCAGAGGGGTTCTGAGACTTCTCTTATCCTGAGAACGTTATCTAAATTTTTTGGACAAAGCGCGCGCTTAGGCTATAAAGGGAGTCCGAGGAGATGGATGTAACCTCTTCACGGATTTATACCGAATTGGAAGCGATCTGCCGATGGCTATTCAAAAGTCGAATTGTAAAGAGTCCAACTCCGATCGTTTCCAGAATGCGATCGTAGAATTTCTTGATGCGGCGCAGCGGGGAGAGAATGTAGATCGTCAAGCTCTGGTCGCGAAGCATTCCGAACCCCGCTGCCACAGGACTCATTGCGGTCGTGGTGTTTTCGTCCATCGCCTTAACCGTGGCAGCAGCATTGATTGCCGAGTCGAATATCAAACTTTATCGACAGACGTTGGCCCGCGAGCAAACCGAACGCGAGCGGGCCGAACAAGAGAGGTTATTGCGAGTGGATGCCGAGCAAGCCCGCGTCGAGGCTGAAGGGAATTTTGAATTGGCACGCGAAGCCGTTGATTCTATGCTTAAGGAAGTCGCGGTAGAGTGGATGGCCGACGTCCCACAGCTAGAGCAAATGCGTCGCCAACTGCTGGAACAAGCGTTAACCTTTTATGAGGACTTTTTGAGGGCTAAGACCCACGATGCACGTATCGCCTACGAAGTGGGGTCCATTTATCGGAACGTCGGATACGTGCAGAATCTGTTGGGAGACGAAACGAAGGCTTTGTAGTCGTATGCAAATTCCATCGACGTTCTAACCAGCCTGCACCGAGCCTCACCAGAGCAGCTTTCTTATCGCATTGAACTGTCACAGACCTACAGAGATTTAGGTAATGCGCTCCGTTCCCAAGGGAATTTTGAACCGGCGTTGCAGGCGTGTCAACAGTCCGTGGAGATTATGCAAGCGTCTCTGACAGGGCCTGCGGAGACGACGCGTCTATACCGGGAAACCCTTGGCCGGGCCACGAACGAACTTGGGCGGGTTCTTGGGGAGTTGCAACGATCGGAAGAAGCTGAGCAGGCGTTTCGGCTGACGATTGAGATTTTTCACCAATTGGCTAGCGAGTTCCCCGACGTTCTCTTTTACCAGTCCGGAATTGCGTTTGGCAATTTGGGAAATGTACTTCGCAGTACAAATCGAATCGATGAAGCTGAAGTCGCCTATCGCAAAAATGTGCAAATGAAACAGCAGTTTGTTTCGCTAACACCATCCGCTGCGCATAATCGCGTCAACCTGGCCTACGCACATATGATCTTGGCGAAACTGCTGGCAGACATCGACCGAAAACACGAAGCAATCGACGCCCAAGTCCGCAATCAAATGGATGAGTGACCACATGCCGCAGGATACTGAGCTCATTCAATTCCGTACTGAGGCGCAAGATTTGATAGGAACATACAATGACCAAAGCGACGTTCGTATCACATCGCGGTGGATCACGATTGGGCGATGGGCATTTTTGTGGGTCGCACCTGCCGGAAAACACGGCTAATCTCAGAACCCTTAACCTCGTGCCATTCGGATTGAGATCCACATAAGCCGCGCAAGCCAATAAGCCTGCCTCATCGAGGATTCTGACGGCGCGATATTGACATGCACAATCACAATTTCATCAGGAGCAAAGTGGTTTGCGCGAGGCAAACGAGCCATGCTGGCGGACCTTTTTTCAGGAGTTTCTTGGCAAGCATGCCAGCCATAGCTAGAACGCGATGTAACCGTCGACAGTCAGCTCTTAAACACCGACAAATAGAAGACGGACAAAACCGCAATTCCATATACTCAATCACACTCTTTTTGGAAAACTTTTCGGTAAACTGCGTGCTGTGTGCCCCTCAGCACTCTTTCCACCTGAAACCAAATCCATGGTGGCGTTCAGCGAGAAGTGTCGAAAGTTTTATGCTATTTTCTGGATTCTCGGCGCATCAGCGGCTATAAAACGGGCTCTGGGATTCTGAGCCTGTTTGTTGCCAATGATTCGAGGATGCCATGCCAGAAGAATCTGATCCATTGCAATCCCTGATCGCCGACATCATCGAAGCGGAGAGTCGGGGAGACCTAGTTGATCGATCGGCTTTGCTCCGCCAACACCCGGAGCATGCCGATTCACTGCGCGAGTTCTTTGCCAATCACGACTCGATGCGAGCGGGACCGAGCGTAGCGGACGTGGCTTTTTCTGCTTTAGGTCCAGGTTCGGGAGAAGATGTCACGCTGCCGCCAAGTCAAGCGCCGCACGAGGAGGCTACACTGCCTCCAAGCAAGGTAGCTGCTGGTGAGGAGGGGACGCTCGCTGTGCGAGGCTCAACAACTGGAAATGCGGCAACCGTTGGTGAGAAACTGCGTTACTTTGGTGACTATGAACTGCTGGAAGAAATCGCACGCGGTGGCATGGGAGTCGTCTACAGGGCAAGACAGACAAATCTAAATCGTATCGTGGCCCTGAAGATGATCTTAGCTGGGCAACTGGCCGGTGAAGAGGATGTCAAACGCTTTTACACCGAGGCCGAAGCGGCGGCCAATTTGGATCATCCCGGCATCGTGCCTATCTTTGAGGTTGGCCAACACCAAGGTCAACACTACTTCTCGATGGGCTTCATTGAAGGTCAAAGCCTGGCGCAGAAAGTGGCTAATGGGCCACTGCCCCCTAGAGAAGCGGCTGAGTTGGTCAAGAAGATCTGCGAAGCGATGTCTTACGCTCACCAACGCGGTGTGATTCATCGCGAGTTGAAACCGGCGAACATCTTACTCGATCAGAACGGCCAACCCAAAGTCACCGACTTTGGCCTGGCCAAGCAGATGAACGCCGATAGTGGCTTGACTGGCACCGGGCAGATCCTGGGCACGCCCAGCTACATGGCACCCGAACAGGCTAGTGGAAGAGTAAATGATGTGGGGCCGCTCGCAGACGTATACGCACTCGGGGCCATTCTGTACTGCTTGCTCACCGGTCGCCCACCGTTTCAGTCTGCCAATCCAATGGATACGTTGCTGCAGGTGTTAGATAAGCAGCCGATTCCACCGCAGCAGTTGAATTCTTCCGTTCCAGTGGATTTGGAAACCATCAGTCTGCAATGTTTGGAAAAGGAAGCTAACAAGCGATATGAATCGGTGGAAAAGCTTGGCGCTGAAGTTGAACGATTTCTCGGTGGTAAGCCGATTCTTGCGCGGTCAATCGGCCGTGCAGAGCGATCGTGGCGATGGTGTAAGCGAAATCCTGCGGTGGCAAGCTTGACATTGAGCGTCGCGATAACGCTTGTGTTTGGCATAATTGCCTCTTCATTCTTTGCAGTTCGTGCGGCAAGCCAGGCGGTGATTGCGAGGAAAGAACAACAGGCTGCGATTGACGCGCGCAACGACTTATCGGTTCAAACTGTTGCCGCGTATATTGGCCACTGCGGGCGAAGATGGAACAGTCGGTTTCTGGAATTCGGCCACAGGTAGGGAACTGGGTTTTATCGACGGTTTCTCAGGAGAAGTAACCTCTCTGCAATTCGACGCTACAGACGCTTACTTATTCACGCTTGATGGCAGTGGACGTTTATCCAAATGGGAAATAAGTTTTGCAGAGATTCCTGATCAACGATTGGTTACGGCGAACGAGCTTTGGTCGACGAATGTAGGTCAACAATCAATGTTCAGCACGCATTCCGTTTTGCCCAACTTGGCGATATATGGTAACAGGAGTTTGGTACAGTTGGTTTCCAAGGCAGATGGAAAGGAAGTAGCCAGTTTTGAGTATGAGGAGAGCGTTGTGAGCCTTACGTTGATTGACTCAATTAGCCATTCGGTTGTTACTAAGTCTGGCAAACTGATATTGCAGAATGCCAATCGGCAGTCGATTTTGGTTGACTCCGATTTCGTAAAGTCCGTAACTTCTAACCCAATAACAAAGTTGATGGCTTCCGTTGGATCAAAAGCGGTGCAGTTGTGGAGTACGTCCCACGAAGTACCATTTTCAGTATTTTCCCTAGCACAGAGTGAAACTGGAGCCGCACATGTGGAGTTGAGTAACCAAGGGCGAGTGATTGCGGTAAACACGACGGGTGAGGTATCAATCTGGGATATCGGTTCGTTACGCAAAGAACTGGATCGACGGTCACTTGGCTGGTGACAATATCGTATTATTAGATTGCGACGTTTCCGAAAACAAAGCGGGTAATTATGACAACCGGAGACAGAGGATGCCATGCCAGAAGAATCTGATCCCTTGCAATCATTGATCGCCGACATCCTCGAGACGGAGAGCAGAGGTGATGCCGTTGACCGAGAAGCTTTCCTTCTCCAACACCTTGCTGCACCATCATTACACTGTCGCCAACCTACTTAGTGCTCTTTGCATTCGACATGTACTCGATGCATGGATTCGCGATCATTGGCGTGATTCGCGGGCAAAAAAAATCACGGCCCACGAATAACGCGAACAAACACGAATATGACAAAGCAGGACTTTTGAAATGAGCCATCTTCGCCGAAGGTGTGGGTGTGACGGTTTAGTTCACTTGAGGGAATTGAAGCTAAGCATCGTTCGGGAAATAACTGTCGTAGCTACGTTCGCCAGAACGTCGACTCTCTGCCGTCTGGCGACAGCAGCTACGATTACGATCGGACACTTATTTTCCGATCGATGCTAAGTGCTGGTTTTTCGGCTCTATTCGCTTTGGGTTTGGCTATTCACAACCACCAAGGGGAAGTAGTCTTAACTTGGTTAACTCAGCGAGCGAGTGCCCCTTATTTGCGTTCGATGGTCACCACCGCGTGCAAGCCATCTTCCAGGAAGGTGAGCTGAAGACGCACGTCGCTCAAGGAATCGGTCAACTGCTTGAGCTGGCTAGCTTCGCGCCCCACCGGTTGCTGGGGAGCAGCAAGCGATCCGTGCACCGTGCAACTCACCGTGCCTGTCGCCCCGTGCAGCTCGTAGTGGCCCCCGCAGGGACAACGATAGTTGGCGTGAAAGGCAGCTTGGCCCAGGGACTCGACCTCAGCCAACGCCGCCGCCTGGTCTGAGGTGCTTGTCGATGCTCGCGCTAGATCGGAGATGGGTGTTAGATTGCTTAAGCAAGCGCGGCGTTCTGATTCAGCCCAGCCGATTTGATAATGCGTTTTGACTAGGTTCCAATTGCCGGGACGCACGCGTATTAGCCCATGCGACCCTGCCGACTCTGTCGGAGCGCTCACGGCGGTTGGGCTGGCTGCCTTTTCCGTGGCGGCGCGCAATTCTCCGAGTATGAATGGTTTGCTGGCGACGTACAGTCCGTCACCGATGCGTGCCCAGTAGAATCGCCAGGTGAGAGGTCCAAAATGAAAGGCATAAGCGCGCACCGGTTGTTCCAATCCAGTCACCACCTCGTAAAAATCCTGTTCGATCCGAAAGAAGCCTCCCAAAGACTGCGACTGGGCGCGGGCCATCACGGCCAAATACTTGTCGAGTCGATCCAAAAATCCATCGACGATCTCGACATCTTGAATTGGTGCCGAAAGATAGACCGGTGCGTTCAGCGACATCGCCAGCAGTGCGAATGCCCCTTGTTCACTAAAGATCATCGAGCTACGTCCATTGAAACTGCCTCCCAGCATTCCGAGAAATCGAGGAACGTTGAAATCGACCAGGGGATCGGCATCGCACACGTGGATCCCCAACTGATTGCCGATGCCGTAATGCAGAAACTCGGGCGTATTCAGCTCGTCGATCCAGGGCATAAATCTGCGATAGTCTCTCCGGTTGGACTCTAGATTTCCACGCACGTTCGTGGGGATAAGCTGCACGCTGCGTACTTCTCCGCCGTGCCTGGTGAGCAATTCCTTGACCTGCTCATCCGTGGCGACAGTGGGCAGCTGTTGCACGGAACCGTCCACCATCGCAATCGGGATCATCTGCTCCACACCTTGGCTCCAGCCGCGTTTCGGTTGATCCATGTCAATCTCCAAATCATCGGGCTTGGTCCAAACGACTGCTTGCTCATCATCCGTGATGATCGCCAAAATCGTGTTGGATGTCCCGTCCGTAATCTCTCCAATCCGAATCCCGCGACTTTTATTGCTGTAGACCGTATCCTTGTGACAGGGGAGCACATAACGGGTTTTGCCAACCTGCGCTAATTGCGGAGACGCCGAAGCGTAGATGGCTGGTATGCGTTTGATCAGTTCGCGATTGTGCGGGCTGTCCCAGGCTTCGTCCAACTTGAATTTGCTGTACAACTCGTTCTCGTCCATGAATGGCAAGATATGCACACGCCAGCTTAAACCGGATGGCTTGAGGTTGGCAACACTCCCGCGGCTGTTGCCGCCAACCGCAGGCAAGGGGAGCGGAGGGAAATGTTTATATGTAGAATGAAAGTTTTGTATGGCTAAGGCAATTTGCATGAGAGAACGCGTCGCCTCATCGCTCTGCAGCGGCGTGGGCTCGGTAATTGGTTCGTTGATTTGCCCTTGCGCAGCAGGCGGTTGTATTCCTGCGGATTCCAACAATCGCTGTTTGTCAATTCTGGCGCCGATGGAAAAGATATTTCGGGCGGGGATCGGCAGCGAGTCTAAGTCCTCCGCACTTCCGCCCAGCGTAGAAGCGAGGCTGCTATAGATCGAATTATTGATCAGGGGCAACACGATGGTTTCGACACGTGACTTTTTGGCCGAGTGCTGAAGACGCATCGCAATGGGATCAAAGAAAGTTCTCCAATACTGGCTGTAGGCTTGCACAAACTGTTGATACTCGAGCTCTTCAGCCGCGGAGACCTTCGCGACAGGGATCTCGCAGCACGGAACGAGTGCGTTCAACGTACCGTGATGTTGACAACTTCCAGTTAAACCGTCCTTCTCGAGTTGATAGTGTCCGCCGTTGGGGCACATCAGTTCGAGCGGCTGTTCCGCCGTACCCAAGCAGCCAGAAGCATGCAGTTGAGCCAACGATGTAGGAGGCTGCCCGTTTTGGGTGCGATACAGCAGACTCGCGTAGGAGATGACCTGCAAGTGGCTGCGACAGACCAGCCGCCCGCGCTGCGTGAGCTTCTTTTCAGGGCCGATCAAATTGCGGATGAATGGGTCCGACATATAAACGAAGCCGTCTTCTTCCTCGGCACCTAGCGGCATTAGCGTGCGGATATACCGAAACTCATCGCTGTCGCTCATGCGTTGGATTCGCGCACCCTGATAGGGCTTTTCGAGAATCGTACTCAACATGCGTTCCAGGGCGACGCGAGAATTGGTGCGCACGTGCAGGTCAGGAGTGGGATAGGCGGAGAAGACGTGTACGGCACGATCGGGCGTCGTCACATGCTTGAAGGGCACTCCCTGATATTCTTCTTCCACAGTGGTCGCATCTGCGTGCTCTTCCGCAGCAGATGTTAGCAAGCCCTCCAATTGCGCGCGGATAAATTGCGATTCGTTGAGTCGCATGACCAGTGTGATGTCAGTCCCCTCTCGGAAGAAGAGGTCGCTGGAGGTCAACCCAATTTCAGCAATGGCTGCATCGTAGGCGGGCCGCAGCAGTGAGTTGGTATTGATCGCCAGCTGCTGTTGCACGCGAGCGATCATTCCGGCCGAGTAAGCCCGCTGTTGGACCTGACTGATCACATAGGTCGACCAATCGTCGCCCAGATCCTGCATCTGCAGAAGTTTGCTGACCGATTGAAAGCGAATCATCAGATGATCGGCCGGTATGCACTCAGCCAAACGCGAAACCTGCGGTTGCTTGCCATCCAGCAGCTCCCGCCAAGGGTGACTCTTCACCTGCGGGCCTTGTAAGTTACCGAGCGGTATCGTCTGCTCCCCAGCGACCACTTCAGGCCGCTGCGTGAGGGCATCCAGCTGCAGACTCTCCTGGATCGCCAAGGATCCGCTGAAGATGCTATACAAGTCAACCGAACGATTGCGATTGCCCGCAAACTCACGTCTCGATGTAGCGTTCTGGATTAGTTGGACGGCCTCCCGTGTATCGCCGGCGGCAGTACAAAGCTGTAAAGCGACAAATTGGATATAGGGATCCCGTGGCCGCAGAGCGAGCTCCTTGAGTGCCTCGTCTGTGGTCCAAGCAGCCTCGCGTCGCACTGCCTCCTGCGCGAGGGCTGACGGTAAGCTACTGCTGGCAATCCAAAGTGCCAACAACAACACAGAGTGCAGTCGGGTATTCATGCAATTCACTCCCTCTTACGAGAACCGGAGCCTCTTTCCAAACCAGGAGACCCCAACGGAAAATGAGTCGTTTCTACAATTCGAGCCACGTGATGGAACCGATTTGCCATGTGCGCGTCGCTCAGTATACCACTCCCCTCCGGCACCACTGGACATAATGTTTGCACGCAATCTTAGCATCGAGCGGGAGATTCATGTCGGATCTTAAACGTAGCTGCGGTCGCCAGACCGCAGGGAGTCTACGTTCTGGCGAACGTAGCTACGACAGCTATTTCCCGAACACTGCTGATGCATAAAATGATGTCGACCAATGTCGTTGGAGGTTTCTCGGCAGTGTTCTCTAGCCATAATCGACGTGCTAATATCTAGAGACCGTTCGTAGCTTGTTGATGCGCGAAAACTTTAGCGAACCCCAAAGCCTCAATGCGCCAGCGCATCGTCAGCTATAAGAAATCCCAGCGTTTATGGAGCGAGTGATAATGACCAAGGTTATCTATGGCTATTCCGGTGAAGGGAGCGGCCACTCGACGCGCGCTCGAGAAATGGCACGCTGCCTAATCGAAGCAGGACATGAGGTGCGTTTGGCCAGTTACGATCGCGGCTTTGAGAATTTGTCTTCCGAATTCAATGTCTTCGAGATCGAAGGGCTGACCATTTCCAGCGAAGACAATCGCGTATCCGTTCTCAAGACGATCGGTGAAAACCTACTGCGTTTACCGGCTGGAAACCGTGCCCTCTGGCAGCTTCGTGACGTTTTCAAAGAGTTTAAGCCGGACGTTGTTATCACCGATTTTGAACCCATGACCGCCTACCTGGCTGAGCATTTTGATGTCCCGTTGATCACGATCGACAATCAGCATCGGATGCGTTACGTCGAATACACAGTACCTCCCGGCCAAGAAAGGGAAGCCAAGGTGATCCGCAGATTGATTCGTGCGATGGTCCCTTGGCCCAGTGTTTCGCTGATTACTGCGATCGCACGCGGAAAACTCACCAACGACCGTAGCTTCCTGTATCCGCCACTGGTAAGCCAGGACGTTCGTGAGCTTCAGTGTAGCGATGATGGCCATATCTTGGTGTATCTCACCAGTGGGTTTGATTCTCTGCTGCCGATTCTAAAAACGTATTCTCGAGAACAATTCGTGGTGTATGGTTACGACCGAGAACTGCAGGACGAGAACCTCGCCTTTAAGCGCGCGTCGCGAGCTGGCTTCATCGATCATCTTGCCCGCTGCAAGGCTGTCATTGCCACAGCCGGATTCACGCTGATCAGCGAGGCGTTGTATCTGGGCAAGCCCTACCTCGCCATGCCAATGTCGGGTCAATTCGAACAGGAATTGAATGCTTATCAGTTAGCGGGCTGTGGTTACGGCGCTGGGATGAATCAACTGAACCCGACGGCGGTTGGAGATTTTCTGTATCGATTGCCCGAGTATCGTGAGTGTCTGGCTGACTACGACCGAGAACCATCGCTGGCCATCAAAAGCAAACTGCTGGAACTGGTCGCCAACAACGGCGCAGTGGCTGCCGAGTACAAGAAGAGACGGGAGCAAGAGTGAGTCAGGTCTGGCTCTTCACCCTCGCCAGATTCGCAATTGGAGGTCTAAGTGTTAGGTACTAGTGCTTCATGCACATTCATTTTTGGGTGGTGGACGAGGTTATTCGAAACTGGTCCCCGCAGTTTACGACTCAGCTTGCTCGTAGAGTCCCGACGTGGGTGCCACTGCACAAAGCCCCTCAATCACAAGTAATCTCCCGGCGCAACTTCCATTTTGGATCTCGAACTGCCCGGTACTCACGGTTTGGACGCGCTGCCCATGATTCTCGCGCAAGTGCCCCATTGTCACTTCATTGTATTGACCCAGTCCGAGAGAGAAGCACATATCCACAAAGCGATTTCACGCGGTCCCCCGGGCTACCTGTGTCAACACTGCTCCCTTGAAAGACATCTTCGATAGCATTCACGAAGTTCATCGCGGCGGAGCCACAGTGGATCCAAAACTTGCGGATAAGGCCTTGAAATTAATACGGAGGGTTCAGCCTCATTTTCCTGAAGAGGATGATCACCTGCTGACCGTTCGCGAACTAGAAGTACCGCAGATGCTCAGTGAGGGATTAGTGAAAAAGGAAATTGCCAATCAACTGGGTGTCTCAATTCACGCAATCGACAAGCGCATGCGCCGAATCTACAACAAGCTTCAAGTCCAGAATGTCGCGTCAGCGGTTGCAGTGGCCATTCGCCGCGGACGGATTTAGCGGTAGTCTCAGAACGCAAGAACTACATGATCGATCGTTCTCTAGCTGAGATGGGCATTAATGAAGCGGCATTGCGTGAGCGTCTCCGGTCCGGTTTGGATCACTCCACTGACACCAATTCAAAGTTGAACTGGTTACGGCCCCCGGTCAAGGTAACAGTCAATTCGGTATCCTTAGCATCAGAGTATTTTGCAGGAAGCCTCACGCCCCCCAATGCCTTCTTAAGGGCTGGCGTTAGTTCGCTCGGACTCAGCCCAGATTCGTCCAGAGCATCCGCCAGGGAGTGTATTTGAACCGAATACTCGCCAGGTACAAGCCATTTCTTGGACATTGTCATTGAGGCTTCATAATATCCATTGGCATCAGCTACTGCTGTCCCACCGGGTCCTTGATTTAATGAGGTAAAGTAGAGCGAGCTTGATGGCAGTGGCTTGCCATCATAAGTTACAGTTCCGGTCACAACGGCACGATCTCCGCCGCACCCAGCAAAACAAAACAGTAAGGTTGATACGGCCGACAATGGAGAAGCGGCAGGCAAAAAACTGGCCTTTATTAAATTCAGATTTATCATAGCTTGCCGTTGACTTCCGATCAAATTGAAAAAACGCCGCTTTGCCGCACAAACACCGAAAATAAAGGTACGAAGCTCCAGTGAATTTTCACGCAAATTGTTCCCTCGCCTTCACTTTGGGCTCGGGAGCTTCGAAAAGTGGAGCTGCCCCAATATAGCAGAAGGCAATGGCTCAGAAGTCACCGATTACCATGCCATCATTTCTCAGACATAGTCGCTGATAAATTCCAGTTTGATCCGGTTCTAAGCTTGGATTTGACGAAGAATTCACACCACGTCGGTCACTATGAATCGTCTCGGAAATAAATCTCACAGAGCCGTCGCACATACTAAAGTTGGCACCACCCGTATGATAACTGCTGGTCCCTGTCATGTTGCTCCAGCGAGTAATGATTGGAACTGCATTGACAGCCCATTTGGGCATGAAAACGTGCGCAGCCATAGGTGCCACATCATTTCCGTTCCGTGACACTAACGAACCGGCAGCTCCAATCCAATAATTTTTGTTATAAGTGCGTTCGCCAAACATGAAGGTGTTTGTTGTTCCATCCGTAATTTCTCCAATTTTGACTTGAGTGTAAGCCATAATTACTCCGTTAGCAGGCTGTGTTCTCCCACCGCCAGGAAAGAACGATGTCTGGTTCGGCTCTGCGCTTCCTGCATTGGCTGCGTAGTTGCTTTTCGAAGTAAACGTGGGTAAGCCATTGAGGTCCACCCGAAATCGATGCCACTTTTGATACCAATTGCCCAAAACGGCGGGTGCATTCGGATCTAGCCAAGTTATTACGTCCTCAGTGACTGCTGGTCCGACATCGCTAGGGCACACATAAGCAGGGATTGGTAAACGGAGAGTGGCGACAAAGGTATTTTTCCCAGCGCTGTCCAGACTGTTATAGACACCCTGTGCGTGATTCTTACCTACACCCAGCGCCGTGTATCGTGCCGACTGCTCTATGTAGGGCAAAATGAGTGCGCTCCAGGTAAATGCACACGCCGTAAATTGGCCGTCTCCATATTTGTTACCGTTCTCGCATTGTTCAGGAAAAGCCCGGAACGTATCATGGTGATTGTGGGCTGCAAGTGTGATCTGCTTGAGGTTGTTGCTACACTGCATCCTACGGGCTGCTTCCCGTGCAGCCTGCACCGCAGGTAGCAACAGCCCGACCAATATCCCAATGATGGCAATCACTACCAAAAGTTCGACCAGAGTAAATCCAGATTTCTTAGTCATAAAAGAGTACTCCAGGATTAGACAGCCACTACAGAAATCACTTCCGCGTACTAATTCGGGATAAGGCAACGAATTTACGGTGTTTCTAAAGTGGCAGCTTACGAAAACGGACGGAATAGATTCCTGCCCTACGCGTATAAATAACGGCAGATGTCATTGTTTTACGTATAAAACTCAATTCTCTACAATTTAAAAAGGAAGTTGCATGTCAGAAAAGCGATTTGATCTTTCCATATTGATCATGCCGCCGTCGCTGGGAGCGACGCAGGCTGCTACTAAAATACATATGTACCAGAGGGGTAGGGTATCAAAGAAAGAGTTTGTCATCGGCTACCTCAGGGGAGGCTGGGAGACTCCTTCAGCGAAACAACTCCTACTTGGTACAGATTCTGAATCTGTCTTGGACTGAGCGCTAAATTAAAAATGGCCAAGTGTTCGATGCGTCCGTGCCAGAACCCCTGATTAAGTGGCCCCGTATTTTCCGATCGATTCAGTGCGGCCGGTTTCATCGAGCCGTCTAGTTTTGTGCCAATCGCCAACGCCTTGATGGCCGGATTGCCGTTTAAGCCCTTGTACGTAGTCGAGGCGACCTCATTACCGTTGCGATAGAGGCGTAAAACTGCACCGTCCGCTACCATCGCTACATGATGCCAGCGGTTCAGTGGCATGGGAATGGATTCAATTGCAAATTGCTCCACGTTGTCATCATCGTTGATGTGCGCCTCCAATGATCCATGAAAATCGCCATTGAGACTGTGGAGTCCTAAATGGAATTGACCTCGTCCGATAGGATCCAGTCCGACCCCCCAGTTCTTGGCAATACTTGCCCAGCTGGGGCGGCTTGCGGCGAACACCCAGGCCACCACGGATAATCGATCGTCCTGTGATTTCGGATAGTCTTGTACGGCAGCATAAGTGTCCTTGCCATCTAACTGAAAAGCCGTGCCACCGTTAAAGCCAGGGGCCCAACACGAAAGGCCGGGGGTCGAAGAATAGACAGTGCCATGGGATTCGTCCGCCACTTCATTGCGCAAAGTACGCCCGTCCTGGCCGGATCGCATGACATAATAAACGGCAGGCGCCAATTTCAGAATCTGATCGTAATAGTCCGTCGATACCGTGTCAAAACTGCGTATAAATCGTTGATAGTCAATGTCGATACCAGCAGGTGCCGACGTATCGCGATCGAGTCGCAACGCCTGCCCTTCCTTAAGCGGTAGCAATTCCGGCCTGCCCCTTCGCCGCTGGATAGTGACCTCTCCGGCAAACACATGATACTCATCGTCACGCTCCTTATTGGGATCAACTTCGATCGCAAATTCCGTACCCAAATCGATCGCTACGCCGCTCGGAGTTTCCACCATAAACCCCTTAGACTCCGGAGTGGGGCATCGGACGGATATGCGCCCAGATACAAATTTCAAACTGTTTTCAGTTTGCAACTCGACAACCGCAGGTGACTCGAGAATGACCCTGGCACCGCTCTCGTAGGTCAGCTCAAGTACGCCGCCGAGCAGCTCGTATCGCGCCGCATGTAATGGACTGCCGACAACTGCAGGAGCAACTGCACCGTTATTTATTCGCAACTTCGTCCCAGAATTCCGAGCTATCGTGGCCACGACTGCTCCTAACGGCGGTGGAGGGTTAACTTGCCCGAGCTTCGTTTCCACAGGCAACTGTAGGCTCGCAACACCCCTGTAGCCAGCACACCATTCCCCGAAACCAAACCCCATACTCACGGCGAACAGCACAATCGCGGCGATCGCCAGCGAGCGCAGGGGAAATCTAGCGCTCTGACGGCGCTGGCCTGGAGAAACGAGGTTATTCAACAATCCATACGTTTCTCGAAGCATGGCCTCCACTTCGTACTGGTCAAGATAGACTTCGATCGCTTCGGGATGATTACTCAATAGTTCAGCAAGTCGCTGTTCTCCTGAATCATCCAGATCGCCGCTGCTCAACTGCGACATCAAGAACTCGAATTCTTTACGCTGGGCCTGGCCAAATGGCATCAGATTGTCGCCTCCCTTGATCCTCGTGACACACATTCAGACAGCTTTTTCTTGATGCGAAACAGCAATTGACCAATTGCGTTTGGCGTCTGTTGCAACTCTTCGGCAATTTTTCGTAGCGATTCGCCGTTGTGATATCGGCGAGTGATCACGTCACGATAACGAGCAGGCATCTTGCTAATGCAATGGTCCAGTTGCTTTAGCCTTGCCACGTACGATTCACTTCGCTCCTGTGCACTGTGCGTGATTCGTTCAACCAACGCTTGGTCAAACAGCAGTTTTTCGCGAAGCTGACGCTGGCGATGAGACATGAGCTGAAAATTAGCGATCCGAAAAGACCAAGCACTGAAGCTCGAACCCATCTCAAATTCATCAGACTTTCGCCACATCACTAGATTGGTCTCTTGAAGTACCTCATTTGCGAGGTCTGAATCGCCAAGGGCGGCTGCAATGTAGGCGAACAGATACCCCTGGCATTCGGTAAGCAGTTGCAAAAATTCCTCGCTCTGATTCATCGCCTCGTCACTCCGGCCTCGTCGAGCATCGCAAATCTGGCAGCCACAAGTTAGAAATACCGCAACTCGCCCCGATTTTACGGAAAAAGCGTCGTTTTCGCTGAATGGGCTGAAGCCGTCCGGAAATTGGCCTGCGGGCGATGTATTGCCAAAGCTGAAGCCGTGACACAAAACGTTTGCTAGGGGAGAGTAGGGACACAGCTTGTTATTGGGTAGGGCGAATCCCCCGCAATTAACAAGCTATGTCCCCACGTATCCCATTCGTCTAGCCTATTATGCCTATATGATGCTAGCCAAGAATGGTGTAGTGGCGAAAACGCGGCTTTCGTTGCGAGCGTGGTAAACGAACGAGAAACAAATCAGAAAGACAGAAGGTTCGCATGAAAGTCTATGTACGACTATTTGCGGTTTTGCTAGTTCTTCTTTGCACATCGCCTAAACGCTGCGCGTTTTCGCAAGCACTTGAATCGACGAGCAACACCAAGGCGAAAAACATTGCAAGCCTGACTCACGGCGGTTCCTTACTGCTCGACTTTATTCCTACGGAACATTTCC
Source organism: Pirellulaceae bacterium (assembly GCA_041741715.1). Classification (GTDB taxonomy): domain Bacteria; phylum Planctomycetota; class Planctomycetia; order Pirellulales; family Pirellulaceae; genus Aureliella. The sequence continues at coordinate 14,927 of JBGSJT010000201.1, read as the reverse complement.
CACAAGCGATCCTATGGCTGGAAGATTTACAACTGTTAATCGTCCGGCACAATCGGCAAGGAGGACGTCCGGGTGGGAGCGGGGAAACCGTGTTGTTTGACCTCGTCGATCGGTCAACTCTGATCCTGTGGCCTTTTACTTTTGATTATGATCCACCGTCTGTGTGGACTGGTCTTTTCATGCTAAGTGATCGGGGGCATCCTATCCTATGTTCGAGCCGAGAGGCCAACCCCCGCACCGAACTAGAAGCACCCCGTCTTGCTGTAAATCAAAACGTTAGCGGCGCGAGAGAGGGACCAGAAGTGAATGGGTGGCGTAACTCTCGGCGTTTGAGCGACTTCCCTAAATTTTACACCAACACTCCTACGGCAATATCGGAATCTGATCGCACTTTACATATCTTGTGCAACGACGGCGTCTTGCGATCTTGGGACACGACCCATTGCAAGCTGACGCGGGAGGTCTGGCTTTATCGTGCTCGGATGCCAGTTGTAGGCGATGACAACAAAGTTTCTTTCAAGGAGCTGGTACCGGATATTTCCAGCAGCCCGTTTTCAGATAAAGATGATGGTGGCCACACGAAAGGGTTTGTTGAGCCAATACTGCAACTCACCTCAAAAATGTTGCTGCGTTACAGGTTCGCTGTCACGACGGTCGGCAGTGGACTAGACTACGTCTTGTATCGAATTGTTAGCGAAGTAGTTACAATCCGCCCTTTCTGGAAACACCACCTTCAAGGACGCACTGCATGCCTGCTCATTCGACCGGTTCCACCAACTCAGCAGCGATTCCCTTCCGGGCTCCGTTCGTGCAGAGTTGGATTCAGGCCTTGACGATCGTGGCGGACAATCCACATGCTCGGACAATTAAGCCAAAATTGGAACTGGTTAACGCGCTGGTCCTGTCCCGCGATGAGGTCGACCGAGTTGACACGGCCAAGCAGCTCTGGGACTTGGCCAATAATGAAGGTCTAACTGAATTACTCGGTGTTCTCCCGCTAAGTCGTAGTACATGGGTGTTTGACAGCGAGGACGTATTTCTCTATCAACGCGCCACTGAGCCGAAGAGCGTCTCTCTGGCTCAGGGAACGAGTGCGTGGAGCTGTGAAGCGTGGCAACAAGCGATGGGCCTGGTCCCTACCCAAGTTCCCTTGACGGCTGAGATCTATGCGGGGGATTGGGCGAGTCTGGTTCGAAAGGAAGCAGTGCGTCTGCAAAAGTCATTTAATATGTCGGCCGTGGAACAAGCCAATACGCTCTCCCTGCCATGCACGGCGCAGTGGGATACCAAACATTGGAAGGTGAAATTCGATCAAGTCGAGTGGGTCGTGGTGGCTTACGATGACACACCAGGGATGTCGCGACCAAACTACGCAGAGTTGGAAGAGTTTTTGACTTGGTTGATCGCTTCGGCCGGAGAAGCGCAGGTCAATAAGAAAAGTGCCAAATGCGATTATCAACCACAAGTGCAAGCTTGGGCCGATTGTGTCGAAGGCCTACGCGGTCTCCATCAAATGTTAGGTCAACCCGGCAAAGATTTTTCACCATGGTTGGTGCGCGTCTGGCATTGTGTCTGGCCGATCGTGTATCGCGAGCAACATGTGCTGCGCGAGCGGGCGGACTTGGACCAAGTACGCCGTGAATTGAAAGCCTGCATGGAAGCCCAACCACGACTCTGCTTGTGGATGTTTGTGTTCGCGAAACTGGTTTGCCAATCGCAAGTTGGGACCGGCTTGGGATTCTGTGCCGATTATCGCAACTGAGGCAGGTCAGGCAAGAAAGCCTGACGTACGGGAAGTTGTCAGGCTGGAAAGCCTGACGTACGTGAGTTATCATCTTGCTTGGTCGAGTCTGCAGAAGCTAGAGAATAGTTTTTAGCCTCGATCACTTTCCCCACCTTCACCTCTCCCCCCCGGCTTGCTTGAGGTCGCCTGCACCCAAGCACTGAGGGAGCAAAGTTCCGCTGCTCATGTCTCAATCCACGTCTGGTTCCGCCGCTCCATCGCTTTCAAAATTCGCCGTCATACTGGTGTGCGTCATCGCTTCGATTGGCTTTGCGTTCGATATCTACGAACTGCTGATGTTGCCGCTGATTTTTCGGTACGCGTGCCAGGAATTGGGAGGGATCGCTCCGGGGACCCCCGAGTTCTCGCGTTGGTTGGGGATCATGTTTTACGTCCCCGCGTTTCTGGGTGGGATTTTTGGATTGCTGGGTGGCTATCTAACCGATCGTTTCGGACGTCGGCGGGTGCTAACCTTTAGTATTCTGCTGTACGCCGTTAGCGCCTTTTTGGCTGGTTATTCGACCAACATGTACATGTTGCTGGTGCTGCGGTGCACCACTTTCATCGGTGTCTGCGTCGAGTTCGTGGCAGCTATCGCATGGCTCGCTGAATTGTTTCCCGATAAGAAACGCAAAGAATTGGTGCTCGGATGGACGCAAGCCTTTTCATCCGTCGGTGGCTTGATGGTGGCTTGGGCTAATCATTTGGCCGTGGAATGGTCGGCCAATCTACCTGCGATTCAACTCCCTGGATTTCTTTCGGGCTTGGGTGAAATCAGTGACCCACATGCGGCTTGGCGATACACGCTGATGAGTGGCTTGATTCCGGCCATACCACTGATATTGATTCGCCCGTTCCTCCCAGAGTCACCCGTCTGGGCGCATAAACGTGCCACGGGGCAGTTGAAGCGGCCGAGCATCGCGGAACTCTTTCAGCCTGGCTTATTGCGGACGACGATAGTGACTACACTCATGTTTGCGGCCAGCTACGGTGTGGCTTTCGGTGCCTTGCAGCAAATTCCGCAGATCGTCCCAGGTCTTCCCGAAGTGCAATCCGTGGTGAAGGATATGACACCACCGGAGAAAGCCAAATACACACAGAAGCGCGCGGCCGAGTACACCAAGAGTCAAGAAGTGGGTGGGCTCATGGGACGCGTCCTGCTAGCCGTATTGGCGGTTGTCATTGTCTCACGGCGTGGACTGATTCGCTTCTTCGTGATCCCTGGCATGATCGTCGGCCCCTACGTGTTTTACTCATTTATGAAGGGGGAAAACAGCGTGCTGTTTTCATTCGGCGAGTGGCAGTTTACGTCGCTCGACGGCTTGATTTTCTTGGCTGGGTTGTTAACCGTAGGACAGTTCAGTTTCTGGGGCAACTATTTGCCACGGGTGTTCCCCGTGCACTTGCGTGGAACCGGCGAGAGCTTTGCCGCCAACATTGGCGGGCGGATGATTGGTACCTCGATGGCTTGGGTTACCAGCACACTAGCCGCGACGAGCTGGGTGCCTGCTGCGACACCGTCGGCCAAATTCGCGTTGGTGGCGGGTGGCGTTGCTGGATTGATGTTCGCGATCAATTTCGTCGCTAGTTTCTTTTTGCCTGAACCTGACACAATGAATTTCGATGACTAAGCACCGTTCGGCAAATAAGTTATCTATACGGTATTGCCAGCCATGATTTCCGTCCGGACTTGTCCCGGCGGGATCACAACTGGCGGCTACCATGTGGTGAGGTGGTGAGGCTCGCTGGCTACTTACGATCCATGAGCGCGAGCTGGACCTCGACGATTTTCGAGGCGCACTGGAAAAAAGCGTCGACTACTTGCGGATCGAAATGATTGCCACGACCTTCCTGGATGATTTCAAAACATTTTTGCCGTGGAAAGGCTTTTTTGTAGGGACGTTCACTGGACAGCGCATCAAACACATCGGCGACCGCAGTGATTCTGCCTTCAATGGGAATGTCCTCGCCCGCCAAGCCGATCGGATATCCGCTGCCATCCCATTTCTCATGATGAGTTTGCGCGATACGAGCGGCCATCATCATCATGGGAGAACTTCGAACATGCAGCATTTCAGCTCCTAGTCGTGCGTGCGCTCTGAGCTTATTCAAGTCCTGCATGGATATCGGTTCGACGATATCCACCCCAAACGAACAGTGCTTGCGCATCAAGTCCCATTCCTGCGGATCCAGCTTTCCAGGTTTGAACAAGATCGAATCGGGAATCCCGATTTTCCCCACGTCGTGCAGCTGGGCTGCGAGTTCGAGCATTTGCATTCGGGCGTCGGGCCAGCCCATTTGCTTGGCGATCATCCCGGCATAACGCCCGACACGCAACACGTGATTGCCGGTGTCGTCGTCGCGATGCTCGGCGGCTTTGGCCAAGCCTAGAATAAGTTGTTGTCGACTGCGGGACAGGTCCTCCGTCCGCCTGCGAACCATCGCCTCGAGTCTGGCGTTTTCTCCCGCGAAATCCTCCCTATGCGATTTTAGCAACAGCGCGTTACGAACCCTGGGAATCAACTCAAAAGGGTCGATGGGCTTGTTCAGGAAATCCGTGGCACCTAGATTGAGCGCTTGTTGCTTGACCTCCGGATTGAGCCTCTTGGCTAGAACGATTATCGGCAAATGGCGCGTTGCCGCATCTGCCGCCACGCCTCTCAATATTTCCAAGCCGCTGTGACTGGGCGGATTGACATCCAGTAAAACCACGTCGGGCTCGCGTTGCTTGATGATCGACAGCGCCTCGTGCACGTCGACTGTCGACAGAATCTGTTGATATCCGTTTTGCTGTAGGTAGGTTTGTGCGGCCAGCAGGCTCGTTTCTTCTCCGTCCACAATCAAGATGCGTTGTTTCTTGATCTGCCGAGCCGTACCACTCAAAACGGAGTCGATAAATGCCGTTTCCTCAACTTCCAACGACGTCTGGAGCGCAAGTTGATCTTGCTCCTGCCTCAGATTGCCTTCGACAGCGCGCAGCTTGGGCTGCTCAACTGCAACTGTTATTTGAGCGGGTAGAGTATGGAATTGAGCTGCGGGTACTGAAGTCATGGTTAGTGGACTTTATAGATTACACATTTTTTGCGTAGCTAAACGTAGCACTTGGTTAGAAAGTTCCGCGCTGACTCTTTGCCGCGAGATGGCGCCTAAAGCCGAAATGCTAGCCTGACTCGACAGGTCGTACGCATCTTGCCGAAAATGCGCTTGGTGGCGGCTAGCTGGCGAGTGTCTTTTAACCCGGACTGCACATGAGCAATTAAACCAAGCTGCATGGCACCCTCCCGCATCATTGCCAATACATCCGTCTATCCGGATTTACAGATAGAACGGAGAAAACTCGCTATCCAGGCTACCTACACTTCCAGGAGGGCGCGTTATTGTCGCTGCAATCGTTACAACTCGACTTTTAATCGCAACTAGCTGTCAGGAGTACGCCGATAAGCTTCCAAGGAAACCGTTTTCTTGAGAGAAGCTATTTCTTGCATGGCGACTGCGGAGTGCATTTGGCTACATGAGTGCCCGGAGTAATTTTTATTCTCTAATTCCAATCTGCCTCTGGGTAGGTTTGCTAGCAGGACTTGCGCATTCGCAAACTCCTGTCGAGTCGGCGCATGCCTATCCCGCGCCTATTTCGCAGAGGCAGATTCCTGCGATGGCTGCCCCAACGGCGCATTCGATGCACTCGATGCTGGCCCCGTATTTGGCCAGAAGCATGGAAGCACGACAATTGCAAGCCAGCGATCCGGACAACACGGACGATTCGATCCCGCTCGATTTCGCTCCCTGGTGGCAAGCTCGCATATCGCTTCCAACGCAAACCACTTCGGTCGCGGTGGGCGTCGATGATTTGCTTCAAGCTGCTCTGGCTCATTCATCCAATATTCGTGCGATCTCGATCGAACCAAGCATTCGTGATTCATACCTGTTTGAAGAGGGAGCAGCGTTCGATTGGCGATCATTTCTGGAGTCTGGCTACAGCGACAAAAACGACCCGGTGGGAAACCTGCTGACGACGGGCAACGATGAAAATCGCCTCAAGGATCGGACCTGGAATGCAAATGGAGGCATCCGCAGAACCAACGAACAAGGTGGCGAGGTGGAACTGGCCCAGCGGTTGGGCACTCAGCAAAACAACACTCGCTTTCTATCGCCCAATCCTCAGGGGACATCTCGACTGGAACTGAACTATACGCATCCGCTGATGAACGGTGCGGGGCGTTACTACAATCGCAGCCGGATTGTGTTGGCCGAAATCGATAGTCGGCGTTCCCGCGCTGAAGTGATGAGTTTATTGCAAGACCATCTGCTGCAGGTCACGGAGTCCTATTGGGATTTGTATCGTGCGCGCAGCCGATATATCCAGCGCGTAACGCTGACTCAAGCTGCCGAGCAAGTATTGGAGATGTTGACTGGTCGCGGGGAGTTGGATGTGCTGAATCGACAAGTACTTCGGGCCAAAGCGGAAGTGGCCAAACGGCGTTCCGAGATTGCCCGGGCAGCTACGCAGATCAAAAACGCCGAGTCGCAGTTGAGAGTCTTGGTGAATGATCCGGCCCTGATGCAAGCGGCGGAGTTGACACCGCTGGTGAGTCCGCTGTTAGCGCGAGTTGAAGTGTCATTGGCCGATAGTTTGGGAACGGCATTGGTTCATCAGCCTGAGATCGTCCAAGCGATTCGAACGCTGGATGCCACTTCAGTTCGTTTGGGGGTGGCACGCAATGAATTGCTGCCCAAACTGGATCTGTTGATGAGTACGTATGTAGCTGGTTTGGAAGGTGGCGCGCGGTCATTGTCCGCTTGGAACAATCAATTTATCGACGGTAGGCCAGGTTTTTCCGTGGGACTGCTGTGGGAGATGCCGCAGGGTAATCGCGCAGCGCGTGCGCGGGAGGATCGCCGACGGTTTGAGCTCCAACAAGCTTCCAGCCAATTCGAATATACGGTAGAGACTTCGCTCACGGTGGTTGAAATCGCGGTGCGTGAGGTCAATACGAGTTATCAAGAGATGGTCGGCAGGTACCACACCATTTTGGCCGCTGCCGAGGAAACCGCCTACCTTAGTGATCGCTATTCGCTCTTGCCGGGCGTCAATGACTCGGCCACCTTGTTGCTCGAGGACCTCCTCGCTGCACAGGAGCGACAAGCGGATGAAGAGGCCGCGTTTGTCGACTCCCAAATCAACTATTCGTTGAGCCTTGTGCGCTTGCGAAAGGGCATGGGGACGTTGTTGCTGACTGAACCCATTCGCTATCAAGCGATCGCTAGCCCAGAACCGCCCCCGCTGCCGAATTGGGAAGGACTCGATTTGCCAACTGTGCCAGTGAGCGCAGCCAATCGTCCCGCGACGCGACCTGTTCGCATCACAGCCCTGGAATCGGACGCGCCCAGTGTTGCTACGACAGCCTCAGATGGTGACCCAGGAGCTGCGACAATCTATAAGAATTTTTCGAAACTGATTCCCGACCGACAGAATTGGTAACGAGCGATCTCAGCCAGGGAGCTTTGTGTGGCCAGCAGCATTGCAACAACGATGTCCCGTCCTCAATCATTGAAAGGACTGACAAGCCAATTGGTAGACGTTCGCCGGCAGGCGGATCGGCTGCGAACGCAGAGCGATCATTCATTGCAGTCTGCCGCCTGTGCGCTCCGAGAGGCATTCGCTCGGACCGATGCTCCGCTCGACACAGTCACGGAGGGACTAGGACTCGCAGTGGAAGCCTTGCGTCGGACCGTTGGAGTCGAACTGTACGACGTCCAACTCATGGCTTCCTTGGCGACTTCACTCGGCAACGTAGCGGAAATGCAGACCGGGGAAGGCAAGACGTTCTCGGTCGCGCCCGCGGCAATCCTCTCGGCTCTCCGTGGAAACGCCGTACATGTGGCGACTCCCAATGCCTATTTAGCCGAGCGTGACTTCTCATTGTTGAGACCGGTTTTCGACGTGCTAGGAATCACAACTGGCCTTAGCGGAGACTCCAATTCCTCGCCGGCATCCAAGAAGTGCGCTTACGATTGCGAAGTAACCTACGCAACGGGATTCGATCTTGGATTCGACTTTTTACGGGATCAAGCTGCAAAGCAGACGCTGTCTCACGTTCCGCTGGGAACGGAATTGCTCAACAAGCTACGAGGGACGTCCATGACGGGACGGTCGACGATTCAGCGCGGGCATTGGCTGGCCATTATCGACGAAATTGACCATGTCCTGCTCGACGATGCGAGTTCGCCCTTGATCCTATGTGATGCGCCCCAAGGCACCGCGCACGATGCCGAAGCCTGCCGATTGGCTTGCCGCCTTGCAAATGAGTTGGTACAAGACGAGCACTTTCAGCTCGATTTGACAGGCACCGTCAACCTTACGCTGAACGGCAACCAACGCATTCACGCACGCGAGGTGTGCATTCCGGTCAAACAGTTGCAACGACCATGGGGCGAGTACGTGCAGCAGGCGATTCGGGCAAGTTTCTGTTTCGAACGCGACGTGCACTATGTGATCGAAAAACAACAAATTCAAATTGTTGACGGCAGCACAGGTCGCATCTTCTCGGACCGCACCTGGAGCGATGGATTGCATCAGGCGATCGAAGTCAAAGAGGGACTGGAGATTTCAAGTGAGCGCGCGGTTATCGCCCAAGTCACGCGGCAGCGATACTTTCGCAACTATCGCCGATTGGCCGGAATGACGGGCACGGCGGTTGGCTGCGAATCGGAGTTTCGCCAGATCTATAACTTAAAGGTCTGGGAGATACCGCGACGATTGCCATGCCGACGAGAACTCCATCCTACGCGAGCTTTTGCCGATGCCGCAGCGAAGTGGCTGGCAATCGCTGAGGACGCGACTACGATCCATCGCAGCGGCCGACCGGTTTTGATCGGCACGCGCACGATCCTCGAAAGCGAATTGATGGCAGCACTGTTGCGGCAGCGGCGACTACCTTTTCAACTGCTAAATGGCAGACAGGATGCAGACGAGGCAGCGGTGATCGCTGCCGCTGGCCAGAAATACGCAATCACCATCGCTACCAATATGGCCGGTCGTGGAACTGACATTCGTCTGAGCGACGACGTCAAAAATTGCGGAGGCCTACACGTCATCGTGGCTGCCCCCAATGAACTCCAGCGCATCGACCGGCAATTAGTGGGGAGATGTGCTCGCCAAGGAGATACCGGAAGCGCTCGAACCTACGTTTCGGCGGACGACGATTTAATCCGCATTCATGGCCCCTGGCTGAAGCGTCCCCTTTTGCGTTGCGCCGATCGACAGGGGGAGCTGCATATCGATATCTTTCGGCAATTGCGCAAGGTTCAGGAGCTGGTGGAACGCAAGCAATCTTCAGCCAGACTGCAACTCATGCAACGCGACTTGGCAAGAGAATCTCTGTTTTCCAAGCTTGAGGACGTTTTATGAACTACAGTTCCTGGACGAGGGGTCTCGAGTCACGTACCGAATCTGTCGGTTGTGAGAATTATGACGAATACTACACACAAAGCGAAACTCGTTTTCGGCTTAATTGCTTGTGTATTCGCCCCTGCGCCGATCTGGGCTAGCGACATTTCGGCTTTTATTGAACCGTATCGCGACGTCGACGTTGCCAGCTCCGAAACGGGTACGCTCGCCTATCTCAACGTCAAAGAGGGAGATCGCGTATCCAAGGGAGAAGTCCTCGGCGGCTTGGACGAACATGTGTCGCGGACCAATTTAGAGGTTGCGCAAAAAGCCAAAGAGGCGCGTGGGCGCTTAGTTTCCGCCGAAGAAGAGCTGGCGTTTCAAATCGAGAATCTCCGCAAAATCAGACAACTCATCGAGCGGCGACACGCCAGTGCTGAAGAGTTAACGCGCATCGAATCGCAACAACGTATCGCCGCAGCACAGGTCTTGGCAATCCGCGAAGAGTTGGAACTGAAAGTTGCGGAGTACGCTCGGACTGAGGCCATGCTGCTTCAAAAGCAGATTCGATCCCCGATCGATGGAATTGTCACACACATCTATAAAGATCCTGGCGAATTTATATCCGCGTCAGATCCGGTTGTCATCAAAGTCGTCAAATTGGATGTTTTGCTCGTGGAATTTGCCGTTCCAGCCAAAGCGGCAGGCGAATTCAAAGCTGGCCGAACCGTACCGCTGAGTATCGGTAGCGAGCAAACTAAAATGGTTGGAGTGGTCGAGTTTGTGTCGCCCATCAAAGATCCGCAAAGTAATACCGTGCGACTAAAGATTCGCATCGACAACCACCAGGGGCAATTCAGCAGCGGAGATTCTTGCTGGCTGGCGCTAACTTCGTCAGGCGATGACCAGAAATCAACTTCACCTGGATACTTCACTAAAGCCAAGTCTGGTTTGACAACAAAGCCATAACCAATGGTCCGTGATGCATTGCGTTTCGCGGGCTCAAGCATCCATGTCGTAGCTGGACTCACCAGAGTTTTGGCTGCCTACAAAATAGAGATCGAAACAGCCATGGAGTCAGGTTCAGCATCGGGGGAGCGGTTCATGTTTACTTGCGACACGAATTCGCCAATCGCTGGACGTTCGACGCTGCCTGCAGTTGATACCGAAGCCTCATGCATTCCCTGTCCAGTTGGATTTGAGAAGCTGGCAAATAAACATGCCGACGATGACGAAGAACTGCAACGCGTCGCCGCGCTACTGGAACTCATTTCTCGAGTCTCTTCGATAAGCTCGCCTGAGAACGCCTGCAAGACGCTGGCCAACGAAATTAAGTTGCGTTACGGTGTTCGGTACGTCGTCGTAGGATTATGCAATCGAACGAACGCTCGCTGTGAAGTGGTTGCTATTTCCGAAATTCAGCAGATAGACCCGAATAGCGAGTTAACGCTTAGAGCCACTTCGACTGCGAACGAGTGTTTAGCGCGCGGCAACCATGGTCTCTGGCCACCGGTGGACAGCGAGAATCGTCACGCGCTTTTCGCTCATCGACAGCTAGCCCAATGGCTCGACGACGCCTCCGTACTAAGCATTCCGTTAGCAGACGCTCAGCACAGAGTGCGTGGCGTTTGTTTGCTTGCCGGCAATAGAAAACTGCTGGCGTCGGTAGAGCTGGGCAGTTTTCTTCAGGCCGCCAGCACACCGCTGGGATCTGCGTTGGGACTGATACAGCGCGCTCGAGGTAACCGCTTCGACAGGCTTTCATGCAAGCTTCGGGAATACTGCCGAACTCAGTCGGCCAAGCTTGCGCTGTTGCTCGTATTGCTAGTGGTCTGCGGGTTGCTGCTCCCGCTCCAGTACAGAATCGCGTGTGATTGCGAACTACAACCGGTTACTCGACGATTCATCGCTGCGCCATTCGATGCTCGCTTGCAACGCAATCACGTTGCACCCGGTGACTTGGTGTCCGCTGGGCAATTGTTAGCGGAGATCGACGCCCGCGATATTCAATGGGAACTGTCTGGCAAGCAGGCCGAATCGCATCGAGTGGCTAAGGAATTGGCTGGCTATGTGGCAGCACACGAATCCGGCAAGGCAGAGATTGCCAAATTGGAGCTAGAGCGGCTACAGCTAACGATCGATAAGCTGGAGGATCGCGCGTCCAACCTGGAGGTTCGCAGCCCGCTCGAAGGCATGGTCTTAATGGGCGACCATTCCAAACTGGAAGGTGTTCCCTTGGAAAAGGGTAAGACACTATTCGAAATCGCCCCCTTGGACCGTATGGTGATTGAAGTCGAGATTCCTGAGGACGACGTGCGTTTTGTCCAGCCAGGAATGCAAACCCAAATACGCCTGGCCGCATTTCCGTTGCAACCCTTCGAAGGGACAATCGAACGCTTGCACCCCCGGACCGAATTGAGGGAACACAAAAACGTGTTCATCGCTGAAATTGACTGCGATAATTCGAGTGGCCAGCTCAGGCCTGGCATGCGCGGTAGCGCGCGAATTGCATCAGTGCGGCGAACAGTCGCTTGGAATTGGTTTCACAAGGCCTATGCCGCAACCCTAATGTGGCTCGGATGGTAAGTGACTTCAACAACCTGGCAACCTTGAACCTGAATTGCACTAAAATGCAATTGCGGGATGACTTAATATTTTCGCCGCAGACCCATCATGGCCAAGTGTTCTATCACATTGAGTGCGTAGAATCGGCCAGCTTCTATCGCATTGGCTACGCCGAGTATGTGTTCATTTCACTTTTGGATGGGCGGACAACGTTCGCCGAGGGACTCGCAATTGCCGCACAACGGCTCGCAGCCCAGTCGCTGACCACCCAGCAAGCGACAACGATCTATTTGTGGCTGCTTGAGAAGGGGCTTGGGGCGTTTGAAGACGCGAGTGGAAACACTAATCTGTTCGCCCCGCCAACGGCTCGCAGCAAGACGGGCAGCTCCGCAATTCCCAATCCTTTTTGGATAAAGATTCCGCTGGGCAATCCGGACAGATTGATTCGCGCCATGTTGCCAGGCTTTGCTTGGCTGTTTTCTCCGGTCTCTAGCGCACTGGGGCTAGTTCTGATTATTGCCGCCATCTGGACTACCGCTACCAATTGGGATCAGTTCCTGTCGGCTTCCGAGATTCTATTTTCGCCGAGAAACTGGCTGTGGATGACGGTTGCCTGGATCGCGCTAAAAGTAGTGCATGAACTGGCACACGCCATTGCGTGCCGCCGCTACGGAGGCGAAGTCAGAGAAATAGGCATCGCATTCGTGCTCTTTGCCCCCCTAGCATACGTGGATGTCACCTCATCTTGGCGATTGCCATCCAAGTGGTCGCGCATTCATGTTGCGGTTGCCGGCATCTACGTTGAACTGTTGGTGGCAGCGGCGGCTGCCCTGATTTGGCAATACTCGGAATCCAAGTTCGCTTCGCACATGTTAACCAATCTGATTGTTATGGCCAGCGTCTCCACGATTCTGTTTAATGCAAATCCGTTAATGCGTTTTGATGGTTACTTTATCTTGTCCGATCTCCTAGAGATTCCCAACCTCTATGCGGAAGGGAGCAAAATTGTCCATCGGCAAGTTACTTGGCTGCTGTTCGGAAGCAGTGCCAGAGTACAGCAAATTCGCTGCTCTCGTCGCTGGTGGGTAGGCTGCTACGGATGGGCGGCAGCCGTTTGGCGGATCGTGCTCTGCGTGTCATTAGCCATCGCGGCCTCCGTGCTTTTTCACGGCGCGGGCTTCGCTCTGTCCATCTTGGCCGTCGCCGGCTGGGTCGGCAAACCGGCATGGCAATTTGCCTGCGGCCTGGTCACCCGATACAACTCCAGTCCAATGCAAGTTTGGCGGGCGCTTTCATTGTCCTCGCTAACGGTTGTCGTCGTCGGCCTAGCGCTTTTCCGAATGCCTTCCCCGGCGACGGTTTCGGCTCCAGGAGTCGTCGAATTCCAGGATGTGCAGAACCTTAGGAGTCTGACGGGTGGATTCGTGAGAGAGGTTTTCGTTGTCGACGGTCAGCACGTAGTCGCCGGCCAGCGCTTGCTCGAGCTGGAGAATCCCGAAGTCAGCACGTCCTACCATGATCTGTGTTTGGAAATTAAACAGACTGAAGTAAAATATCTAGCCGCTGTCGATCGCCATGAGGCAGCAGACGCTCAAATTGCTCAACGTCAAATCGCTGCACTTACCGAACAACTTTCCGAAGCGCAGTATCGCTTTGAGTCTTTAGATGTTCGAGCGCCCGTTTCGGGGAAGATTATTAGGCGTTCATTGGAACAGTTGCTCGGCGCCTATCTTCCCGAAGGTGGACCGATGCTTTCGATCGGCAATGAGAACTCGAAAGAGGTAATCGCTTCTATCGACCAAAGCCATTTCGACTCCGTCGCGCCGCATGTCGGTCAGCCCGTTTACATTCGCACGGGTTCTCATGCACGCCTGACAGGAAAGCTTGTGCGCGTAGAACCTCGCGCAAGCTCGCGGCTGATTCACCCGGCCCTGTCTGCCAGCGAGGGAGGTCCGTTGGAAGTCGTTCCCTCGACAAAAGGAGACGCGGGCCAAGGCGACGAATTCGAGCTTGCGGAGCCGTGCTTTCGAGCCGTCGTTTCGGTTCCAACCGATAGTGCAACCACCATTTTCAGCGGCCAGCGTACCAACGTAATGATCGGCTATCGCGGCGAATCCATAGGAGTCACGTTTTACCGGACGGTAAGTGATTGGATTCGAAAAAAGACCGACATAGCACTCAGCTCTGCTGCCAACATGTAGCACCCCGAAGTAAAACAAAGGGGTCACAAGAAACAAAGGGGTCAGGCCTCTTTGTTAACAAGAAACAAAGGGGTCAGAAGAAACAAAGGGGTCAGGCCTCTTTGTTAACAGTTTTGGGGAAGCGCACCCGCTTGCGACCGCGCGGACGCATGGTCGATTCCAGATTGAGGCGACATGCAATGGACTCCACCCAGCCTTCATCACCGAGCGGCTTGCCGCGCTGGGCCGATACCTGGACCGCCGCCAACTCCGCTTCCGAGAGCGGAGTATTGACTCGCTCGACCCATCCGGGAAGTCGTGGCAGGGTCCACGGCGATAGCAGCGGTGGGTGGGGTTCGGGTTTGCGCAACCAGCGCCAAAGGGAACCCCATCGCCATTGTTCGGCGCGGTTGACAAGTCTAGCACGGAGGGCACTGCGCTCCACGTACCGACAGACAACGAAGAAATGTTCGTCGTCCTGAATTGGAAAACTTTTGTAGCGTTGCTGATAGACATGGCCCATGCCGCGGGTGTGGTACTGGGAACGATACCGCATGGTATGCGTGCCGCCCACCCAACCCATGAACCGGCTCATTTCGCCATCGACCAACGGGCGCAGCAGCAGCACAAGATGATAATGGTTGGGCATCAGTTGATACGAGAAGAGTTCAATCTGATGGATCTGTAAACCTTCGTGGAGGATTTGTTCAAACGCTTCGAAGTCGACATCTTTATGAAAGATAGTCGCTCGCAAGTTGCCACGATTCAAGGCGTGGTACAATCCGCCAGCTTCGTCGGCTCGTGGTGGTCCGGGTATTGTCTTGGCTCTCCAAAAGCGGAAAAACATATCCTACATCATCCCCAAAGACAATCAAAGAGGCCTAGTATCTACGATTAGACCATGATTCCACGCATGTTGATTAGAATCTAAAGTGGAAACAGATGCTTCCAAACATCTTGTAGATCGTATAGGCCTTGGTACTTGAGACCGTGGGTCAGCAGGATCGCAAGA
>JBGSJT010000200.1:0-3017 GCA_041741715.1 Pirellulaceae bacterium | reverse complement strand
CTTTTGGCTGGCACTTGCGTATTCTCCACTGCTCCACTGGGTGACATTCTTGGAGTAGCTGGAGCCCATGATCGGAGCCCAGCCGGTCGTTCCACTGCCATGTCCGGCGAAGTACTCTTCGGAGGGACTGATGCGACCATCGTGGCTTAGCCCCAGCATGTGCCCCGCTTCATGACTGATGGCCTCGGCGGTGTACTTTTCATTGCCATTACCCAACTGGGCTTCGAAGACGAAGCCTGGGGAATCGCTGGACCAATTGAAACTGCCGACGAAAGCAACTCCGCCCGCCGCCGATCCCCACCAATCGTTGCTGCTGCCGCCAATGACCATCCGCGCGCCCCATGCGTCGTCCGACGAGCCGCTCTTGCTCAGGGCCGCAGCTCCCGGGTCTTCGGTGGTAACATTCACGTTGAATGGAATAAAGTCCTCCGCGACGCGCTCCCAAATCCACTGGATGCGCTGCAATTCCGAATTGCTGAAGGATGTCGGATTGCCGTCAAAATCGTAGGCCGGCGTAACGATGTCCTGACCGCCGTTGTAGTTTGAATTCCAGATCGTGCCCGACGTAACGTGGCCGTCAAAATCCAAGTAGATCGTGTGTTTTGCGTTGGGAGCACTATGCAAGAAAAACGTTTCGGACACGTTCACCGGCGTGACGGTAGACAAAGTCCCTTCCGGGTTAACCGGATCGGCGGCCTGCGGCAACACAGTCAACGCGTGTAGCTCAAACCCGCCGTCGTCGTGGATCTGTTCGTGGGAGGCTCCCGCAGCCATCAGGTCCGCACTCAGCACAACGCGTTGTTCCATGGTTTCAAAGCAGAGCACTCTTCGTCGGCTGCGTAAATCGCGGGTCATGTCTCGCAAATTGGCGACGAAAACTCTCTGTAGGAATTTCATAGAGGTGCTTTTTCTTTGGACGAGAATTGATAGTTGGAAAGGCGCTATTGCAGGCCAGCCTGAGTCCCAATCTTTGTTCTGGCGCAGGGATCCCCGGGCGCCCTGAAAAGAGATAGAAACCACTAGCCGCCACAATGGCAGCTTGCCCTCAAAGCCCACTTTGCCGAATGGCTCGTTTGCCGAGAGCCATCTGAACTCTAGTGCGCTTTAGCAATCTAGGCAGAACAGGTAGGTAATAACGCAGAAATTCCATCTACTAACAAGAACTGGACATATTTCGACACGCGTCCAGGGGTTTGTTGCTGGCTACAAGAGCTAGAGTCGGCTGCGAAGAAAGCCTGATTTTAAGTCGAGAGAGGCGTTTCATTTCTTGGGATGATGAAGCACTTGGAACAAGTCATACTCGAAAGACACAACATGGGAATTCGCAGAAAGTTCACTCGTTGTTCCATTCGGAAACGTTTTGATCCAAGAAAGCTTGCTACAGCAAGCAAGTCAGTCCACTTTTTTCGAAAACTGGTTATTTTAGCTATTTCGCAATGCGCAGAATGGTTGTGAATTCTTCCGGAGGTGGTAAGATAGGAGGAGTGTAAGCAGTTGAATGTTTGATATTTACCCGTCCATTCTGCGGATTGTCCGATGCGATCGCTGGTCCCTTTTTTTGTGCTGCTTTGTTCAGCAGTCTTCGTGCACAGCACGTGGGCGGGGGTGATTACTTTGGACGTCCGGTATTCGGACGGATGCGGGACTGGAACATCGATTTCAGAAGGGGAAATGCCTGTGAACGAAGGAGACAAGCCTCCTACGATTACAACGCGCCTGCCCGTCAAAGGGATGCATTCTTTCTCGATGTCGGACCAATGCCCTCAGGCACAAGCCGTCTTATGTAGGTCTGAGCTCATCTTCGAGGAGAGTGCGGGACGTTTTCAATCTCGCCTTGACGGTGCCCATTTACCTGACAGGATTCCCATCAGTCTGTTGAAGGTACCGATTTGTATTTCTGGATGACTTAACACTTACAATTCGATACGACAGATCTTTAAATTCACAGGTTAGAAATTTCATATGTTAAATGACACGGTTTTTCTCAAAGTTATGCGGCACCGAGTTTGCCATACGGCACTCGCCGCAACGCTTGCGTTTGTGACTTGCGCAGTCGCGGAAGCAGGAGTCATGTTAAGTTTTGGTGCGAATAGCTTTTCCAGCAACAATCCTCATACGGGAGCTTCTGGTACGGTTAGTTTAACGTTTGCTGCCGTAGGTGGTAACGTTCGAGTGACAGCCTTTGTCACCAACACAACTGGCCAGGTAACCTTCGGTGCCGGAGCTACCAAGTCTTCATTGACTGGGTTTGGCTTCGATTTGGCTCCAGGGGTCACTTACGTTGCCAATTCGTTTATTGGCGGTTTAAAGCTTGACACACTTATAGTTAATGCTGCCGCTCAGCCATTCGGCTCGCTTGATATTGCTGGTGCTGACAACAACAACTTTAACGGAGGAAATGCAAACAATGCCATTACCGAGGGCAATTCGGATACATTTTCGGTTTTGTTGGCTGGCATGACTGCGGCAAATATGGAGGCCGCGTTCCAGAATGGCTTTGCTTATGTAACGTCCATCAATTCCGTGATGAGATTTCAGCAAGTAAACGCTGGGGCCGGCAGCGACAAACTGCAATACAACGATCCGGGACCAGGAACAGGACCAGTACCAAGTGTTCCAGAGCCGGGAAGTTTTGCCATACTCTTCGGGCTGGTTGGTTCTTTGATTCCCGCTTGGCGTCAACGAAGGCAGCCAGTCTAGCCTTAGCTATCTTTTATTCAGCTTAACCTAAACGCCCGCATCCAGCGGGCGTTTTTTTTACCGAGGGCTACGTTCGGGGGGCGAGCGGGCGGGGGCACAGCACTCCGCAGCCCCATACGCATCAAGTTAAGGAATACTCGAGCATTTCCGGGTTTCGGAGCAGTTGAAATGTTCCCGGAGCGCCATGTCGCGTAGTGAGTCTACAGCCAGCGCGTGCCTGACAACAGAATCGCTCAATCAGCAATGTCATGTCTCCGCCCGATGAC
Organism: Pirellulaceae bacterium; assembly: GCA_041741715.1. Lineage (GTDB taxonomy): Bacteria > Planctomycetota > Planctomycetia > Pirellulales > Pirellulaceae > Aureliella. Next base: position 51 of record JBGSJT010000200.1, on the reverse strand, counting down.
AACAAGCTCGCTATCTCACTGGCGATCTGACGCACGAGCCTGGCAGTCTTC
>JBGSJT010000199.1:0-10959 GCA_041741715.1 Pirellulaceae bacterium | reverse complement strand
GAGGTTACGAGTCCTGAAGCACGGGACTCGTAACCTCGTCCACTACTTATTGCGACACTAATTTTCCGCACGACGATAACCAATAAAACTTGGCTCATGCCAGACAAGTTTGCATGGGAACGTGCCGTTTATTCGCCGATGCAGACTACTCAGATATACAGTAGAGGTGTTTGTTGGAGCGGATGAAGATGGCACCGTCGCTGATTGCGGGAGTGGCGCTAAAATCTTCTGACGCAGAAGTCACACGATTTACGGCCAATGGTTTGTATTCATTCCCTACAGCCATAACGTGCATGTCACCACCACGTGTTTGGTAATAGATCTTTCCATCAGCGATAACAGGTGATGCATAATCACGTGATCCCATGCCACCGCCGCGTCCTCCTCGGCTGGGGCCGCCTTCAGGTCCACCACCACGCGTGTTGCCATCGGGAGTAGCTTCCGCAGCGACCTTCGACGCACTCGCGAGTCTACTTTTGAAAATTTCTTTTCCAGTCGCTGCATCCAAGCAGGTGATCGTTCCGTCAGAAATGCAAAACATCTTTCCTTCATGGACCACGGGAGACGAAAATTGCGTACTGTCGCGCCCCTTCCATACTACGTGGGATTGGCTCACATCGTCCTTGCCACCAGCCCGCACTGCGACTGAGCCTCCATTGCGACCACCAACTGCGAACACCGTGTCACCGACGACCACGACACTGGAGCTAAACTGATCGTCTTCGGTCGCTGGACAGTACCAACGCAGTTTTCCATTTTCGGGGTTCAGTCCCCAAACTTCGTAGGGTGCACCAATCACAATCTCCGAATGGCCATCCACTGCGACAATCGCTGGCGTTCCCCAGACCATCCCTAAACTATCGGCATCGCATCGCCAACGCTCCGCACCAGTTGCTTTGTCCAAGCAGACGATGGCCCTGCTCTCGGCACCGGCAGGGACGATGAGCGCCTGGTCCAAAAGTATCGGACTCGAAGATGAACCCCAGTTGCGAGGGTCGGAATCGGTGCCGACCTCCTTCCGCCACAGTTCGTTGCCGTCGAGATCAAAGGCCAATACGCCACTCTTACCAAAGAATACGAAAACTTGCTTGCCGTCCGAAACAGGTGTGTGGGAAGCGTAACCGTGTTGAGGGACCCCCATGCCGGAATAAGGATCTTCCGTGACTGTGGAAGGAATCGATCGCTGCCACAACACTTCCCCCGACGACTTGTCGACGCACAGTACGTGTCGCACCAAGTCCTTCATATCTCCCAGGTCATCTCGCGACTGGCCATAGCCCGAGTAGCAAGTCACAAAGAGTTTACTACCTACCACGATCGGGCAGGAAACTCCCGCTCCCGGGAGGGCTAATTTCCACTTGACGTTTTTCGACTCAGACCACTCCGTGGGAGTAGCCATAGTCCCTTCCGCAACACCACTGCCGTTTGGGCCGCGAAATCGATTCCAGTCGGCTCCCAGACTAACTAGTGACGACAAACCAACCACAACCCACGCCAAGCGTCGAGCAAGCATGATATAAATCCATTAAATTCCGAGAAGCTGAAAAGAGAGCCGCAGCGATTGTAACACTTATGCCGCCGAAAAGTTCCGTAGCCATAAACGCGATCAGCGACTTTGGGCGTCGACTAACTTACCATCGCGGCAGTGCAGCACCTTCGGCTTGCCGTTGACGTTGACGCGATGGTCATAGATGGGCAAACTCTCGGGGAGAGCGAGCGCGGATAGCTCAAATGCTTCTGGGCCAATCGCTGCAGCCACATCAAACGTTTTATATTCGAGTTCCACTTGTTCATGCGAACGGACGGACCGTTGAAACGCATCGTCGGCGGTGGTGGCTTCGTTGATCCTTCGCACCAAGCGCTCGACATAATGCACCCCCTGCGATTGGCCCCAATTTAAATGCCAATCGCGAAACGGAATGTCTTCACCCAGTCGATATGAGCTGACGCGTCGCAGGTCGAATTCGAATGCACCCAAGAAATAGTACTTCAGTCGATAGGTGTCTTTGGTGAGTACTCCTAGAAAGCCTCCTCCCGACAGCGGCTTCGTCTCGGAGGCAGACAAATCGGCGCGGTCCAGCCGCAGTGGCTCGTTCCACAGCATTACCGGATCCTCGAAGGGAAAGCCCGCCAGGCGCAACATGTTTTGTTTATGGAAGTCAAAGTAGATATCACCACGCGAGGAACCATCTCGCTTGCGTTCGACTGTCAACACAGTCTGTCCATCGAACAGCAGCGTTTGTTGCTCCAATTTATGCTGATCGGCTTCATTCGGTTCAAGCGGTAGTTGTGATGAATGACCACCAAAATTTTCCCAGGGGGCTCGATACTGTAGATGCAGCCGAAACTTGGGGGCATCGTAGAGCAGCAGCAGATCAGCGTCGAGCGCTACAACCGGGGCTTCCACATCGCGATCGAACTGCAAATGACGGATACGACCTTGAGCCGTGACGGATTGCAATTCCGCCGCATTGCGCTCCAACGCTTGCCTAGCCGTCGAAAGCAATTGACGCGTGTCGGGCTTGGACGGATCCAATTGAGCCCAGGCGTGGCTGTTAAGCACTAACCCTTGCACAAAGATGACGACTGGGAGAAAAATTAAATGCTTCACAGGGCGGGGGGATTCAGCGGTTATAAGGAGCGAGTATGTATTTACGGGACTTGAGTAACCGGGCGCAGCGTGCGGTGGCAACGTACGATGTCCCCACGGCTAGAGCTAGAAACCTAACTTATCTACACAAGTTTGCTAGCGAACTTTTTGCTTCCGTCAGGCTTCCGTCAGGCTTCCGCCGGGCTCGCCCCGGTCGGAGCAACAACTGGCAGCTACAAACTCGCGTCAATTTGGTCCCCTCCCCACTTTCCAGCTATTTCGCCTTTGGCGAAATAGCTGGAAAGTGGGGAGGGAAGATTGCGCGGCGATTATTGTAGCTTCCAGTTGTGATTCCGCTGGGACAAGCCCAACGGAAATCGGCTAGATGATTTGTTGCCATCAACCCAAGGTAGATAAACTCGCGCCTAAGTTTCACAAAATCAGGTGGCTGCGACGAATTGCGACTTCGGTTCGCTACGACGCAACGCGTGCAGTATTGTATACACACAGGGGACTAAGACCAAGGTTAACACCGTCGAAACGACCATGCCTCCCAACAAGGCGCGGGCCAATGGAATCATCGCTTCGTTGCCTGGAGAAAATTGATAGGATAATGGCAACATCGATGCGACCAAGGTTAGCGAGGTCATCAAGATCGGTCGCAATCTCACTTGGGCAGCGGCTTGGGCGGCGGCGCGGGGGGTAGCCCCTTCAGCGCGGCGGCGATTGGCAAAGTCGACCAACAGAATCGAATTGTTGACCACCACACCAATCATCATGAGTATCCCCATCAGCGATTGAATGTTGAGCGTTGTTCCTGTCAAGTAGAGCACGACCACCACGCCCCCCAATCCCAATGGGACAGCCAACATGATGATCAACGGATCAACAAACGATCGGAATTGAGCCATGAGGACCAGATAGACCAAGACCGCCGCGACCGCCAGACCCGCCCCCAGCATACTCATCCCTTCGCGCATCGTGGCCACTGGCCCACGTAAACTGACTGAAACGCCATTTTCAAATTCTATTCCTGCTAGCGCTCGTTCGACGTCGCGCGCCACCGATCCAACATCGCGACCAGTGACATTGACGTGCACATCGTTGACGCGGGCGATATTGTAGTGCGCCACTTCGCCGGGGATGGTAACGCGTTTCACACTGGCAATATTGGACAGCGGTATGGTCATGGGGCCATCGCTGCCGGTCAATGAAATGGGCATGTTTCGCAAATCGTCCAATGACTTAAGTTCATTCGTTTCATGTTGTACGCCCATGAAAAAATCTGTCCCCGATTTCGGATCAATCCAAATTGTGGGTGCGTATCCAACGCTCGATCCCAACGCTGTTAAAACTGTCTGGGCCACTTGCTCCTGATCGACCCCCAAGTATTTGGCGCGGGTACGATCGACTTGCACGTCAAATTGAGGGTAGTCCAGCGACTGAGCAATCTGCACGTCCGCTGTTCCAGGAATAGTTTCAATAGCAGCCACGATCTTTTCAGCCGACGCGCGACACTGTCCCAGTGAACCGGCCGAAACCTGTACGTTAATCGGCGTTGCGATTCCCTCGCTGAGCGCCATGTTGACGATTCCCCCAGACACAAACAGAAACTTCTCCAACGGATACTCTTCGGCAAGTTTCTGGCGCAGTTGATTGACATAAGTTGTGGTACTGGTACTTCGTCCCGATTGTTTGAGATTGACAATCAGATAGGCCGTATCTGGACCCGAGTTGGAACTGAGGACCGTTGAAAATCCTGCCCCTTTGCCTACCGGTAGCCCGATATTGGCAATGAGCGTGTCGATCTGTTGTTCGGGGATGACTTGTTTGATCGACTCTTCGATGCGGGCCACCAGTTTTTCCGTTTCGATCAACTCGGTCCCTGGCAGCGTCTTGATTCTCAGTTCGAAAGATCCGGCGTCAACTTCGGGAAATAACTCACTGCCGATAAATGGAAGCAGAATGAACGAAGCTCCAACCACCAGCACGACCACCAGTGATGTGAGCGCGGGAACTTTTAAGAACACACTCAATGCTCGTCCGTAGAATCCGTGCGGGCGAGCATCATCCTGCACTTCGGCGGTTGACTGATCATCGCGCTTCGTAACGCGTTCGCGAACAAACGTCGCGCACGCGGCGGGGACGACGGTGAGTGCCAGCAAGTAGGACGCACCAATCGTCATGGTTGCGGCCAGTGATAGTGGTTCGAACAGATACTTGATCATGCCACTGAGAAAAACAGCGGGGAGAAAGACGGCGAGCGTCGTGACTGTACCAGCTAGAATCGCCCCAGAAACCTCCTCCGTCCCTTCACGCGCGGCCAGCATCATCGATTTGCCCATGCGTTGATGGCGAATGATATTCTCCACCACCACAATCCCCGCGTCGACGACGGTACCAATTGCCAGCGCGATCCCCCCCAGCGTCATCACATTTATAGTCTGACCTGTAAAGGCGAAACCTAACCCACCGATCAGGACAGCCAGCAGGATGGTTGAAACGATAATCAGCGTCGGGATAAATCGACCGAGAAAGAGCCACACCACCAGGGCCACTAGCAAAGCCCCCAGGCTGAGTTGCGTGGTGAGATTCGACATGGCTTGGCGGATATAGTGGGACTGATCGGAAACCAATGTGACTTCGGTAGTTTCGGGGATCTCCTTCCGTTCCTTCATTAACGGAATCTCAGCCGCCATTGCTTCGTAAATGCGATCAACGGTGGTAATCGTATTCTCACCTGGCTCACGGAGGAGCGGACAATACACACTCCGCTTGCCATTGACGCGCACGATGTTGTATTGAATGGCCGCATCATCGACCACTCGTGCGCAGTCGCGAATAAAAATTGGATGTCCGTTGCGGATCGCGATCGGAACGGCTTCCAAGTCGGCTGGAGTGGGCAAGGTATTGGTCGGATGGATTTGATAGTCGGTCCCTCCCATCCGTGCTGAACCACCAGCGAGTACCAAATTTGATTTCTGAAGCGCTTCTACCACATCGGGAGCGCTGACATGCAGAGCTTGCATCTTGACAGGGTCGACGTAGATCATCATCTGTCGAAATTTGCCACCGAACGGATGCGGGATTTGAACTCCCTTGAGTCCCCCCATTTTATTGCGGACGGCATAGTAGCCGATCGTATACAGCTCTGATTCGCTGAGTCCTTCGCCAGAAATCGCTGCCAGCACGACGGGCAAGTTGGCGGGTTCACTGCGCAGCGTAAAGGGCCATTCAATTCCCGGGGGCAAGTGAAACATGTCACTGGCTTCTAAGTTTACGATGTCGTTCATCGCCGAGCTGGCATCCGCTCCCGGCTGGAAGAAGACTTTGATGACGGCTGCACCCGGAAGCGTGCGTGACTCCTGATGTTCGATCTTGCCGGCCAGTGTCAGCGCGCGCTCGACGCGCGCTGTGACCGACTTTTCCATGTCGACGGTCGGCAGGCCTGGATACGAGAAGAAGCTGACCACCACGGGCTTCTTAAAGTCCGGGAGGATGTCGATGGTTATTCCCGGAATGACAGCAGCCCCCAACAGACACAGGCCAAGTGTAGCGGCCAATACCGCAAAGCGATTCTTCAGTGAAAAGTCGATGATGCCCATGAACGCAAATCTATGACAGAGGACTACTAATAAATCAGTTGCCGAGCAAGCGGACTTTCTGCCCGGTGGTGAACCGCTGCAGGTGCGCATCGACAACTCGATCGCCATCCTTGACACCCGACAGCACCTCGATGACATGACCATTGTCAGCACCGGTGGCGATGGGGACGATGGCGATGGTCTCATCGGGAGCGACCACATAGACGTACGCTTTACCCTGTTCGTCAAAACGAATTGCCCGCGCAGGGAGCGAGTTGACTGCTAGATTATTCGACAGCGTAATCGTCGCTTGACCAAACATCCCAGGGAGTAGTTTGCGCTGCGCGTTGTCCACTTCAACTTCGACCAACATGCTACGCGTGCTGGGATCGAGCGTACCGCTGAAGCGAGTCACCGTGGCAGACAACGGCTCCTCGGCGGCAAAACTGGGGAACGATAATTTGACCGTGCTGCCATGGGCGATCAACGGAGCGTCGATCTCGGGGACTGGTATATGAATGCGCACTTTGTCGATCTGGCTGACGACTAGTAGGGAGGTCGCGTCGTGTTCATTCTTGACTAGATCACCGGGGGCGATGTTGCGCTCCGTGATGACGCCGGTGAAGGGAGCGGTGAGAGTAGCAAAGTCGAGTTGTGTTCGCAGTTCATCGAGCTGTCGACGGGCGATCAGCGTATCAGCCTGGGCAGCTTGTAGATCGGCTTCCGCAGCCGCATGTTGAGCTCGCGTGACATCGACCTCGGCCTCCGCTGAAGCGATGGTCGAAGTGACGGCAGTCCCACGGGCCTGTTGTGAATCGCGGCGCAAACGGGACTCATCCATTAATTTGGCTTGCAATGATCCGCGCTGAACCAAATCTTGCGTGCGTGACAGTTCGGAATTGGCGGCGGCCAGCGAGGCGGTGACTTGTCCCTGTTCGGCAGAAGCTCGGTCCACAAGTGCTTCCGCCGCTTGGACGCTCGAAGCGGCTAAAGCCACTTGTGACGTAGCACGATTCTCTTCAGCTAGGGCGCGGCTTATGCGAGCTTCAATGACGGGAACCTGCGCATCCAGTTCGGGTACATCGAGCTTAGCCAGTGGCGCGCCTACTTCGACGAAGTCGCCAATGTCGACGGACAATTCACGAACATAGCCCGATACCTTGGCGCGAATCTCCGCGCGATAGTACGGCAGCACCGTGGCTGGCTGTACCGTCGTCCGCTCGGTGCTGGTCGATTGCACTGCCACTGTCTTGACCGCAACCGGTGGCTGGGATGTTGTCCGGTTCACGGACCGTGATTCATCGCTAGCAGGTTGATTGCAACCTGAGCTGAAGAGCAACGCTAACATCCACAGCGAACTTACTATTCGCATGCATTTCATTTCGATAGATAACATATGAAAGTGAACAGGAGACATCAGCGCGACGCGCCAGCGAGTGGGTCGCCTGCTCGACATCCTTAAACGAAACTACCTCCAACGGAGCTCGCGACCCACTCGCTGGCGCGCCGCGCTGATACTGGTCTGCAGCGCGCTCATCACCGGCGGAACAGTTAAAACCCGTACCACCACTATGACCCAGCCCGATAAGTGGTAAATGCGGAGCTCCGTGCAGGACTCAGACATCCAGCATAATCCGATTGCCGATAAATCAGACTGTCTAAACCTGCCAATCCGCCGACACCGGCAAAATTGAGGATGAGAAATGCGGATAAAACCGATTCAAACTTGGTTACTAGCCAGTCTGCTCTGCGGCGTCGGCTGTTCGACCAATCGTCAAATCCTAAAGCAAACGGCGAAGGACAATACTGTCTATCGTGTGGCGGCAGCAACACAACCCACTGTTAATGCTGAATCGACTGAATTGGCGGGTCGCCCCCCTGCAGTAGCATCCCAGACGACCGTGACCGAGCAGACTGACTCACCGTTTCGCACCGTCAGTTATACGGTTCAAACGGCACCGACAATCGACATTTCCGAAACGGGATACGATGCATCGTCGAATATGCCTACAGACCCGTTGGCAGCTCCTCCTCAGGATTCCGTCAACGACGCGAACACTCTCCCCATTGATTTGCCACAAGCCCTATCGATGGTATCGGCGGGGCATCCCATCGTCGGTTTCGCGCGATGGCGAGTACAGGAGGCGTACGCGCAGTGGAATCAGGCACAAGTGCTGTGGCTCCCCACGATTCAATCGGGCTTCAGCTTTCACAAGCACGATGGCAACTATCAAGCCAGCAATGGCGCGATTGTCGACGTCGATCGCAACTCGTTTCAATACGGCTTGGGGATGGGAGCCGCTGGGGCGGGCACCACGCCGCGTCCTGGTGTCGTGGCTCAATTCAATTTGGCTGATGCCTACTATCAGCCTCAGATCGCCGCTCGGAATGCTTGGGCGCGAAGCCACGCAGCGGATGGAGTCGTCAACCAACAACTCCTCACCGTGGCCACCGCCTACTTGGAATTACTAAGCTCCGAACAAGACCTACAAATCCTGCGCGAGACCCGCGCACGAACCGACGAAGTCACCAAGCTGACAGTCGATTTTGCAGAGGCCGGGGAGGGGCTCGAAGCCGATGCGGATCGCTTGCGGACCGAGTTGGCGCTCGTCGATACACGCGTGGTCGCCGCGCGCGAACGATCCGCCGTCGCCGCCGCGCGTATGGCACAAGCCCTAAGCCTGGACAGCTATCAACGCATTGTCCCCAGCGATCCGACCGTCGTTCCATTTGAACTAACGACCGTCGATCAAAATGCGGGAAGTCTGATCGCCACCGGCCTGGGGCATCGACCTGAGTTGAAAGAGGCACAAGCCTTGGTTTCCGTCGCTTGCGAACAATATCAACGCCAACAGTACGCACCGTTTATCCCCAGCGTGTTGTTGGGTTTTAGCACGGGAGGTTTTGGCGGCGGCGTCGGAAATGATCTGGCCAACGTCGCCAATCGCTATGATCTAGATGCTCTGGCGACTTGGCAAGTTCGCAATCTTGGTTTCGGTGAGCGCTACGCGCGGCGCGAGGCGTCGGCGCGAGTGCAACAGGCAAAGTTCGAACAGGTGCGATTGCTGGATCAAGTTGCTTTCGAAATCACCGAAGCCCATCAACAAGTTACCCATCGACGCGAACGTGTGGCCATTGCGCAGCTGGCTATTGAGTCGGCACAGAAATCATTCGATCGCAATTTAAGTCGCATTCGCGATGGCCATGGCTTGCCTTTGGAGGTCTTGCAGTCGGTGCAGGCATTAGAGCAAGCGCGGCGCGGCTACCTCAATGCAGTGGTTGACTTCAATCAAGCTCAGTTTCGTCTACAATGGGCACTCGGCTGGCCCGTGCGCGCGTAAGCTGAATTGGGGGCTAGTTTCTTAAAGTATGCTCGGCGAGTATGTCATCTTCTTGCCGCACATCTTTTTGTCGACGGCATTCAGTCTCGGCTGCTTTCGGGCAAGGTTCTGTTGACGCCTCCCCTCAATCCACAGTTTGTGCCATCCGACAAAAATATGTACGGCAGAAAAATGACGCGAAGTGGTTTTGAGAACAGTGTTTTGGGACCAGTCATCCCCAAGATCTATGATTACGATCGTTACCTGGACAAAATGTAGTACTTTCGCCATGGACTGCAATTCCTGCTCATCATCTCCCTACTCGGTAAGAGTAAGCATCGTGCGGGAAATAACTGTCCGAACTTAAACGTGGCTGCGGTCGCCAGACCGCAGGGAATCGACGTTCTGGCGAACGTAGCTACGACAGTTATTTCCCGTACGATGCTAAGCCACTGAATCGCACGCGTGTTGGCAACCAACTAGCGTAACGACTATAATAGAGGCTTCTGTATTCGCGCTCCGCAAACTAGCTTGGCTTGACTTCTAACTCCGCCGTTCATCTCAGGCTACACACCATGGAACCACTAAAGCCAGATGATTTACTGATACGCCCCAGTCCATTGGAACTGGAGCGTTGGTTGGAGGAGGAGACACCTCGACCTCACACAAGCGTCGCTTTAGAACGCTTTCAAACGCTGGAACATGCGATTCGCGAAAACCCGTTGACTGCCCAGCCGTACTTGGAGCTAGCACGGATCTATCTGCAACGCAATCGTTGGAGTGATGCTAAACGTGTCTTGGAGAGTGCGTGTCAACGTTTTCCCGACGATGAAGAAGTTTGCTTTTTGTATGAAGAAGCACAGCTATCTCGCTCGTTGCAATTGCATTGGGAAGCGCAGGCCGCGCATCGCGACGAACCGACTCGGCTCACCCAAGAGAGCTTGGACAGATCTAGCTTGGAACTAAATAGTCTGCGTGAACGCATTTGCCGCGCACGGTTGCTGCGGCTGCCGGAGCAATTGGAGTTGCAGTTGCCGCTGGCCGCCGCGCTGACAAATCTAAGTCGGCCAGAGGAAGCCGTTGCCAGTTTGCAGATTGCTCTCTTGCAACCGAAGCTGCGTAGCGCGGCGGCATGGCAACTAGGACAACTTTATGAATCATTGCAGCGGATACCTGAGGCTCTTTCGGCCTATCGTCGTTGTGCACTGTTCCGTGTGCCGCCACCAACGGCGGAGATGAAACGCCGCGCGTTGACGGCCGCTGCCGACTTGGCGGAACGCTCGGGGTTGATCGATTCAGCGCGGCGCTACGTGGCTTTGCTCGCGGAGATCGAGCCAGAGAGTATTGAGCTCCAAACGCGGCAGCAGAGATTGGATTCGATGCCCTTGTAGAAGTTAAGCATCGTTCGGAAAAAAACTGTCGTAGTGGACGAGGTTACGAGTCCTGGAGCACGGGACTCGTAACC
>JBGSJT010000198.1:0-4522 GCA_041741715.1 Pirellulaceae bacterium | reverse complement strand
CGCCACAGGTGACTCCAGCATTCGCTGCCATTTGATCTCACCGGATTTCCGGGCCACACAAACAAGGGATCGCAAAAGCTTCGCTGGCTCGCCCGACGATTGAGCCTTCGGTCCCACTCCCGAAAACGCAGTTACAAAAACCTCTTCACCGACAACAATCGGACTACTAACTCCCTGGCCAGGAAGCTCGACCACCCATTTCAAATTGCTGCTGCTACTCCACTTCGCAGGTGCGATCGACAATGACTTACCATCGCCGTCCGACCCGCGAAACTGTGGCCAATCCTGGGCATTAACCTGCACGCAACCCAGAAAAGCCACAACTACGGCAACGATTCGACCTCTGCAGGATTCCATCGAACATCATTCCTCGACTCGAGTTACTCAACGATAAGAACGGTATTTTCGGCACGAAAACTTGTAATCAGCACGTTAGTGGTCGAGTCGACGTTGAAGGTTACATGCTGTGGGGAAATTTCAGTAACTTTTCTGACTCTCCGTAACAAATGGGTCGGCGACGGTCCCGGTTTATGGCGGAATCGAGTGTTTGCAGCTCCCGATCTTTTAAATGCTTTAAAAAAAGTCTTGCCAAGGTGTAACCGAACTGGCCTTTGACACCACTTCCATAAAGGCTCGGCTAGGCAGCTTGGCGAGAGGCTGCCGCAGTTGCATGAGGTCGCTTGCGCGGGATTCAGCGTGAGTTTGTCCCATTGGGTATCATGTCCGCTTTTGCAAATGTGGCATCCGCCTTTTTGTAAAACCGTGTTACGTGCTGCAGCGATTCGAAAGATACGGACCACAGCGATTTTCGGGAATGTAAACACCATGTGGCGAATCGCCCTCAAAATGCTCTTCAACGACCAAGCCAAGTACATTGGGCTGGTGATTGGGGTTGCTTTTTCGACATTGCTCATCAATCAGCAAATGGGCATTTTCCTTGGGTTGCTCTCGCGGGGCGGAGCTCTCATTGACGATATCCCGGAGGCCAATGTTTGGGTCATGGACCCTGGTGTCAAGAATCTGGACACGGTTTTCCCAATGCGCGATACCGAGCTTGGTCGCGTTCGGGGCGTCGAGGGAGTGCAGTGGGCGGTCCCTTATTTCAAATCGATGGCGACGATTCGAACTCAATCGGGACAACTGGAATCCGCTCTTTTGGTGGGTGCCGATGATCAGTCGATGATCGGAATCCCCGCCAACTTCGTCCTGGGAACGGCAGAAGATCTCCGCAAGCCGGATGCGGTAGCAGTGAACGAAGATGGCTTTGGCAAAGTTTGGAAGGGAGAAAAGATTTCTATTGGGAACACCGTGGAGCTCAACGATCGCCGAGCCATCGTGGTTGCGATCATTAAGGACTCGCCCAAGTTCACTTCTTCCATCACCTTCTACACACGCTACTCACAAGCCCTTTCCTACACCAACAATGGACGCAATCAATTGTCTTTTCTGTTGGTTCGAACGGCACCGCAGTACTCGGTAAAGGAGGTCACCGATCGGATCGAATCGCAAACTGGCCTGATGGCATTGTCTTCGACGGAGTTTCGGGACAAAGCGATTCAGTACATTATCGACAACACCGGCATACCGGTCAGCTTCGGGACGGTTATTGCCCTTGGGATCGTTGTCGGCGTTTGCGTTGTTGGCCTGATGTTCAATTTGTTCGTGCTCGAGAATCTAAAACACTTCGCCGTCCTGAAGGCCCTCGGTACAAGTAACTACATGCTCATTCGGATGGTCGCCTTGCAAGCCCTGGTGGTCGGTTTCGTGGGTTATGGCTTTGGCCTTGGTGCAGCCGCGATGTTCTTTGAGTTTGCAGGTCGCAATTCAAATTTCGCTGGCTTCTACTTGCCATGGCAGATCGCAATCGCTTCGGGAGGAGTCGCGGCTGCCATCATTGCCTTGGCATCGATCGTTGCCCTGCGACGAGTTTTGTTTGTCGAGCCTGCAATCGTATTTCGAGGTTAGATAAATGCAATCGACGAACGAGATACGCCCTAGCGAAAAGAATCTTGCAACACCACAGGCGGTCCGATGCCGAGGCGTGGTGAAGGAGTTTGGTTCGGGCCAAGCCAAAGTTCGCGTGCTTCGGGGTATCGATATGGATATCCATGCAGGCGAAACAACTTTTCTGGTCGGGCCTAGTGGATGTGGCAAGACGACTCTTATCTCCGTCATCGCGGGCTTGCTTCGCCCTAACGAAGGAACCGTTGAACTCTTCGGTGAGAAGACCAGCAAAATGCCAAGCGGGAAACTGGTTCGCTTTCGATCCACGCAGCTCGGATTCATTTTCCAGCAATTCAATCTACTGCCATCCCTGACGGCAGCCGAGAACGCAGCCGTTCCATTAGTGGTTCAAGGCATGTCACTCGGCAAAGCGGTCCGAAAGTCGAACGAGCTATTAGAACGTCTGGAAATGGGCGCGCACCAATCCAAGTACCCCAACCAACTATCGGGCGGGCAGCAACAACGGATTGCTATTGCGCGAGCGCTGGTCCATGAGCCGCGGCTGGTCATATGTGATGAGCCCACCGCTTCATTGGACGCCCAGACCGGGCATGCCGTGATGACCATGCTGCAGGAGTTGGCGAGTGCTCCAGGCCGTGCTGTCGTCGTGGTGACGCACGATTCCAGAATCTATTCGTTTGCCGATCGAATTGTGACCATGTCAGATGGTCAAATCATCGCCGTGCAACCGGGACGTCAGTCCCAAGAAATCAAGCAACCATAGCTTTGAGGAAGAGTCCATGTTCGCTTTAGTGAAGAAAGCATTCGCGATCGGAACGGTCGGATTCGCGCTCGCCATGTTGATCTGGGGAGCGATCTTGATTCGCAAGAACTCGCCACAAATAAAAGAGACCGGCGTTCGTTTCTCGCCACCGACATTGCCCGGCAGCGAGCCGACTTTCGTGTCCAATGCAACCAAACAGGCGTTGGCGAATGGGGCGCCCCATGCTGTCACCCAAGCTCGCTACATCGGTGGCATCGGATTGATCGAGCCGGCTGGCGAAGCCATTTCGATCGGCTCGCAAGTCCCCGGAATCGTCACATCGGTAAAAGTAGAGCCGGGCGATCAAGTCAAAAAGGGCGATCCATTGTTGGTCATCGACGATCGTGCATCGCAAGCCAATTTGCTGGTTGCCAAATCGAACCTCGCGGCCCAGAAGGCCAAGCTCCTTGAATCTCTAGGCCAGATCGCGCCCGCTCGAGCTCGAGTGGAATCGGCTCAAGCCATGGTCGATCAAAGCAAGGCGTCACGCTCCAATGCCAAGCAGGAGTTGGCGCGGGCCGAGAAACTCGGCGACAACAACAGCATGTCCATGCAAGAACTTGACCTGAACAGATTGAACGTACTTTTGGCAGACTCGCGGGTCTTGGAATCCGAAGCCAACCTCCGCGATGCACAGGGCAAGCTCGATCTACTTGCAGGCAAGGATTCTGCTCCATCGATCTTGGTCCAGCAAGCGGCTGTCGATCAAGCTTCCGCCCAAGTCGCTAAAGAAGAAATCGAGCTGCAACTGAGGACTATCCTCGCTCCGATCGATGCGACCGTACTGCAAGTAAAGATTCGTGCTGGGGAGTTCGCGCCGGCGGCGATATTGGATACGCCCTTGATGGTGTTGGGTGTGACAAATCCGTTACATATTCGTGTCGATATCGACGAATCGGAGATACCTCGATTTCAACCACAGGCCAAGGCATATGCGTCGGTCCGAGGTCGCCCCGAGGTGAAAGTGGCATTGGATTTTGTTCGCATTGAGCCTTATGTCATTCCCAAAAAAACACTTAATGGTGGCGTCAGCGAGCGGGTCGATACTCGAGTTCTTCAAATCATCTATTCTGTGCTGCCAACACAAATCGAGGCGATCACCGGACAGCAAGTCGACGTCTACATTGAGGAATGCGCACGATAGAAAATATTTTGCATCTGCCATTCTTTTGGGAAGTTTTGAGAATAGTTCTGCCAAAGTGTAACCGAACGGGCCTTCATCACCACTTCCTTTACGAGCAGCCAAGGTCACTTCCGACCGGCTCAAGTCTGGAACTCGATAGGGAGAATTGTGAAATGGTTAAACGAATGGCAGGTTTATTGGCAGTGTTGGCTACGTCTGCACTCATGGGGGACGCTTTCGCGCAGCGTCCTGAAAGCGACTTCGCCCAGCGTCCTGAAGGGGGCCCGCCGTGGATGCGAGCAAGAATCATGTTTCAATTGTTCGATAGCAATCGAGACGCTGCGCTGACAGCCGAGGAAGCTCCAGCAGCGGCATGGACTTTTCTGTCAGCGGCTGATGCAGACGACGACGGCAAGGTAACGCAGGTTGAAGTTGCCAGTTACTCAGCCGCTCAGATGGTTGGAAACTTCGACGCCAACGAAGATGGCGAATTGACGGTAGATGAAGTCCCCGAACCGGTTTGGACCAGGATTATTGCTGCCGACGCCGATGGCAGTGGCAGTATCAGCGCAGACGAGATCGCAATGGTAATCTTGAGTAAGCCACGTCGCGGTGCCCCACCTGCGGATGGC
>JBGSJT010000197.1:0-20598 GCA_041741715.1 Pirellulaceae bacterium | reverse complement strand
AGGTTACGAGTCTTGCAGCACGGGACTCGTAACCTCGTCCACTACCGATTGCGACACTTATATTTCGCCCGATGCTTAGTCTTCCGACTTTTCCTTCTCAGGCAACTTTAGCGCACCCGGTGTGGTGGCTTCATTGTCGTGCTTGGCTTCGGGAATATCGGAGTAATCTCCGGCGATCGCGAAATCGATATCCGCCGACTCGGGATCTGAGGCTAGGAAGCCCTCTTCCTGCTTTTCGCTGATCTTGCCCGCTGCGACGATTCGCGCGATGACTTGACGCTCGATGATCTGATTGCGAATCGCATCCATCTGCCCAGACTTCTCAAGACGCGCACGGATGCGGCGGGGCGAGGTATCGTTTTGCTCGGCGATCAACTCAATCTCGCTGTCGTAGTCCTGGGCCGATGGCTCGACCTTCAGATCCTCGGCGATTTTTTCCAAGACAAAGTGCTCGCGCAAGGCACGGATGGTCGACTCACGCGCATTCAATCTAGCCACGTTTAGATAGCCGTTGATCTGCTGTTGATTAAAGCCGTTGCGTTGCAGTTCGAGCAACATGCGTTGTAGTTCGCGATTGGTCTGGCGACGAATCAGCGACTCGGGCATTTCCCAATTGGCACCCTCGGTCAATTTGTCGACGATCTGCTTGCGCAACGCCTGCTGTTGATGGTATTCGAATTGTCGACTCAGCTCCTCGCGGACGAAATCACGCAATTCTTCGACGCTGTCAAACCCCAACTTGTCGAGCATGGCGGGACCAATATCGTCGACTTCAATGCGTTTGATTTCGTGGACTTCGAATTCCGCTTCGACTTCCTTACCGCGCATGTCGACAATAGCGGCATCTTCGGAGAGAGTCAGCGTCGTGGTGAAGGTTTCCCCCTCCTGCTTGCCGCAGATCAGTTCGCCGAAGTTCTCAATCACGGCATCACCTAGCTTCAGTCGCTTGGCAATTGTTACAGTCTCCTCTTCAAACTCACTGCATTGCTTGCCATCGAAATGGAAGGTAGCATTGAGCGTGACTAGATCCCCCAACTGCGCTGCACCATCGACGGCCTCGCCAGTCATATAACGTTTGAGGGTTCGCGACAGGTGTTCATCAACGTGCTTGTCGGTCAACTCGAAGCTGGGGCGGTCTAGTTGCAGTCCTTCCCACTTGGGAGTTTCGAAATCGGGGCGGACTTCGATCGTGAATTCGTACTTGAAATCACCTTCGGTTGGGAGGACCACTGCTTCGTAATCGAAATTAGGCTCGCTAATCGCGGAAAAGTGATCCCCTTCAGTGATTTGCTGCAAGCTATCCATGACCAGCGAGCTCTTAACCTGCTCGCTGACTTGCTCCTTGAACCGCGATTCAACCAGCTTGCGGGGTGCCTTGCCAGCCCGAAAACCAGGCAATTCGGCCTTAGGGGCAACGTCATTGAAAGCCTCTTGACGATAACGCTCCACTTCGCCACGCGCAATGGTGACGACCACATGCCGTTCGCAGGTCGAGGTCACGTCAACTTTGACGTCGATTTGCAGAGGCTGCTTGGCATCCTGTGCTGGGGTTGGTTCCAATTCCGTTTCCGTGGCGGCCATGTCCGAAATACTCCGGTCTGTGCTATTTTTTTACGAACAGCGATACTAGATGAAACAGTTGATTTGACGGTTTGCGCGGACTGGGGGCATCCAAGTAGACGCGTCCGAGGGTAAACCTAGTTACCCAACGCCAGAAGGATCAGCCGAACAACGAAAAAAGGCAAACCGGAAAGAGCGGGCGATGGGATTCGAACCCACGACAACAACGTTGGCAACGTTGTGCTCTACCAACTGAGCTACGCCCGCGGATGTGATACACTTGCCGGTTTGCCAATTTCGATCGAGCGAAGCACGTGCTCTTCGCTATGATTGGGCCGATTATAGGATTAGTCGCGATGGACGCAAGAGATGATCTCGCCCAATGACCAATCCAAAATCACAAAAATTTTGTTAGTCTCAACTACCCAGTTCAGATTTTAGACACGTTCTGAGGAATTGATTTCAGGAAGCCGTATGCTAATTACTGCAACTCGCGTTGGCAAGTTCCAGCCCGAACAACTTGACGTTGGTTCGACCAATCGCCGCTGGCCACTGCACGCATTTTGCCGAATTCCGGAATTTGCGGGCTTTTCCAGCCGTGCCACCGGGCAGTTAATTAAGTGGTTATTCTTGCTTCTGCTCAGCCATTTCCTCCCCACCTCATGGACACTTGGCGAGTTATCCGCAATCACGCGCGCTTGGGGGGGGCTGTCCGCCACCGATGTGGTCGTGGTCGTCAACGCGGGCTCGCTCAATTCGCGAACTTTAGCCAATCACTACGTGTCGCTGCGGGGTATTCCAGCCGTCAATGTGATCGTCCTGGAAGGGGTTCCTAACTCAGAGGTGGTCCCAGTTGAAGACTTTCGCGAGAAAATCTTGCGACCGCTGCTCGCTGAAATCGAGCGACGAAAACTGCGTGACCATGTGCAATGCGTCGCCTACTCGGCCGACTTCCCTTCCGCAATCGATATCAGCGGTGACCTTAAATCAGTCAAGGACCTGCACCAGATCTTCACCCCTGTCGGCTCCATCAACGGACTCACGTACCTCTACGCGCAAGTTCTTGCCGGCGACCCAAATTACATTGGCTTGAATTCCAATTTTTATGCTCGCCGCGAATTTGATATCTACTTCTCCAACCCAGGGGGGACCGCCACGGAGCCAATTTGGAACAAAATCCAGGGCGCGATGACGACTGGCGACCATGCCACTGCGGCCAACGAACTAGAGCAGTTACTCAAGGAGCATCCCCATCAATTCCCAATCGCCTACTTGGCTGCGTCCCAGGCCGCACAAGCGGGCGAGAAGCCCCGGGCTATCAAACTACTGCGCGCCGCCGTTTCCAAAGGCTGGAACGCCAGCCGTTACTTAAGAAACGACCACCGATTCGACAAACTGCGCGACGAACCCGAGTATCAAGTCATCGAACTACTTCTCGACGAAAGTATCAAGGAGCTTCAGCCCGCCAGCGGTTTTGACGCCCGCCTGACGTGGACTCCCAACGGCGTTTCCGTCGCTCAGCCGCAATTCGGCATGCGCTATCTGCTGAGCACCGTGCTCGGAGTGACACGCGGGGCAGGGACCAACCTACCCGAAGCCATCGAGTCGCTACGGCGCTCCTCCACCGCCGACTTCACTCATCCTGCGGGGAAATTCTGTTTCACATCGACCGACGATGTTCGCACGACGACGCGGCAATGGGGGTTCGTCGCCGCAGTTGACGATTTGAAGCAGCTCGGTTTCTCCGCTGAAGTTGTCAAGGAAGTCCTCCCCACCAACGAACAGAATCTTCTTGGGGCGCAGATCGGCACCCCCACTTTCGATTGGAAGAGTTCGGGGAGCCAGTTTGTCCCCGGTGCCATCGCTGATAACCTCACCAGCTTAGGAGGTGTGATGACCGTCGGAGCGGGACAAACCAACTTGAGTGAATTGATCAAGGCGGGGGCGGCCGGGAGCAGTGGAGCTGTCACTGAACCCTATGCCCTGCAAGAAAAATTCCCACACCCGAACATGTACGTCACCTACGCTCGCGGCGCCAGCCTGGCCGAGGCATTTTACCTGTCCGTGACCGGCCCCTATCAATTGTTGATCGTAGGAGATCCGCTGTGCCAGCCCTTTTCCCACGCTCCTCGCCCCAAGTTCGATCGAAGCCTAAAAACGCTCGACGTCGACCAACCCTTGCAATTGAAATTCGACGATCCAGGCTTGAACTACGCAACTTGGCTAGAGTCCTCCCAGCCCCTGGCCCAGCGCCAAGAACCACTGGCACCAGCGGCACTGAGAATGTTGCTCGACGGAGCAACACCGCGCGCCAGTGCCATGCAACCGACAATCAACGTCGCACTAAAAGGGATCGTCCCAGGCTACCACGAATTTGAATTGCAATTCTTAGCCGAAGGACTACTTGGACAACGGTCAGGGGGGAGTATTCCCGTGTGGATTGGCCCTTCCTCCGCAGTCGAATTAAAGATCGCTGCTGCGGAACTCTCCAGTGAATTCGATCAGGAGATTTCGTTGCGCAGCGAGAACCTCACTGCCACAGTCCATTCGACTGCTGGCCAGCGGGTAAGCCTCTGGCACGACTCCGAGCAGTTGGCGGTCGCAGCCGGTCCCACCAGCGAGTTCAAACTCCCGCTCGCCTCGCTCGGCATGGGGCCCGTGCGTCTGCAAGCCAAATCCGAATTGGCCGATGGCACCATCCTGGCCAGCCGCCCCCTGTGGCTCAACGTCCTCCCTTAGTCCCGTTAACGTCGCTGACCGCTCCGCCTATCAGTCGCAAAACTGCGATATTACGCTCGTTCCCAGGCTCTGCCTGGGAACGCACTGTCTTGGAGGCTACGCCTCCCGCCTCCTGAGTATCAACGGCACTTCGGCAGGCGGAGCCTGCAATGCAATGGGTTCCCAGGCAGAGCCTGGGAACCAGATAATAAAGTCTCTCAATTTCTGCTATAATCAAGGATTCATCGACTCGATGAATCCCCCGCTAAGCCTTCGCTTTGGTACAAAAGCCACTCCCCTCGCATCTCCCACCTTTCAGGTTTCAACATGTCCGCCGCGCAGCGAATCTTTGAGCGCATCCTGCCTGCAACTTGGTTTGCTCGCATACGCGAGTCATCTGAGCACTGGATGATCCAATGCACGAAATGCAAATCGGAAAAGTCTGTGTGGAGCGTGGGGGGTATTCGGTTCGGTGCCGCGACCATAGGCAAACGCGTGGCGGCGAACTGCTCGACTTGCGGCCATGTCGTCGCCGCTCGTGTACATTATCAAAAAGATGGCCACGTTGAAAACAATTCGAGAATGACGGTTTTAACCACAGATAAACACCAATGAACACAGATTGACGGAAGAGATTTATCTGCGTTTATTGGTGTTTATCTGTGGTTACTTTCCAATGTTTCGTTAGGAGACGTGGATGATTACTATAATTGCGACCGAAGTGAGCTGACATCGAAATGTGCGAATTACCATGAAGCAGTTCACCGTCACTTGGCTACTCGTGTTGTGCAGTAATCTGAACAGCCTCCCGCTCACTGCACAGACCGTCGACTACGCGCGCGACATACAGCCTCTCTTGGCCGAAAAGTGCGCGGCCTGTCATGGCGCACTGCGCCAAGAAGCGGGCTTGCGACTGGATCACGGTCAATTGCTTAGGCAGGGTGGCGATTCCGGAAGTGTCATTGCCGAACAGTCGCCTAGCCAGAGCGAATTGTTGCTCCGAGTTTCCAGCGACGACGCGTCACTGCGCATGCCTCCCGAAGGACAAGGGGAACCACTTGACGTCGAACAAATCGCGTTACTATCGGCTTGGTTGATGCAGGGTGCTCCATCCCCTGAGAACGAATTGATTCCCGCTCCTCCCGAAGCGCATTGGGCTTGGCAAGTACCAGTGCAAGCGAAGTTGCCCGACGTCGATGATCCCGACTGGTCCCTCCATCCGATCGATCGCTTCATCATGGCGAAACTAGCTGAAAACGGATTGCAGCCAGTGCCACTTGCCGATCCGCAGACTCGATTGCGACGACTCTATTTCGATGCCGTTGGATTACCGCCCACACTGGAGGAGCAGCGAGCCTTCTTGAACGACCTGTCCACTGACGATTCATCAACGGCAGTCTGGTCGCAGTGGGTTGATCGGCTACTACGAAATCCGGCGCATGGCGAGCGTTGGGCGCGACACTGGATGGATGTGTGGAGGTACAGCGACTGGGATGGTTACAAACAAGAATTACGAAGTAGCCAGCGACACATTTGGCGGTGGCGTGATTGGATTGTGCAATCGCTCAACGCCGACAAGGGCTACGATCGCATGTTGGTTGAAATGCTGGCAGGAGACGAAATCGCTCCACTGGATAGCGACGTACTGCGCGCCACTGGCTTCTTAGCGCGCAACTACCACAAGAGCAATCGCGATATCTGGCTTGATGCCACAGTCGAGCATACGGCGAAAGCCTTCTTGGGTTTGACTGTAGCTTGCGCGCGGTGCCACGATCACAAATACGATCCGCTCAGTCAGCAAGAGTATTACGCCTTTCGCGCGATCTTTGAACCGCACCAAGTTCGCACGGAGCGACTGGCTGGCCAAGCGGATTTGTTGAAAGATGGCTTGGCTCGCACCTTCGATGCCACGCTTGATGCTCCAACCTATGTGTATCTGGCTGGCAACGAGAAAACACCTGATCGCGAGCATCCGATCCCACCCGCTGTTCCGCAAGTCATCCCTGTTCCGTTTGAAGTCACCCCTGTTGACTTACCACCCCAAGCGATCTTCCCGGCGCTCGCCCAATTCATTCGAGACGAGGACTTCGCTACAGCGGAAAAAAAAGTTGCCGAATCGCAAAAATCACTAGTGAGTCTCGCTCCGGAAGCCAACGCTTTAGACCATATCTTGGCGGAGCAAAAAGTTGTCACACTACAAGCAGAGTTTGCATCCCTGCGCGCGCGGTGGAGTGCCGATGTGGCTCGCTATGGTGCGCAGTCTGACTCTGAATCGCAACAATCGATTGACTCCCTATCGACGGCTGCCGTTAGTGCAGAACATCAAGCGAAGATCGAAAAAGCGAAACTAACCACGTACGAGAAAGAGCTTGCGCTAGCCAAGGCCCTCACCGATTCCCCTGCCAGCTCGCAGTCGAAATCTGCAAAGACGGACGATTCGCGGGAGCAAACCATCGCCGCTGCACACAAGGCGTTGGAGGAAGCGCGAGCGGCGCTCGTAGCCTCCAATGTTCCGCCAACTGACGCTGCGCGTTATACTTCAGTTGGTACCGCATATCCAACCAGCAGCACCGGCCGTCGCTCCGCGCTGGCGCGGTCGATCGCTGACCGCCGCAATCCACTCACGGCCAGGGTTGCGGTCAATCACCTATGGCTCCACTATTTCGGGCAACCACTAGTGGAAAACATGTCCGATTTCGGCTTGCGCTCCCCGCAGCCTGCACAGCATGCATTGCTCGATTGGCTGGCCGTGGAATTGATGGAACACGACTGGAGCCTAAAACATGTGCAGCGGCTGATCTTGACTTCGCTCGTGTATCAGTTGTCTTCGCAGGCGACCGACAAAGTGTTGGTGAACAATCAACAGACTGATCCCGACAACCGCTTGCTTTGGCGCGGCACCGTGCGACGACTGGACGCCGAAGCGGTCCGCGATAGTTTGCTGTGCGTGGGAGGAACTTTGGATCGTACGCAGGGAGGACCAGAGATCGATTTTGAATTGGGAGAAACGACTCCTCGACGAAGCCTCTATTTCCGTCATGCCTACGAAAAACAAATGACGATGCTAGTGTTGTTCGATGCGGCTGGCCCACAAGAATGCTACCGTCGATCGGAAAGCATTATTCCGCAACAAGCCTTAGCGTTATCCAACAGCCCACTCTCGATCGACCAGGCCCGTCTTTTGGCCCACAAACTCTGGGAAGACGCGGGTGAGCAGCTTTGTTGCGACGCTCTCGAGAATGGAACAACCACCGGCGACCCTAACCATCGTGCACCCGCGGAGCGCAGGCAGATTACCTTAATTGAACTAGCCTTTCAAACGCTGTTGTGCCGCGAGTGTACGCCTGAAGAACTGCATACCTGCCAAGCGTTCTTGAGCAAGCAAACTCAACTATTAAGCGACGCATCGAAACTGCACAAATTGCCCGGAGAACAAACTGGCCAGACGCAAGCCGCAATCGACCCCGCCGCGCGAGCCCGCGAAAACTTGATTCACACTTTATTAAACCACAACGACTTCGTGAGCTTGCGTTGAAGCGCCGATCGCCACAAATAGTGTTCCTTCGTCTAAAGCGAACGCCGTTGTCATGATGGTACTTACGATTCAATTAGTTTTTTGCACTATCTTTTTGCCGCACATTTTTTTGTAGAAAACTTTTGGCAGTTGCTCTCAGCAAAACTCAAGCCCAATTCGGTATGGAAGTGACCACGCCCCAATCACAACCAAGCATGAAAACGTGCGACAAAAAAATGTGCGGCAAAAAGATGGCGCGAAGAGACTTTGCAGTTCAAAAACAGGGCCCTACTCGCTGGCGCGTAAAGCTGATATCGAAATTCATATTGATTTTGTTACTGGGTTAGCGCACGGAAATTCATAGGAGAACCAAACCATGAGACACCACCACTCCACGCTTGGCCGCAGAGCATTTCTATCCGACATGGGGCTTGGTTTCGGTAGTGTCGCATTATCAGCCATGCTGCATGACGACCAGTTGAGGGCAGCCCCCGCATTGCAATCAGCGGTGGCCAAGGCCAAGAGCGTGATTTGGTTGTTCATGATTGGCGGGACCAGTCACATGGAGACCTTTGATCCCAAACCCGCGTTAACTACCTACGCCGGAAAAACGATTGAAGAAACTTCGTTTGCGAATGTACTTAAAAGCCCCTATCTAGCGAACGAACGTGTCGTTGCTTTTGATCCCAATAACGGCTTTGTCCGCACCGAACTGTATCCGCTGCAAGTTGGTTTTAAGCGGTGTGGCAAAAGCGGACTGGAGATCAGCGATTGGTTACCTGAATTGGGTAGCTGCGCTGACGATCTGTGTGTGATCCGTTCCATGTGGACGGAAGACAGTAACCATGGCGCGCAATTACAGTTCCACACCGGCCGTCACCGACTCGATGGCTTTTTCCCGACCATCGGTGCTTGGGCCAACTACGGATTGGGATCGCTCAATGACGAACTTCCTAAATTCGTGGTGATGGGGACACCCGTCGCCGATTGTTGTGGTGGTAACGAGTGCCATCGAGCGAATTATCTGGGGCCGCAATTCGATGGGATACCGTTGAGTATCGATCCCAAGCATCCGTTACCCTACGCCAATCCAGTAGCGGGTACGTATCGCGAAGAGCAAGCTGGCGAGTTCGAATTATTGCGCGAGCTCAACTCGTACGCCGCCACACAATATCCAGACGACGAAGCGTTGCGAGCCCGCGTGCGAGCTTATGAATTGGCCTTCCGCATGCAATCCGCAGTACCCGATGTTGTGCGGTTTGAGGACGAGTCGGCCAGCACGCACCAGGCGTACGGACTCGATCAGTCGGAGACCAAGACCTTCGGCCAGCAAATGTTGGCAGCCCGGCGGCTGGTCGAACGTGGTGTGAGGTTCGTCCAAGTCTATCACGGCAGCAACGGAGGGGCTGGCAATTGGGACAGCCACAAGGGCTTGCGCGCGAGTCATTCCAAACTCTGCAAACAGATCGACCAACCTATCGCCGCCTTGCTTAAGGATTTGAAGCAACGTGGTCTATTGGACGAAACGCTAGTGGTATGGGCGACCGAATTCGGACGCACGCCGGGCTCACAGCACGGCGATGGACGCGACCACCACCCCTATGGCTTCAGTGTGTGGATGGCCGGAGGTGGAATTCGCGGTGGCCACGTGCATGGTGCTACCGACGAACTAGGTTTTCATGCGGTCGAGGATCGACACTACGTCACCGACATCCACGCCACCGTCCTGCATCAACTCGGTTTAGATCCCCGCGACATGGAGGTCCCTGGTCGCAAACGATTGGAGCGAGATTTCGGCCAAGTGATGCACGATATCATCGCTTAGCATCGACCAACTAATAACGTTCGCGGTTAAAACGTAGCTGCGGTCGCCAGACCGCAGGGAGTCGACGTTCTGGCGAACGTAGCTACGCATCATCTTTTTGCCGCACATTTTTTTGTCGGAAAAGGCTGACCGCTTGTCAGTCGTGACTGCCCTGTGGCACCCGGTCCAGAAGCGGTCGACACGAAGGAGGTCGACACGAAGGAGGTCGACAAAAAAATGTGCGGCAAAAAGATGTGACACTCGACGACACTCATTCAAACCACATGTCCTGAGCACTACCACCAGGTCGAGGCTTTGAGGACTTACCAATGGAAACTGCGCACGTCTTAATTGGTAATGCCCAAGCAACTGATCGGCGGAGCGATCAGCGACTTTCGGAAGACCGTTAACGCAGGTCGTCAACCAGTGAACAAACTACTACCTCACACAAAATGTGGTGCCCATCTCGGCTAGGATCAGTTGATCGCTAAAATGTAAGAGCAGCGGCAATTGGCGTCACAAGTTTCTGATACTTGTGCACGTTGGCTTTGCGAACGACAGTTACGGCTTGACCGGATTACCACCAATCACGGACGAAGGGGCTCAGTATGGCGACGATGGATGGCAAAAAAGTTTTTTGGCGAAAAGACGACCAACGTCCCAGTCAGCCTATTCTGGATCGCACGCCTCCCTGCGATGTTCCCGCCGAAATGGCCGTGCTGGGGAGCATTCTGCTTATGCCCGACGTGTGCGATGACTTGGTAATGATCCTCAAGGCGGATGACTTCTACGACGACGCCAATCGCAAACTCTACCAACACATGTCCAATATGGTCGACCTTGGACAAAAGATCGACATCACACTATTGGTCAATCGCTTGAAAGCAGCCAATGATTACGAGGCGGTGGGGGGGAGCGCCTACCTAGCTAAACTAGCCAATAGTGTTCCCAACTCGGCGCACGCGGTCTACTACGCCGAAATCGTCAGCAGCAAGGCCACGTATCGCAAGTTGATCGAAGCTAGCACGGGAATTCTCAAGGACGCTTACGATGAAACGTACGAAGCCCGCGAGTTGCTGAGCCAAGCCGAACAGCGGGTCTTTCAAATCCAAGACAATCGTGGTGGGCAATCGGCGGAAATCATCGGCGACTTGGTCAACAATGCCATGGAACGCATCGACGCGAGAATGAAGGGGACACACTCGGAAGGGGGCGTCGATACGCACTTTACCGACTACGATTCCATGTCCGGTGGCATGCATAACGGCGAACTGATCATCTTGGCCGCTCGTCCAAGTATGGGAAAAACCGCCTTTGCCTTAAACATCGCCGAAAACGTGACACTGCTGGGAGGCGTGCCAGTCCTGTTTGTAAGCCTCGAAATGTCGGGGATCGAATTGGCCGACCGACTACTTTGCTCGGTAGCCCGCGTAAATGGTCACCGACTGCGGAATGGTACCATCAGCCAAGATGATCGCAAGCGACTAGTGGAGAAAGCCATGGAGGTCAGCAACGCTCCCCTGTATGTCGACGATAGCCCCACACGCACGGTCAGCGAAATTGCTGCCGTTGCGCGCCGTATCCGCCAGCGAGAAAAACGTTTGGGGCTGATCGTAATCGACTATCTACAGTTGATCGAACCTGATAACCCCAAAGACCCAAGACAGGAACAAGTGGCCAAGATTGCCCGACGACTGAAGGGTCTCGCCCGCGAGCAGCTCGTGCCGGTGTTATGTTTGGCTCAGCTCAATCGCCAAGCTGAGGAGGGGAAGGACCACCGTCCGCGGCTGAGCCACCTACGCGAGTCAGGGGCGATCGAGCAGGATGCCGACGTGGTGATGTTCGTCCACCGCGAGGAATATTACCATCGCGGTGACGAGGCCAGTCAATATGCTGGACAAGCGGAGATTATTATCGCCAAACAGCGGAATGGCCCCATCGGCGATGTCGAGCTGATTTGGGAGAAGGAATTCACTCGCTTCCAAGATCGCGCGCCAGAGCGGCACGGCGAATTTGACAACTACAACGACTTTCAATCGCCGGGTGGCTATTGAGCTTCCAAGCCATGACTAGCGATGATCGTGTTGGCACCTGGCGTCAGCCGACGCAGTTTGGCGACAATCGTTGCCTTGTCCGCCGCACTCGCCTTTTCAGCTTTGCCCAACAGCTTAGTCACTTGCTTACGACGATGACGTCGACGACGAAGTTCTCGAGTTCGTTCAGTTCCCATGGCGGTGGAAATATCCTGTAGTGGGTGTTGTTTGTAGAAACTTGTATTCCAAAGCGTAGTGATTTAACCCCTTGCGGTCAATCCAGGCAGGCATGAAGTCGTCTTAGAGAGCCCCGCGCAGCGGCCAGCGCCCTGGAAATTCCAGCAGTGGTTTGTCAAGATACACATTCTTCTTCAACATCTTACCCCCAAACCTCTTATTTTAACCTCGAATCGGAAGCACTCCATGAGCAGCGAAGCGATGGCGGTCGTCCTGGCGGCTGGCAAGGGAACTCGCATGAAAAGCGACCTCCCCAAAGTCCTTTTTCCGGTCTTGGGACGTGCCATGATCCACTGGGTGCTGGACGCTCTGAATGCCGCCGGAATTCAGCGAACCATCGTCGTTGTTGGCTATCGCGGAGAAGATGTTCGTCGTGAACTTGCAGGTAGACGTGGGGTGACCTTCGCCCTGCAATCCGAGCAACTTGGGACCGGACACGCGGTCGAAATGTGCCGACCGCAACTATCTCAACACACAGGCGCGGTGATGGTCGTCGCAGGGGACTCCCCGTTAATCCAAGCCTCCTCCATCCGCAAACTCTTGCAGCAATTCCACACCGATGACTTGGCCTGCCTGCTAGGAACACTGCTCAAGAACGATCCCTCCGGATTGGGACGCATTGTCCGTACTCCCACGGGTGAGTTTAGCCGGATTGTCGAGCACAAGGACGCCAGCCTGAGCGAACGAACAATCAAGGAGGTTAACATGAGCACCTACCTATTTCGTTCACCAGATTTGCTGTGGGCCTTGTCCAAGCTCGAGAATCGCAACGTGCAGGGGGAGTTCTACTTGACCGATTGCCCACAGATTCTCAAGGCCGATCAGCGTAAAGTCGACGCCCTGGCCGTGCTTGAGCCATGCGAATCCCTGAGTATCAATACAATTGAAGAGCTTTCGATCGTAGAATCCAAAATGCGCGAACTGGGCTACGCGTCGAAATAATTGCCACCGGACAGTATCATCTACCTCACTGCGACACAGCATGCGTGAACTGAAAATCTTGAGCGGCCGGGCTAATCCTGAATTGGCGCGCGACATCTGTGACTCCTTGCACCTAGAACTGGGGTCAGTTTCGCTGGGAAAATTCCCCGACGGCGAAAACTACTGCAAGATCGACAATGATGTCCGCGGTCGCGATGTCTACTTGATCCAGCCGACGTGTCCACCGGTCAACGACAATCTGATGGAACTGCTCATCATGATTGACAGTTGCAAACGGGCCAGCGCCGCCCGCATCACTGCGGTCATTCCCTACTACGGCTACGCGCGTCAAGATCGCAAGGACGAGGGGCGAGTGCCGATCACCGCCAAATTAGTCGCCAACATGATCGCCCGCGCCGGTGCCGATCGCGTGCTGACCATGGACCTGCACGCGCCTCAGATCCAAGGCTTCTTCGACGTCCCCGTAGATCACCTCTATGCCGCTCCCGTCCTCAACAAAACTTTTGAAGACATGGGCTTCGATCCAGAGGACATTGTGGTGGTTAGTCCAGACGAAGGGAGCATTAAGCGGGCCATTGGCCACTCCAAACGCCTCGGTGGTCGCTTGGCCATCGTCGATAAACGCCGCGACAATGCGCTGGTTACCACTCAGAAGAACATTATCGGTGGACCCGTCGAAGGAAAGATCTGTCTGATGTTCGACGACATGATCAGCACCGCTGGCTCAATCTGCGGCGCGGCCGAATTGGTTCATCAACACGGTGCCAAGGAGATCCACTTGGCCGCCACACACGGCGTATTATGCGACAAAGCCATCGATCGCATTCGCGCCGCACCGATCAAATCGCTCTGCGTGACCAATACCATTCCACTGCCACTCGAAAAGCGACTCGACACGATCAAAGTCGTCTCGGTCGCACCACTGCTGGCCGAGGCCATCCGTCGCATTCACCACGATCAATCCATCAGCGCCATGTTCAGCCCACCCGGTACGTAGCAATACCGTCGTAGCCGAAGTCGCAAGACTTTGGACCAGAGCCAACTTCTGGCGAGAACGGTCACAGTATATTAAATGCTGCCGCTCGCCGTAGGGCCTACTTCTTCAAAGTTAGCTCAATCTTCAATTCGCTAGTACCATCTTCGGGCACGGTCGCTTCGAGCCCTGAAGTGACAAAACCAGCGTAGCGTTGGGGCAAATCGTTAACCCACGACACGTTGGCAGTTTCGCCTCCGCCGTCTGCTGCGTGTTGTGCGTCTTCAGCTAGGGCCTTCATTTGCTTCTGATTGACGGACCGTTCCACCGTCACCGTTTTCGAAACAGTAATTTTGTAGCTACCGGGCACCGCACCCTTCTTGGCTTCGAATGCGTCGAGTGAGAATCGACCTTTGGAATCGGACAAACCCTGCGCGGAATGAACTCCCGAGGCTTCAGCAAAAACAATCGATGCCCCATCAATTGGCTCGCCATCCAGGGTTACAACACCCGAAGCATTCACCGTCCGAGGCAAGCCGTCATCGACGCTGCAGCCGACGAAAGACATCATCAGACAACATGCGAAAAATGAAACTAAGTTATGCATTGACATTAACCTTAAAACTGCAAACGTAGATAGTTGAAAACAAATCAATAAACATGGGCTGGAGATAAGCTCCAGCCCATGTCATTTGTAAGAACTTGATTTAGCACTGCCGACACTAGTCCTGCAGACTACTAACCTCGCCGCCCGACTTCGACCCCAAAGCTCCCCATACACCGAACGGGCTTAGGCCTCCGCCGGTGGCTGCAGGTGCGGGTAAGGTCAGGTTGCCAGTGTCGATGTTGTCACTGACAAAACGCACACTACCGTCAGCCAATCCTACGGTTACACCACCAGTATGTTGACTGGTGGGTGTCCAAATGCCCGGTGCGTAGTGCCCTCCCCCCGAAGCCCAATTCGGATCACCCAACAAACAGACGGCAGTGTTTGGTGGAAGAATTGTGGTGAAGCCATTGAAAAACGCACAGCCATCGCCCCAACGATAACCTGGGGATGTGTCTTGAGTGAATGGAGACGAAGCGGCGGCGTACTGACTTCCAGCCCAGAAAGTTCGGCAGCTCAACGGAGAATAAGTTGCTAGATTAGTCCCTGAAGCATCAACTACAACCATCCCCTTATCTTGCCGACTCGTTGGTATTGAACGCTCGGCGATAAGTGCGGTGTTGCTGGTACCATCAGTCAAGGCCCCGATCTTTTGGTAATCGTGACGACCGAATACACCTCGATTGGTCATCGAACGAGCTTGGAACGAAAGATTTGCATCGGTCCGCTCGCTTGCGCTGACGACGGAATTCACGTAACAGTCACCGCAATTAAATGCATAGCTGGTCCGTCCATTGGGCGCACCGCTACCGCGTGCATCGGTCCCTTCATTCGCCGCGTCACTTGGGCATGACAGAGTGGATAATACGACTCGCCACTGAGGATCAGTTGTCGCATTGTTGGTCCAGGGGTTGGTATTTCGCGTCTGGACTTGATTCCAAATCGCGGCCTGCTCATAGAACGGAGTTAAGACAACGGCTGCGCTCAACCGCAGACGCTGCCCGCCGGTGTGAATGTAGCCCGTGCCACATTGACGAGCAGGGAACTTTTTGTAGGTCGATTCGTAATTATGACAAGACAAAGCAAGTTGCTTGACATTGTTACTGCATTGCATCCGCCGTGCAGCTTCCCTTGCCGCTTGCACTGCTGGGAGCAGGAGCCCAACTAAAATTCCAATGATGGCAATCACCACCAGCAATTCCACCAATGTAAAACCCGAACTTTTCTTCATAATTCAACATTCCTAAGTAGAGAGAAAGCTAAACTGAACAACGATGAGTAGATCAATACCAACACGAAGCGTTCTAATATCCCCGTCAATCATAACAATTGCGCGTAAAACCTCCATATGGAATTTCATTACAAATAATTAACAAACAAAAATATGCTTTTTTGCTGGGTTTCCAGGTAATTACGAAGATTACCGTCGATCGCAAAATCATTGCTGTTCGACCAGCTTACTGAGGACGGCCTGTAGAAAGCGTTGAATCAATGCTTTACAAATATCGACTGAATCGTGTGCTAATCGACAGTTATTGCCAATCCATGCTGCTCAGCCGCCATACCTGAAAGCGTTCGTCTTCAAATAACCTGGTCACTCGCTGATCGTGCAGACGCGAGAACTGGTCAAGCTGGGACTCGAAGTTGCCCTCCCCGCAGCGAAGAACAATCAGTTCACATCCCATGCTGCCGATGATCTGCAAGGTTGATTCCGTTAATCCCTGCCGATGCAGTTCGTAATTGAGATCCTGCCAATTCCGTGGAATGAACCCTGAGTAGCCGTTGAGAATCGGCTTTTCATGCACAGTGGCATAGCACATCCAGCGAGTCGATATCTCGTGCGCCGCTTCACTACTTCCTGCTGCGGTGGGCAAACAGAGGATGGGTCCACGCGTTGCGTGATTCGCCACGAAATTCACCCAGCCTGTTCCGGCCCCATCCATGTGCGGCGGGTAGACCAAACGGCATTGCCTAGGAATACACTCCACGCCCAGACCCAACAAACACAGGGACGCGATCCCGCAAACTGTCCACCCCAACAGCGAAGCGTTCTTCCGATCCGATCCGGCGATGTTCCTCCCGCGTCGTATGAAAACCTCCCCCCCCAAACCCGCCAGCAACAGGATTGCCACTTGCGTGAAATATGCGAACCGATATGGAGAACGGACGCGAGCGAGAGAAGCGAGTTGGACGCACAGTTCATTCCAGGGACTCCAGGCTCCCCACGCTAGGTTGGGGCCAAACGAAAAGACTAAGCTCACCAGTCCAATCGCAATCAACAAACGAAACGCAATGGAAAATTGCATTTGAGCCACTCGCCGCCTGGCAACCAACCAATAGACAATTCCCCATCCTGCCAACAACGTACTTAACAAGCCGGGGAGGAGCGGTCCTGGAAAACTTGAAACTGCTTGCGAGCCGCGCATCACCAACCACGCGTGTCCCAACCCGCAATCGGGCATCGTCCGCCAACTCGACCATGTCGCCGACAAGGAGGCCACGACTTCTGGATCGCGCACCAGTGGATGCTGGTTGTGAACTAAATGCATCGGCCATACTAGTGGACTCAATAAACAGACCGCCGCAACTCCAGCCAGTACCAGAGCTTTCACAAACTTGAGAGGTTCCTCACGTGAAACAACCGTCCAACAGGCGACCATCAAGATCATCGCCAGGAACAATGCCTGATGTAGACATGCCGCCCCTTGTACTGCAAAGGCAATCCCCAGCCAAACAGCAGCGCGCCATGTCGGAGCGCGAACTAGGTCCAGGAGCGCGGTGATGGTCCACAAACTAGCCCATATCGAGAGCAATTGCACCGCTTCAATATTCCTTAGCGCCAATGGATGCAGCACCATGGCCACTCCCACGCAGAGTTGCACCAGCAGCAGACATCCCAGTCGCCGCAGCAAACGGGCAGCAAACCAACCATTGAGCACCAGCGAAGTAATCAAATAGATATTGCAGGCCAGAATTGGCGAGCTCGTCAGCCACACCAGCGGCGAGAACAACATGGTGATCGGCTGCGGTTCTGAAAAAGCGAAGGCCCCTGGCGTCGGAGCGAAGATTGGGGCGTTCCAATAATCGCGCAAGCCATGCGACAGACTCTCTGCGTTCCACCACATCGTCCACGCGTTTAGCAGCGGGACCGTGCCAGCATGATTGAAACTGGTCGCTAGCGCGGATCGGAAATGCATGGCGAGTGGCCAGGTAGCGTATAGTGCAACACAGACCAACACGCCCAAAAGGAAAAGCTCACGCGCCGCAATCCCCAGCAGAGAAGTATCGCTTTGGCTGGCAGGCTGTACCCACCTGCGGTATGTCGACCAGCGGTGGGGCAAGAAGAAGTGCACTAGCGGCTTCATGAAGTACTAGGGAGTGAAACAATAGCGTCAATCAAGGTTTGGACTTGGCCCCGAGAAACTCTCACAGTTTAACCGCATTATTCCCAACTAACAGCGGCACGGGCTGTTGAAATGCACCCGAGACGCGAGTGCTAGAAATCTTAAGTTCCGTTCGGCCCAGCAACTTATCTCGCTGCGTACGAAACGACAGGAACATTTTACGACAGGAAAATTAGGCAATCGAATGGGTTCATTTTCCTGTCTGCAAATCTTCCTGTCGTATCAGGGACCTTGGATAATGCAGGCCATGCTAAACATCTTCCTTGGCAACAGGTAAGAAAATTAAGGGTTAGAAGATTTCAGGGGACCTGCATGGTCCCCTGAAAATGCTTCCCTAGAGAAATTGTCGCGGTTTAAGCGATAGTCGCTGATCGCTCCACCGGTCAGTTCACTTCTGCGTTTGTTATTTGGAAGCTACCAATTCGACCTGCAGATCGGATGTTCCGTCGTCTGGGATAATAAAGGACAAGCCGTTATTCGGATTCTGATACTTCGAGGGAAGATCGTTCCTGATTCCGAGCTGCGATCCTTCCCCAGCATGCAAGGCACCTTCCCCTGTCAGTTTAGCGCCACTCTCATCGGTAATCTCCACGGTCTTGGTAACAACCACTTTGTAGCCGCCCGGTACCGCTCCGGTCTTATACTCAAAGGCATCCAAACTAAATTGTCCTTGGCTATCGGACATGCCGTGAGCGGAGAATTCGCCACTGTCCCCAATGAAGACAATCGCCGCTCCCTCCACCGGTTCGCCGTTGAGGGTTACCACTCCCGACGCGGGTACCGTGCGTGGTCCTTCGGGGACATTTTCGCAGCCAGTAAACGCAACGCTGCACAGGGTAATAATGGCTAGTATTCCACTAAAACTTTTCATGATCAAATCCTTACATAACGATATTGAATGTCAATTTTTTTATTCGTGCACCATCATGCGCAAATAAATGCTGAGTTGGCTAAAGCCCAACCTAAAGCGGGCTGGGGAAAGCGCTTCCCCAGCCCGATGTGCTGCCTATTGCCACACTAAGTCGCTGATCGCTCCGCCCGTCAGTTGCTCGGTGCGATCAAATCAAGCGCGCAAAGTTTATTGCGGAAGCTGAGCTACTTCACCAGCGGCGCGAGTACCCAAGGCACCCCACACGCCATACGGACTGGGGCCACCACCATTTTCCGATGGAGCCACGATCCCGAGATTGCCGGTGTCGATATTCTCACTTATGAAATGGACGCTACCGTCAGACATCGAACATTGCACGCCGCCGGTATGCTCGCTAGATGGTGTCCAGATACCAGGGCCATAGTGCCCCCCCGTGGCTTGCCACCGGTCCGAGTCACCAATCAAGCATACGGCTGTATTGGGAGGCAAAATAGTACTGAAGGCATGGAAAAATGCCGCCCCATCTGCCCAGCGGTGCCCCGCCTGAGTGTCTGCGTTGAAACGAACATAGGTTGCGTTGTACTGGCTCCCTGACCAAAGCGAACGACACAGTAGCGGGACATAGGCATCCATTGCTCCAGCCGACCAAGCTACCATCGCCTTGCCATTCTGCGACGTGGGAACCCGACGCTCGGAGAAGGCCAGCGTGTTGCTCGTGCCGTCCGAGACCGCACCGATCTTGGTATAATCGTGGCGGCCAAAAATTCCTCGCGTTCGGATCGTTGGCTGTTGATACGACAGCGCCGTGTTGTTGCGCTCCGCCTTATCAGTCCAAGCCGAACGGGCGTAGTTGTCACCTGCACAGAATGCATAGCTGATCGTTCCGCGGGCAGCGCGATTGTTCGGATCCCTCAACTGTCCTGAACCAGGGTCACTTGGGCAACTGTACATCGACAGTTTGCCACCATTGTTCTGGAACCAGCCGTTCCACGAATTACGACGCTGATCGGCCTGAATCTGATTCCACAAGGCGGTCTGCTCCAGGAAGGGGAGCAGCGTGGCAAAGCCACTCAACCGCATCCGTTGCAGGTGCTCGCGAATCGCTCCCGAACCAGCCTGCCGAGCCGGAAAAGCGCGGTTCGCCGATTCGTAGTTCAGCGCCGCTAGCCCCATCTGTTTTAAATTGTTACTGCACTGCATTCTGCGAGCCGCTTCGCGGGCTGCTTGCACCGCCGGGAGTAACAATCCGACCAAGATGCCAATAATGGCAATGACTACCAACAATTCCACCAAAGTAAAACCGTTGCGTCGCGATTGCGACCTAACCATAGCAAATACCTCCGTTAAGTTACGCGACCTAAGCGGGCCGCAAGACGAGAATTTGAACTATTAACTTTAAGCAACCATCACATGTCCTGTCAACCCGATTTTTGGCCATAATTTCGATATTGGTGAGTAAACACACCATAATCCCTGAACTTGGTACATGTGGAACCCTTATAAAATGTCGAAATAGCAATCAAAACTACCCGAAGCAACTATTTCCAACTGATGTCATGGGGGTGGCTCAGTCCTTAAGTGGCGGACTATTGCTCGAGTGAACCTGAGGCGCTAGCCGTAGGCACCTGGCCAGCAGTTAGCCCCAAGAGCCCACGGCTAACGGCTGAGGTTCACTATTTCAGAATTAGGGAACAGAAGATCGCGGAGAGTACAGAGAGCTGTAAAGCACAAGCTAGTGCTTCGTCACCATTTGATTTTAGGGTTGCGGGTATTTTACCCTCCCGCGCTTAACAGTAGCTACAGCAGGTAGTTTTGATTCGCGGGAGGGTCGTCGGCGAGCCCCAGCGAGCTGGCGGGGAGGGCGAAATGCTCAGTGTTTTCCCTCCCCGATGACTCGCCAGGGCTCGCATCGACCCTCCCACGAAATAGTCTGCC
>JBGSJT010000196.1:0-4174 GCA_041741715.1 Pirellulaceae bacterium | reverse complement strand
CATGCGTCTGGCCGCTTCGCGGGCGGCTTGTACTGCAGGGAGCAACAGTCCAACTAATATTCCGATGATGGCAATGACAACCAGTAACTCGACCAGCGTAAAAGCGGCCGGGTAGATCCTGTGCCGGACATTAAGCGTTTTGGGCCGAGTTTTCCATGCCCCGAGGACCTTCCCGACTGCGGCGTACGCTTCTGAACATCTCAAAGTCTCTCATGATCGAGCGTTCGTTGTATGCCGTTGACCTGTGTAGCGTTCAGGATGCGATCGACATCGTTGTGTCGCAAGACGGAGGCGTCCGTTTCGTCGCCCACGAAGGCGGACGATTGGTGCATTGGCCTTACCTTCCGTAGTAAGAATCACGGTCGAGACCACCCTGCTGCTATCGACCCAAAACGACCATGCAGGTGGTCACGATCCCAATCAAGAATAGAGAGGCCTTCATCACATATTGACAGATGGCGAGGAGCGGGTTCTCGGGCTTCACGTCCCGATGCAGCATGCCTTGTTCGTGAGCGTACTGAAGAGCCCTCAGCAAACCCGAAAAAAGATCCAGGCGGGCCTCGAAACTGTGTCGCTTGTGATACTCGCCGTCTGGTAATTGCAAGGAACCAATCAAATCCTCGTACCCTGTTACAAGGCTATCGGGAACTGCCGTATTCATTCGCGTACATGTGGTTCGAAGTCGTTCCGGATCAAGATCCGGCCGGTTCTCAAGCAGATTTCGCGTCCACCCATCGTGAATTTGTTGCGACCATTTCGCGCGATAGAGACTTGCTGCTGCAAGGCTAAGCAGTAGGTCGCGGAGCGGTGCTGGATAAAGCACGCATACATCAAGCACGGCGGTGAAACTCGGAAATCGTTAGTACCCCATGTTTAGTTCTTGAGCCTCATCAGCCAGTTCCTGAAGCGCGTCTTTGCTGCGACGCTCTTGCTGTTTCTTGAACGCCAGCAAGTCGCTGAATTTGATGCGCCGATTTCGGCCAACTTTACGGTGGCTGATGTCGCCCAAGTCCAGAATTTTATTCAGGTAGGGTCTCGAAACATTCAGAATGTCCGCTGCTTGCTGGGTTGTTAGTTCCTCGTCCCTGGGCATCAACGTGAACGGCTTACCATCTGACATTACCGAGAGAACCTTCATCAGCACATTAAACACTGCGTCGGGAATCTCGATGGCCTCACCGTCGCCCTCACGCTGCAACATGATACGAGATTCTGGAGCGATCTCGCGAGCCACCGTACGGCTGAAAGCTTTGGCTTTTTCAATGTCTTTGTCCGATGGCACAAAAGTCTCGTCGAGAACTGTCATTTCAATCTCCATGATGCTCAGTTGGCCAGTTCCGTGACCACGAAATTCCTACTTATTAACAGCAGGTCATTATCGAAACAAAGGCAATAGACGAAACAGTCGAAACGCACGAATTGTTCGAATCGATTGGAAATTTCGAAGTAAAGCGGCCTGTTTTCGAAAGAAATCCAGTTTTCCCACGTGGGAAAGCTGCGTTCTGCTCGAAAACTGCCCACTTCCGCGAGAGGGCTCACCGATAAGGCTGGTAGGGTTCCATCAAAGTGGAAAGTCGAACCTGAGAGGCCCGATACGCTTCATGTTTATTGTGGTTCTTGGAACTCGCCTCAGTTGCGTCGGTAAACGCGTTTGGGGGCAGCCAGCATTGGCTGTCTACCAGGATCGTTGCATCGGCCAAACGAACGAAACAATTTTTCTCCGCTTGGTTGTTGAGCGGCGGTGGGCGGTCATTCTCCCACCAGAATTCACACAACCCAAATGTAGTGGAGACGACGTAGCAAAAAAATACACCCTGGTCCTCAAACCAAATTTGTAACCGTTCGCATTTTGATTGCATCTACATCTCTGGATGTGCGGTGTGCGATTACGACAATTGCGCGTTCGACTCTGCTCCTTCTTGACACTTTTGGTTGCTCTATTACATTAAGAACAGACTCTGTAGCTAGCAGCTTTACGCTGGTTTTAACGTAATGGCTCGCCAATTGCTCTCTGAGCCGATACGATGGCAGTTCATGTCTCAACGGCGACCGACTTATCGGGGTTGTCTTTTCCGCGACCGGCAGACTGTCGCTCTCTGCAGAACGACGCAAAACACTCGAATCAAACATCGGCGGAGACCGACGTACAAAACGCACGGATGGGATAACTCCAGCTTTTAAAAAGAGCGCACCATGCGATGGAAAACTAGCCTTGCAATTGCCGTCATAGCGGCGTCAGCCCAGTTCGGTTTGGCTCAACAAACCGTGCCAGATCTGACAGTCAAGACGGCAGAACAGCCTGCTGAGCTTTCACCAGAATTGGCAGCGATTCAAGTGCAGTCAGATGCATTTGTTGATGCATTCAACAGGCACGACGCGAAAGCGGTGGCTGAGTTTTGGACAATGGATGGCGAGTACATTGATGGTGCTGGACAGGTTTATGAAGGCCGTAAAGCCATCGAAGATTGCTATGCGCAACTCTTTGCCGCATCGCCTGAATCTAAGATTCAGATTCTAACCGATTCGCTGCGCGTGCTGAGCGGCGGTGCGGCTATCGAAGATGGGCGAGCGTTAGTCGAACCCGCGACGGTTGGCGCTTCTGGAATCAGCAGCTACACGGCAGTTCACGTGAACGTGGACGGAAAATGGTTGATGGCGTCGGTACGCGATATCTGGAGTGACTCACCAAGCGGAATGACTGATGTGGCTGACCTTGAGTTTTTAATCGGTGTTTGGACGGCCGAAGAGAATGGCATTCATACCGAATCGAATTGCAAATGGATTTGTAATAAGAGATTCGTAGAACGCAAGTACACGGCAACTCAGCTCGACGGAACTTCGTCAACCGGTTTGCAAATCATCGGTTGGAATCCGCAAGTGGGCAGTGTCCAGTCTTGGGATTTCAGTTCGGCAGGCGGCCATGCGGTCGGTGCCTGGGTTGCGACTGACGGCGGCTGGTTGGCCAAAGTAACTGGAATTACAGCCGAAGGCGTTTCTACAACGTCAGTAAATATGCTCCGACGTTTAGATGACAATGCCTATGTTTGGCAGTCAACGGACCGAGTGTTCGGCGACGTTGGTCTTCCCGACACGAACGAAGTAATTATCCGGCGCAAGCCTGTCGCTCAGTGACCCGCCACTAAATATTCAGACGCTTCTCGCAATACGAATCAATCACTTTATCGGGAGTTTCATGATGCCTCGTCGTTTCCTATTCAATGTGCTTTGCTTAACAATACTCATTTTGCCATCGGCAGAATGCTGGGCGCGTGGCGGTGGTGGTGCCCGTGGCGGTGGTGGTGCCCGTGGCGGCGGTGGCTTCAGCGGTGGTGGAGGCGGTGGCTTCAGCGGTGGTGTTTCTCGAGGCGGCGGAGGATTTAGCGGAAGCTCACGACCGAGTCCCAGCCCATCATTCGGTGGTGGCTCTGGTGGAGCGAGGCCAAGCCAAGGTAATTTTGGAGGCGGGATGAGCCAGGCTTCTCGTCCAAGCACCGGAAGTATCGGAACGGCTGGCGGAGGTGGAATCAATCGTGGGTCGGGAGGACTCGGTGCAGCAGGAGGTGGAGCTGGACAGCGCTCTGCTGCAGGTGCCGTTGGCCAGGGAGCTGCAGGAAGCCGAGGGCAAATGTCGCAAGGGGCGGCTGCCAATCGTTTCAATGCACCCAGTCAGAGCCAGCTAAGTGGTTTCCTTGGTTTACCGTCCGATGGAGGCTTCAGTCATGCGACGTCAACTGCAAGCAGGACGGCTAGTCCCGGCCAACTGCCAACGGCCGGCGGCAATTTCGACGTGAACACGGGCACCAAGCAAG
Source organism: Pirellulaceae bacterium (assembly GCA_041741715.1). Classification (GTDB taxonomy): domain Bacteria; phylum Planctomycetota; class Planctomycetia; order Pirellulales; family Pirellulaceae; genus Aureliella. The sequence goes on along the minus strand of JBGSJT010000196.1, from coordinate 365 downwards.
GGCCTGGGGGTGGCCAAGCAGCAGGCATAACCGTGACTGGGCCACAGGGCAATACCGTCGGAAGGGCAGCAGCCGTTGGCCCTCAGGGTGGCGCGGCAGTCGTCGGCGGCGTTCAAGGGGCAGCCGGCGGAACGGCAGCACGCGGTATTGCAGTTGGTCCCGGCGGACAGGCAGTCGCCGCCCGCGGAGCCGTTGGCCCCGGTGGATTCGGTGGCGGTGGTATGGTTACCTCGGGTCCAGCCGGAGTTGGTGCAGGATTCACTCGTACGACGCCCTCGGGACGATACACCGCTGCGGCTGCTGTGAGAGGCAATTACAACAACTGGGGAGTCTATGGTCGTGGCTGGTATGCACAGTATCCAGGC
>JBGSJT010000195.1:0-3342 GCA_041741715.1 Pirellulaceae bacterium | reverse complement strand
TGGCGATCGATCTCGCAGACCAAAATGTCGCATTCAAGATTATGGCAGAAAAGATGGCCGAATGTGATTTCAACTACCGCTCAGTGCAGGAACACGGCAAAGCCGAGAACGACGACCAACCACATCCTTGAGATTCCCGTCACGTGATTGGGTCGTCGGTTGCCCGTCAGCTTTTAGGTTCCGTCATGCTGGACGGGAAGGTCAGGAACTGGGTGTATTCTGTTGAAAAACTCTCTGCGCGTAATTTTACTTCGCATGGTTGCTTAAAATGAATAAACTTTCGCAGCCCGGTAAAGCAATGTGTCGTAACGGGAATGGTAATTAGAAGGAAATTATTAGGCCTTCTAAAAGGCCGACTTTTTCAACAGAATAGGGTGGAAAGCTGACGTTAGGTTACCGCGCCACTTTCTTCAGCACTGTCGTTATACTTGCACAAGTAGCGTTGCGGAACGGGGCCATTCCCGCATTCCAGTACTGCGGCTCTGCGTCCGATATCAGCATGATAGAATCGTCTGAGACCCATTCCAGAGTTACATCTACGTCGTCGTAGTGTGAGCTCGCGATACAGCCGGTGAAATACCAGCTTGGAAGCCACCGATCTCGGACGATTATGACTATGTTTGGAACTCCACCGACGACGATCTCTTCGACAGTCGCGATCTTGCTGCCGTCCGGAGAGGTTTTACTCGTGCGGATCGTCCACTCTGAATCGAGGTAAGCGGCCGGACCCATCGCCCAAAAAGGGACGGTAATGATTGCGATCATCAACGCCACACCAGCGACTATAAAACATCCGGCCCTGCTCATTCAGCCACGTTTAACCGCAAAGCCAACGGCAGCAACTGGGTCGCGTCCTGACGGTCTGCTTTTAGGCCCAGCTCTAGGCAGCTGGAACGGCAAAAACTGGGTGGAAAGTTGAACGACGGCTTTGGCATTGAAAAAGGGAAAAGACTGTTGTTCACCAAGATCTATGAGAAGTCGCCTACCGCCATCTGATCAATGTCCAGCAGCGTTCGCAGCAGGACATTCGCGCCGTTGGCGCAGTCTTCCCAGCGCGTAAGTTCTTTAGGGGAGTGGCTCACTCCGTTTATGCTAGGGACAAAGATCATGGCCATCGGACCAATCCTTGCCAATTCCTGAGCGTCGTGTCCCGCGCCGCTTGGCAAATGCATGGTGTCAAGGCCGAGGCTCGCCGAGGCTGCCTCGATCTTCGCCTGTAAGGCGGGGTCAGCCAAAGCCGGGTCGAGATGAAAATATTGCTCCATCACGATTTTCGTCCCGGTATCCGAAGCGATCTGGTCCGCGCGCTCGGCAATTGCTTTGCCCAGCTTTGCGATTTTCTCAGCCGAGAGATCCCGGATCTCAACAGTGTGACGGACCAAGCCTGGAATCACATTGGCCGCGTTGGGAAAAACCTCCAACTTACCGACCGTTGCAACCTGACGCCCAGGCTCGGCTTTTGCGATCTCGTTGACAGCTTCGACCATCTTTGCTGCTGCGATCAATGCATCTTGTCGCCCCGGCATTGGCGTAGTTCCAGCGTGATTGGCGAACCCCTCGATCGTGATCAAAAACCCTTCGATACCGACGATGCCATCGACCACGCCGATCGGAATTTTTGCCTGATCGAGGATCCCGCCCTGCTCAACGTGCAATTCGAGATAGCAGCAAATCGACCCTGGTGCACGACGCGCTGATCCGAGTCGGTCGGGGTCGCCGCCGATGCGGGCCAAGGCCTTACGAGCGTCTATACCCGCTGCAGACGTGGGGTCCGCAAACACAGTGGGGACACCGCCTACGGCAAGAGTGCTGCCAATGGTATATTGCTCCTCGGCCGACCAGATTGCGACTTCAATCGGATGCTGTGTCTTGATATTTTGATCTTTAAGTGTTTGAACGACCTCGATTGCTGCCATCGATCCCAAATTTCCGTCGAAATTTCCGCCACCCGGCACTGTGTCAATGTGCGAACCCATGACAATTGGTTTCAGCGTGGGATCTGTGCCGGCCCGTATCCCGATGAGATTGCCCGCTGCGTCGATCGTTGGATTAAGTCCGGCGTTGCGCATCAACTGCATCGTGTAGGCTCGACCGGCAATGTCAGCATCCGAATAAGCAACCCTGCTTACCCCATCAACGAAGGTCCCTCCCGCAGGGCGCCCGAACTTGCTCAGCTCTTCGAGCGAACGCTGCAGCCGGGTTGCGTTGATTGAGACTGTCGGGATGCCGGGATTTCTAGCTAGCGCGCTTATTGGAACTGTCGCGGCAAGTGCCGCCAGAGTTTGCAGCATCATCCGCCGATTAATGATGTCCATTGGGTTTCCTTGGATCATGCCTAAAAAATCCTACATCCCACATCAGTCGCATTAAGCAGGAGGGGCGTAAATCACCGCGACCGTCAAAAAAGCGTCAATTCGAAAGAGCTTACGGTTTCAGCGCGGCATTGTTGTCAATGACACACGAGGCCATGTTGAAGGCGTAAAGCGTTCAGCAGGAATGTCCGGTTCTGGGTCGTTAGCTGCCAGTCAGCTTTTGGGGCCAGCCATTGAACGCGGCAATGTCAACTTCTAGGGTGGATAACGGACGTTCCCGATGCACTCAGGGAGACGTATGTCTAGCGGCAAGATCCTTCAAGAGTCGGATACCATCAGCCTCAAGTTCGTACTCTATCCAGAAGGCTTGCCCGCGCAACTTCATCGATAGTTCCTGAGCGACGTTAAACCAAACCTCGATAGCTTTGGCCAGTTCGGTTAGATCAAGAGACGTCTTTTCGTTAATCTCTTGAGCGGTGAGTTGCTTGCTTCGGTGGGCTATGATGTTGCTTCGGACAAATACGGATTTTGCGAACGTCTCTTTGTGAACATTTAGGCGGTTTTCCAGATCATTGCAGAATTCTGTGAGTTCGGGCCGCTCCGTGCGCACGTCAGCGATGAGCTTAAGGGAACCGGTCGATGTGGCCTGCTTGTCCATCACTGATGCGGCATTAATTATGGCCATTGATCGCATTGCCAGACTGACAATACTGAAAAGATTGCCGTAGGGTTTAATGGCAGAGCCTCGGACTGTATCCATTCCTACTAAACCCAAATATCCCGTGATGAAGCCGAGCGCATGTGAGGCCGAGCGTGCTTGGTTTAATGCCTGAAGCCCGAGAGAGTGCTTTTTCTTTGCCACTAATACTTTTCATAACCGCCTCAACGGGCGAGACAATTCAAATATGCCTACATTAATAGGATGTCTGCTATTGATGTCGTGGACGGCTCTCCACCTAATGCGGAGTCGGATGTAGTCTGCTCCGCTCCAGAAGGAGGAGAAGTACCATGTCGGATATTAGAGTTATAG
>JBGSJT010000194.1:0-5679 GCA_041741715.1 Pirellulaceae bacterium | reverse complement strand
ATTCGACGGCTGGTTGCCTCTCGTCGATTGCAATTCTCTGGATCGAAAGGCTGATTGCATTAATTCTTCAACGCGATAATCCCCCCGAAATCGGGGAAAATCCAAGTTCGAACCAGTTTCCGGACAGACACTAGCTATGGCAAACACGGCGAGAAGGAGGTCGCCAAGCTTCTTCGCAGGATCGGAGTCCGATCGCCTTTTGAAGTGATTGATGTTGAGATTGAGTCTCCAGACGGATCACCCCAGAAGGTCGATATGGCTGGAGTAATCAACTCTCTGACTTCTATTCGCAACAACGTGCTACACCAAAACGCATCTCCGCAACTCACGCATCATTTCTTGATTGAGAAACACACTTGCTTGCTACAGTTTTCGAAGAAATTGGTGTTGCACGTTGTCACGCTTTTCCCCTGAGACGTCGTTTCAAGGCATGAGTCTTGAGGCGGCCGCGCGAGACAAAAGTTCTCGAAATCTGCCATGAATCGGCTGGATGCGGCTTCCCTTCAGAGGTAGCTGTGTGACCAACGTTGGCAACGTCGCCTACGCGAAACGCAGATCCCAAGACGAGGGAACACGAACATGGCTACCTAGGCCACAACCAATACCAACCGTAAGGCCGAGGCCTCAAGCTAGGCCACTACAACCAAAGCGACCAAGAAGAACGCCACGCTCGCCAAGCTGGCGCCAAGGAATCGAAACCAGCGGATACTCGACAACGTACGCGAATCGATTCGCTTGGTCCGCCCGCGCATGCTGGCGTCGTTGCGAGATCTTAAGCAGTACCTTGGTCGAACGCCCACCCTCGAGGACGCCATCGACTACTTTGACACGACGCTCGACGAAGTGCTAAAGCGAGGGCTTTGGACGCGGCTACTGGTCGATGCGCGGATCGCCGAGGCCATCGATGCGCCGGACGAGCAACAACTCGCCAAGGGCCTTTGTCGCATGAGTCACATCAATTGTCCCCAGCAGATCACCGAATTGAAGGAGTATCTTGCAACGCCTGATCGCTCGGTGTTCACCGGAACGCCGGCACTGATCGACATGCTGCACACGTCGTTGTGGGGAGCACAGCATTCGGAGCTGACGCTTGACGTTGCCGAACAACGCTTGCGCGCCAATCCATCAGCGATCCAGGACCTCCGCGCCGTTTTGGACTACCGACTGAAGCACTCACCGCTGATTGCCGCAACTGCTTCACCTGTCTACGCTCCACTGGCGATCCACGCAGCGTACACGCGCGATGAGATTCTGGTTGCTCTCGGTCATTGGAGTTTCAACCATCGTCCGAGCCAGCGTGAAGGTGTCTTGCATCTGAAGGAGCGTAAGCTTGATGTATTTTTCGTGACGCTGCAGAAGTCCGAAGACGAGTATTCGCCCACCACCATGTACGAGGATTACCTCATCTCGCACGATCTGTTCCACTGGCAATCGCAAAGCAACACCTCCGAGCAATCGCCCACGGGCCAACGCTACATTCGACACAGCGAGCTGGGCTACACGCCACTTTTGTTCGTGCGCGAGACAAAGAGCTTGCCCTCCGGACTATCGGCTCCCTACCATTTCCTCGGTCCGTGCAAATACCTCAATCACACCGGCAGCCGGCCAATCAGTATCACGTGGAAGCTGCAGCATCACGTCCCAACGCGCCTTTTGCGAACAATGGCACGACAGATTGCCGTTTAGGATTCATGTCTCGAGATGCGATTGTGTTCAGAACTTGTGTTTGTGGTGCCTGGCGAGCTGCTTGGGAGCGGGGCACAATTTTGCATTGGATAGCTCTGCAGCACGATGATCTTTGAAACCTCCAACGAATCAAAGGAGACCTCGAATCTTGTTCCCCATTCGTCGTCTCCTTATATCCGTTGGACGGATAAATTCAGGCTACAATCTACATGGCCAAGTCGGCAGGCCATGTCACGGTGGAAATCAATCCCAGTGCGACCACCGTTTCGCATGTGCTGGACTATTGATTAACCATGCCAGCCGGCGCTGCACTCGATGAAATCTGGAAGCGATACAAGGCCGCGTGCACGTCATGAATAAACCGTCAAAAAGCTTAACCTCCATCAGCAAATTTCTCAGTCTCGTGCTCCGGCATCAGCCTGAAGTCATTGGCATGCGGCTCGATTCAGAAGGTTGGTTGCCGATCGACGAGTTGATTGAGAAATCCAATCGTCAAGGGAAACGGTTGTCGCTGGAGTTGTTGCACGAGGTTGTCGCGTCGTGCGAGAAGAAGCGGTTCTCACTTAGCGAAGATGGATTGAAGATTCGAGCCAATCAAGGGCATTCGGTCCATGACGTGGAACTCAATCTCGAGCCGGTCCCGCCTCCCCGTCTTCTTTACCACGGGACCGTCGCTGCGTTTGTGGACAGCATTCGTGAGCAAGGGTTGCTGAAACGCTCTCGCAATCATGTGCATTTGTCTGCCGATATCGAAACCGCCAAGAGGGTTGGGGCTCGGCGTGGCAAGCCTGTCATTCTGACGATTCACGCGCACGCGATGCACGAATCTGCTCACGCTTTCTATTTGTCAGCCAACGGCGTTTGGCTGACAGATGCTGTTCCCGTGTCGTTTATCGAGTTCCCTGAGGTAGTATGAGGAAGGCTTCGTCCTATGGCCGCCGTTGAATTCACCACCGGTGATTTGCTGACTCAGGATGTCGAGGTAATCGTCAACGCTTGGAATCGCAACATCATTCCTTGGTGGCTTTTGCTACCTCAAGGTGTTTCTGGAGCGATCAAGAAGCACGCGGGCTATGAGCCATTCTGGCAAGTAGCCAGGCATGGACCGATCCCATTGGGTGGCGCTGTCTTTACCAGTGCTGGCCGGTTGCCCTTCAAGGGGATCATCCACGTGGCCGGAATTAGCATGTGGTGGAGAGCATCCGAATATTCGATTCGTGAATCGTGCAGGAATGCACTCCGAGTCGCTAGAGAACACGGATTCGTATCGATCGCATTTCCGCTCATCGGCGGAGGCACGGGCGGCAGCTCGATTGAGAAGGTGGAGAAGCTGATGGTTGATCAGCTAGGGGCGGAAGAATTCGATGGACGAGTAATCATCGTTCGATACAAAAAGCAGCAGAGAGACTCCGCATGAATGCAAACCGGCTGCTGAATTCTGCAGAACTTGAAGAATCGCCCGTTGTTGCCAACTGCTGCATGAACCGAGAGAGAGATCTTCGCGGTTCCAATGGCTATGCGGTTGAACTGGGATTCGATCCGCTAGATTGGTTGCAAGGGCGATTGGCTAGCGAAGGCTCCGTACGCTGGCTCGACCTGTGCTGCGGAAGTGGAAAGGCATTGATCCAAGCCGCGAGGGTGTTCGAGGAGCTCGGAGAAGGTTCTGTACAAATCACCGGCGTTGACTTGGTGGGGATGTTTTTGCCTTATAACGCGAGGGGATTGCAATTGCTCCAGTGCTCCCTTTTCGACTTCGCGCCGACGGAACGATTTGACTTGATCACCTGCGTGCATGGACTTCACTATCTGGGCGATAAGCTGCAGGCGATTGAACTGGCGGCTTCTTGGTTGGCGACAGATGGCCGTTTTGTGGCGAACCTAGACGCTGCCAATCTGTGTCTTTCGGAGGCAGGCAAAGGTCAACGCCGAATCGTACGTTTTCTTCGGGATGAGGGATTTGAATACTTGCCTGCCAAGCACCGATTGCAACGCACAGGACGCAGGGAGTTTAAGTCGCCTTTCCTTTTTTTGGGTGCCGACGACTCCGCAGGTCCCAACTACACTAAACAGCCCGCGGTCAACTCCTTCTACCAATAGCCGAGCTTAAGAGCGGTTTAAGATGAAAGTCTATCTCGATGATGAACGCGCGGCGCCTGAGGGTTGGACGCGGGTGTACTGGCCGAGCGAAGCCATTGAACTGTTGAAAACAGGGCAGGTGACCGAGATTAGCCTCGACCATGATCTGGGTGACGACGAACGCGGCACGGGGTATGACGTGGTGCTGTGGATCGAAGAGCAGGTCGTCGTGCATGGCTTGGTGCCGCCGAAGATGTCGGTGCATTCAGCCAATGTGTCGGCCCGCGCCAAAATGGAAGCGGGCATCCGGGCAATCATGGCCCGAGCAAATCCCCATCTGTGACGCAATCGGTTTGAAGCACCACGTAGGCGTACCTTTCCGAGACTCGCAAAGTCCCGGACAAAGTTCTGGACTTTGTCACCGCGTCCGTCTTGGAGAGACGGACCTACGTGATATGGCCGACTACGCCCTCGCCATCCGCCGCGTCTTTCGCATCTGGGAGAAGGCTATGGAGGCGGCGTTTCCGAAGACCGACAATGGGTAGTGACCCAAACGGTTTACTTTCCGCGCCCGAGGTTCCAGGATCATTTCGAGGAATCTGGGGCACCCTTTAGGTACTTTCGCTGATCTGATGCGTTTAATCCTCTGAAGACCGTCTTCTGTGGATTTTTTCGCGAACCAAATCATGAGATGAGCGTCTATATCTGCAACACGCGACGAATGGGGTCGCCGAAAATGCAATCTGAAAAGCAAGCAATCACTGGATTCGAGAACATGTTTTCAATACGGCTCAGTTTTACCCGGTCAGCAATGACCAAACGATTTAGTGGATATGAGGGTTGTATCGCGTCGCAAGACGTGAATGCGCATCCCTTACGTCCACATCGGAGGTAACACTGGGTTGGTTCAAATGGGCCGATACTAACGAAGCAACGTTGGAAACCCGGTGTTACCCCAAGTGACACCGGGTTTTTTCGTGCCCTGATTTAGGCTGGAGGCGTGAGACTGGAGGCTGGAGGGAAAAGCAATCGCAAAGCGATGCGTTAACACCTGCAGCCCAACGCCCATGGCCTGTTCACGGACTGGTAGCTGAGACGCGGGCACCGACGCGCAGCGTTGGTCGTGCGGCGGTCTGAAGAACCGCAGAGGAGGGTTCTCCCTCCCCTTTCCTAAGCCCACTCGATTGAATGTTATCTTGGCAACCTTCAGCTTATGCCTAGCTCCGTTGCCCGTACCATTCCGCTTGGTTTCCACGGTTATCGAGTCAATGGCTTGAAGAAACTTCTGTAACGAAGGGGAGCTTGAAAGGCTCTTAAAGAGTTTTGGGGAACCATCCGGTTTGGCAAAATCGGCAAGAGCCATTCGCATCGTTACCAGCGTGTGCATCAAATCGATAGTGGCTTGGTTTAGATCGTCAACGGATACTTCGCTTGCGTCCAATTCTGCTTTGAGTTCTTCTAGTTCGCCTTGCCGTTGGCGGATAACGTCTTGTTCGGAAGGAATAAATTCGGCGTCCAACTTGCCCAGATTGAATTTACTCTTCTTGATTTCGGCTTCTAACGCGGCTACCTCGATTTTGATCTTCGTTTTGTTTACTTTCTTTTCTGGAAACTCGGGCTTGAGTAGCTTCTTGAGAGCGTTGAAACCCTTCGGCATTTCTTTCATCTTGCCAACGTCGGCTAGCTTCAATGCGGTCTTCAATTCGTTATCCGCAAGGAACGTTTTGCCGATGTATTCCGATATGCGAAGCAACAATTCATCCTGCCGCACGTTCGTAACCAAGCTCATCAGTTTGGCATTGCGTTCACCAGCGCGAACGCTTCCGATAAATAGCCAGTTCTTACGGCCTGTCGCGATCTGCTTCATGAGAGCTTCAATAGGGTTATTATCTATGGGCAGGCAACCATCGAGTGTGA
>JBGSJT010000193.1:0-5986 GCA_041741715.1 Pirellulaceae bacterium | reverse complement strand
CAAATCGAACAACAATCCGTGTTCAATATGGCACAAGGAAATACCGCCGACGAAATGCTGAGTAACACGGCCCGTATGCTCGGACAACCCATCAGTCTGTTCCATTGCCCATCGCGCCGCGGGGCTGGATTGTATCCCTATACCGAAGCCAAGTGGCCATTGAGAAATTGTCAGCCGGTGAACGAGGCGGCCAAAAGCGATTATGCGATCAACGGTGGCGATACATCCATGGATGGCGGTAACGGCCCCGATAGCTTGGATATCGGTGATCTGAAGGATTACGCTTGGCCCGATCTAAAATTGGCCAACGGTGTGTCGTTCGTGCGCAGCAATTGGGCGCTGCGGGATATCACCGATGGTACGTCTCATACACTGCTGGTCGGCGAAAAATACATGCAACGCGGCTCGGTGGGACGCGGCTACGGCGATGATCAAACCATGTACTTGGGAGACGATGCCGACGTGCGGCGGTGGTGCATGAATCCTCCCGCCGCCGATCGCCGCGATCTGGATGACCCCGACCGCTTTGGCAGCAGCCATTCCTCGGGTTGCCAATTTGTTCTGTGCGATGGCTCGGTAAAGTTAATACCCTTCACCGTCGAACGCGCAGTTTTCCAGCGCTTGGGCAATCGCAAAGATGGCGGTGTTGTGGATGCGGATGGTCTATGATGGGTAGGCGTATTCAAACGCCGTAGGTGGTCAAAGCAATGTCACGAAATTCTTGGCGAATTCCGCAGCGGGACAGAGACTTGGGTAGAGGACGAGGTTACGAGTCCTTTTGACGCTGCTAATCGTGCTGGACTCGTTGCCTCGTCCACCACCTCCGTCCCTAGTGTTTGATGAGTAGGGCAAGAGCATGAAGCATGAAAAGACATGTGAAAAGCCAGCAATAAGAACCTTTAAAAACTTTCTGGGAATTTGTTTGACAAGCGTTTCGCGATCGGATAGGTTCACGGGAGTCTTTTCAAACCAGTCGCATCCTGATTACTTTTCTTGAGTTCGAAGTCGTGGCCCGCGCGAAGATGCATGGGTTGATCCCAGATGGAATGTTCCTCGATGGGAGATGACCGTATGAACCAGCTTCAGTGCTTCAGTGCTTCAGTGGAAAACCTGGAACTATGCGGTGAAGATCGCGAAGCTGGTGCGGCTATGAATGCCGTACAAGCTCTCGATAGCGCCTCCTTAGTTCCGAGCGATGGGATCCCGAGCCAAGCGAACAATTCGCGCTCCTCCACTGTGGTTGTCGCGGAATCGAAGTCAACCAAAGAACCAGCTGTTGAGCGATCATCGCGGTTGAGTGTGATCGTGCCGTGCTACAACGAAGCGCCGACGGTAGTCGAGCTGTTGCGGCGCGTGCGTGCGGCCTTGCCGCTTTCTCAAATCATTGTGGTCGACGATGGTTCGACAGATGGAAGTCCTCTAGAGATCCGTTCTGTGGTCAGCGAACTTCACGTCGAAACCTGTTTGTTGCCTGAGAATCGAGGTAAAGGAGCCGCATTTCGTGCGGGTCTGGCGCGGGCAGACCGCGAGTTTGTCGTGATTCAAGATGCAGATCTGGAGTACGATCCCCGAGACATCGACCGATTGTTGTCGGTTGCCATCGGCGGCGGTTGGGGTGCGGTCTATGGTTCACGCTACTTGACGCAGAGGCGACGGCAGCGCGGTTCGCGCTGGAACTACTTGGCCGTTCGGTTTCTGGCGCTAGTGCTTTTTCTCAAGCATAGATTGCGCCTAACTGATCCTGCCACATGCTACAAGCTTTTTCGCCGTGATCGCTTGCAGGCAGTTGTTCTTCGGAGTGAAGGCTTCGAGTTGTGCCAGGAGTTGAATCGTGTTGTCGCGGAGCAGCGATGGCGCGTGATGGAGTTACCGATTGGCTATTCCCCTCGCAGTCGAGCGGAAGGCAAGAAGATTCGTACGGTCGATTTCTGGTTTGCGTTGCGAGCGATCCTCCTGCGATCGTCATGCATCGTTTCGTTCGCCTTGCTTTCCTTGTTGTTCACGCAGGCTGGCTGCAACCGCATGAGTGCAACTACTTCGCCATCCGTCCCGCTGGCAGAAATCGGGCCAGCAACTTCGGTTGATAAGCCTCGCATAGTGTGGGACTGCGGCGTTGTACTACCTGGAGAGACGACGCGGATTACATTTCCTTTGGATTTGCCCAGCGTGTCATCGGCCGCAGACATTGCCAATGTTGAAACTAGCTGCGAATGCGTTCATGTTTCGCTTCGTGACATCGAGCTACGTGGCAAATCAAGTGTTGCGGCCTGTATTGTAATCGATCGCTCCTCTGAGTCGCAAAGTGAACGCGACCAACAATTAAACGTACCCGTTTCATTCGCTACCCACATCGGAGGCAGCCTTGATGCTACCGTTCACGTGACGTTGTTATGAATCTACGGTCCGTGCTCGTAGTTTCGTTATCTCGCTCGTTTACTCGCTGTTGATATTGGATTCGATGCTTTACTAACCTTAGGAGAAGATCTGATGAAGACATGTTATTATGTCGTTCTTGGTTTGCTGGCTCTCGGCTTATTGTCTCCCCACACGGGGTTCGGGCCATTGCAAGAATTGAAGCCAGAGGATGAGGCAATGTTGTGTGGTGCCGGTTTGTTTAGCAACCTCGAATGTGTGAGCGGAGATGTCAGTTGTGACAACGGAGACGTAATTAATGGACCTTGCGGGCCGTTAGGTATCGACGGCGTCCAATGCAATACGCCGAGAACTGACGAATCATGTACGTCAACCTGGACATATGGCGGCTACGATGCGTGTTCAGTCACGGCTAATGTAGGGTGTCCGACTGGAGTAATCCTCGACTGCAGGAATGTTGGCGGTTCGCTGAAGTGGGTCAACAAGGGCGTTGGAAATGCGTCATGTGGCCTCTACAAAACTTGCTTTTAGAAACTCGGATTGCCTTAGTCGTGCCTACGATTCGACTTTAGATAATCTTGAAATTCTGCTTTGTTTCGAGCGTCAGGAGTTCATGATGATGAGTGCACCGTACTTGCCGTTACTTTTGGGTTCCAGCATTTTCCGGCTGAGTTGCATGGCCTTGGCCCTGATCAACGTGAGTACGAGTGCTTCATATGCTAAAGATGCGCCGCTGTTGGAAAGACTTCTTAACCAGTATCGTGAGTATGAGAACTTAGAAGTAATGGGCAGCGTTATCGTTGAGGAACCGGGTAAGAAGCAAGCAAAACACGAATTTGTAATGCGTTTTGGAAGCACGGGAATGCGTGGTGAGTTTGCCCCGCAGGACATTCGGTTGCTTAAGCGAAACCCAGGCGAACCACACATTTCGGAAAAGATGTTGACCGATCGCGGCTTTGCGTACACTAGCGATGGTATCAACGTACAGTTCAGCCGACGGTACGTGACAAAAGCCCCCGTGTCGCTCCGGCGATCAGAGCTATTTCTAATGGCTACGCCTCCATCACAGCCCCAACCGTTTGATGCAATTACTCAGACGGTATTACATTCGATAGAGGGAGTCGATCCAAGGGGCTATTGGGGAGGAAGCGCAAGACTGCGAAAAGCCGTAGATTTAGAGGAGATTGGGGATGAAGAGTTCCTGGGGGTTAAATGTAAGAAAGTTCGCTTCAGACAGGTTACCCTTGCAGGAGTGTCGGATTGGATACCTGTGTCGATTGAAGCCCTCGTCGCAACGGAGCCCACGGTTCAGGTTCTTAAGATCCTTTCCGTAAGCGGTGGGCCGCCAGGCTATATGGACGACGAAACACGTCGTACTTACATGGGAACACGTACGGTCGAATCAGTTAGACGCTTCGGCAAATGGTTAGTCTGCGACAAGGTCGTTGCTTCTGGAGGGGAGCAACGAACTTCGGTTTTGATCAAGGACGTGCGGCCAATTTCGGAGGGGTATACAGGGCTGTGGGACTTTAATTCTTTGACTGGTTGTATGGTTGCCGGATCGGCAGAGCCGTCTACGAGAAAGGGCAGTGGTCGCGTTCCGTACGAGCACTCCAAGGAGTTTATGATAGCGCCCCACACGGACGACGAGTTGAAGCTGGTACGAGGTTTTCTAGACACAAGAAATGCGCAACCAACGAAACCTAAATACTCCGTAGCCAAAATCGTGCTAATCGCTGTAAATCTAGTTGCACTTGCATTGATCGTGACATACGTGCGGAAGTCGCGGAGGACGTAGAGCATCATGTTAACGCGTGTTTCAATTACGGCGTTGATCCTTTTTAACACTTGCTGTTTGGGCTCGGCAGACGACGAGTTGCAATATCGCGACGGATACTGTGGCTCAGAAGCGGTCCGGTATGTCCTCAGCAGATTCAACGTTTCGGACAGGGTGAATATCGTTCGCGAACTGGGAACGCGCCAATCAGCGTCAATTGCTGATCTTCGGCGGACTCTGGAGAGCGTGGGACTTGCCGTCAAGTCATATGCCTGCGAAGCGGTTGATGATGTCAGGTGGCAAGCGCTCAATCGTTTAACGCAATCTGGAAGCGCGATTGTCGTGGTGCTTTCGCTTCCGGAGGGTAAAGACGCAGGCCATTACTTTGTGCTTTCCGACGTTATCGAAGGAGCCGTGTCTCTTCTAGACCCCGGATCTGGCAGAATCCAACGACTGAAATTCAACGACAACAAGTCTGACATGGGCGAAGTTTTTCTATTAATGGTCGATCATCCAGGAGCATCCATTCTGACTCGGCCGCCCGTAAATCATTCGCGTTGGCTGGTTTTGCCGCTAGTTGCAGTTTGCTGTGGGATTCAATGGTACTATTGCGTTCGACGGAGATCAAGAACGCATGTTCTTGGCACGTTGATCCTACTCGCGGCAATCTCTCCCAGTTTCGTTGGCTGCGATGGACGTGAAGACGTGCATCTCATGCAAGACAAGCAGAACCTTGGTGTGTTCGAGGTTGAGGATCCGATTGAAGCCGAATTTACGGTGCGCAATCCGCTCGCACGACCTATTCAACTGGACACATTGGAACTTGGGTGCAATTGCCTCCGCACTGACTTCAGGCCGCAGCTCCTTTCGGCCGGAAACAATTACACGTTTCACGTTAGGGTAGATGATAAATTTGTGATGGGGACACGCTCACAAGTAGGGGTTGTCACGGTTGGCGGCGAAAAGCTAAAGAGACTTCCTTTCATTTTTCGTTACACCGTAAACGAAACTGAGCGACTTTTCCCAAACCCGTGTTTCCTGGGGTTTGTCACATCTGAAACGTTGAGCAATGGAGTTAGTGTCGACCTGTCATTGCAAGGTGGCAATGAAAATGACTTCGAGTTTATGTTCCGAAGCGTAAACATTGCCTCGAGCTCAGGACTTGAATCGCCAAGCCTTACATTCGTTCGGGACGACGGCGACCGAATTCTTCTTATGCTCAGAGCTGATGATGGAATCGGTCATTATCAGGTTGAAGCGGAATTAGAGCTAGAAACGCAGACAGCGATCCGACATTATCCCTTTAGGATTTTGGGGAATCTGGTGCAATCAGAATAGGTCGTAAACCTTTTGACTTCAGTTTTTTTAATACAAGAGAATCTAATCATGCTCCGCATGAGTCTTCTTACCAAGGCTTTGACGCACCGAGCCTTCACCATTGTAGAGGTGCTGGTGGTGATTTCGATCATCGGGATCTTGATTGGCCTCTTGTTACCAGCGGTGCAGATGGCGCGGGAAGCGGGGCGGAGGATGCAATGCCAAAATAATCTGAAGCAGATTGGACTGGCAATTCAGATGCATCACGATGCTCACAAGCGCCTGCCGTCCGGTGGCTGGGGTTACCGCTGGGTCGGGATGACCAGCCGCGGCTTCGGACCCAAACAACCCGGCGGGTGGATCTACCACGTCCTGCCGCAAATCGAACAACAATCCGTGTTCAATATGGCACAAGGAAATACCGCCGACGAAATGCTGAGTAACACGGCCCGTATGCTCGGACAACCCATCAGTCTGTTCCATTGCCCATCGCGCCGCGGGGCTGGATTGTATCCCTAT
>JBGSJT010000192.1:0-11632 GCA_041741715.1 Pirellulaceae bacterium | reverse complement strand
TCCTGTCGTGAACCTCAGGCGCTAGCCGTGGGCTCCAGGTTGCTGTGCAGCCCACGGCTAGCGCCTGAGGTTCACTCAGAAATGCAAACGGACAGAACGTAAGGTTGCTATCACCAGTTGGTCCTATTCTCGGCATTTGATGCCAGAGACATAGAGTATCACCAATAATCGAGGACGAAAAGGTACGATTGCTGGGAATCGATAAATTGGAGTTTTCTGCGGTCCGACTTAGAATAGAGGCGTACCCTAAGCTCGCTAAATCGCTTTAATGGTAGTTGGCAAGTGCTTTGCTGGCTAACTTCGATTTGAAATCTGAGGCAACGCCATAGGCCAGGCGTGCAAACAATGGGACTGGCAAGTGGTGAAAAATTCCACTTCCGGCTGGGAACGCACTTATTCTGAGAGTCGATATGGATCATCAGTCCCCAACACCGCTCCCTTTAGATCGCCAGGGATTGGTTCGCGCGACCCCCGTCGCCGGCGGGAATCCATTGCAGATTAACCATCCAAAAACAGTTTCTGTGGCTCTCCGTCCGGAGGATTCGATTCCCAGCGGAGTGGTCATGGACGAAGGTGAGTTACTAGCCGCAGGTGGAGCGAATAGCTCCGACCACGTCGCGCGGCGAAGATTTTTTTGGACGACTGCCCCCAGTTGGCTAGTGAGCCTGTTCGTCCATGTGGCACTAATCTTAATTCTAGCCGCGATCTCCCTCGATCCGCTCGAGAAGGTATTGAGTATTCTCCAAGCTGGCTCATCCACGACCGAATCTGCGATCGAGCAATTCGAGTTGAATGCTCCCCAGCTCGACTCTCCAGAAACGCTCAATGATCCCTTGGCGATCCCCTCGACGGAAATCAGCGAGGTGGTGGAGATGCCCGAACTATCCACCGCGCTGCTCCCTGTTGTCGATACCTCAGTCAATGTGATCGATTCGAATCGACTGACCGAGAGCATCATGCCTTCGGCGCTTCTAAGTGGAGGCGCGCTGAGCAGACTGACCACGACGCTCAACAGCCGCTCCACCGCCGCCAAGAGCGAACTGCTGGAGCGCTTCGGCGGGAACGCCGCCAGTGAAAAAGCCGTGGCGCTGGCGCTCAAGTGGATCTCGGATCATCAAGGCTCCAATGGCGGTTGGACTTTCGCCCATTCCGAAATCTGCCATGGCAAATGTGATGGCCAGGGGGATCTGGGGACGGCGACCAATGCCGCTACCGCCATGGCACTGTTACCGTTTCTCGGGGCCGGTCAAACGCACTTGGAAGGACAGTACAAAGATACCGTTCATCGCGGCTTAGCCTTCCTCATTAATCGCATGAAAGTCACGTCAGGGGCGCTCCCAGAGGGATCGTGGCATGAACCAGGGGGGCGCATGTATTCGCACGGGCTGGCCGCCATCACGATCTGCGAAGCCTACGCCATGACCCGCGATCCTGACCTGCTGCAACCAGCTCAGCTCTCGCTCAATTATTTGATCGCCTCACAGGATCCGCGTGGCGGCGGCTGGCGTTACGAACCTGGACAACGTGGCGATACATCGGTCGTAGGTTGGTGCGTGATGGCCCTCAAAAGTGGTCGCATGGGGAATTTGGTTGTCCCCGAAGCAACTTTTATTGGTGCCAAAAATTTCCTCGACGAAGTGAGTATCAATAACGGCGCCTTCTACGGTTATGACAAACCAACTTCGAAAATCGATGGTCGACAAGCCACCATCGCGGTAGGTCTACTCTGTCGCATGTACATGGGTTGGACCAAGGAGCATCCCGGAATTCAAGAAGGGGTCGCCTACCTTGCCAAGGTTGGCCCCAAGAAAAATGATTTGTACTACAGCTACTACGGGACGCAAGTCCTACGTCACTTCGGTGGTCCACAGTGGGACAAGTGGAACGAGAAGCTTCGCAATGAGCTCATCAAGGACCAGGAGTCGAAGGGGCACGCGGCCGGGAGCTGGACCGCCACCGGTGGACATGCCGAAAAAGGTGGCCGACTTTATGCCACCTCATTAGCGACCATGATCCTGGAAGTCTACTATCGCCACATGCCACTCTATAGCGAAAAATCTTCGCTGGACGATTTCGAAATCTAAGACAGCGGTCATGAACCTCATGCGCTAGCTGTGGGCTGCGATCAGTGCCACGGCCCACGGCTCGTGCCAAGAATCTTAAGTTCCGTCCGGTTTAGTCTGCGCGCAGGACTCGAAACCGAACTTACGGTTTCGAGCTACATAGGATTGATCACCCGTAGAGTAATTTCCGGTGTCTTGCGACGGCTGATATCGGCGGCCATCGCGGCCCGCAGTTGCCCTTTGTGCTCGGCCAATACGTGATCCAGTCCCCACAATTCTTCCTGCGACAAAGGTTCAGGCGCCTGTAGTGTGACCAACAGATGGTTGCTATTCGGTGCGGGGACGACTGACAACACCAATAAATCGCGCACCCGATCGTCGTTGAGTTCTCCCCCTAGCACCAAGCCCAATGTCCGTTCGATTTGGCGACAAAGCTGCAATGCTTTGCGATCCACTTTGGTCATAAGTTTTCCCGTTTTCCCGTACGTCAGACTTTCCTGCCTGACTCTCTTCCCGAACGTCAGGCTGTCCTGCCTAGCAATTAGCAACTCAGTCAGGCAAGAAAGCCTGACGTACGAAAGATCCACATTCACCACTCTAGGTTCGCTCTATTATAGGCTGCGTGACAATGTTACGCCTTGGCGCACAGCGGTTTCGACCCATGGTGGGGTGTGGCAACAATCTCTGCTAAAGTGGTCTCAGCAAATGATTTCTCGACCGCGGCGAAGGCATTGTCCAGCTTGCGATGTAGGGGACATAACCGTTTACCGTGCGATTCAAGCCCCAATGGACAGGTCGCAATGCGCCGGAGCGGCTCAACGGCATTGACTACTTCCAGAAGTGTGATTTCCGTGGCGGGACGCGCTAAGCAGATGCCACCACCCACGCCGCGCCGCGAATGGACGACTCCGGCGCGACGCAGCCCCTGCAATACTTTTGACAGATAGGCCCGAGGGACTTGCGTGGCCTGCGATAAATCATCAGTGGCGCAAGCATTGGGGGCGATGTAGGTCAATTGAACCATCGCGCGCAGCGCGTATTCGACAGTTTGAGAAAGCATGAAGTACGGCAATCCAAAGGCGATTAAGAGATCAACTCGGGGATCAACTGAGCCGTGGCGTGGGCGACGCGCACGGGGCGACCATCGCTAGTGTGCAACTCCAGTTGGGGATCGACCCCCAGTAGTGAATAGATTGTGGCGGCCAAGTCACTTGGTGTGATCGGCCGATCATTGGGACTTTCCCCCGTGGCATCGCTACTGCCAATGATTTGGCCGCCGGGGACGCCCCCACCGGCCAACAACACGCTGAAGACACGTGGCCAGTGATCTCGGCCACCCTGAGTGTTGAGCTTCGGTGTACGACCAAATTCCCCCATCACCACGACTAGCGTTTCGTCGAGTAACCGGCGATCTCGCAAATCCTGAAGAAGCGCAGTCAGCGCCAGATCGAGTGATGGAATCAACCCTACACCAACCTTGGCACCAGTAAAGCCATCCTTCAAACGCGTTACCAAGTCATTGTGTGTGTCCCAGCCGCGCTGGTTGACAGTCACAAAGGGAACGCCTGCCTCAACCAAACGACGCGCCAAGAGGCAGCTCTGCCCGATCGATTTGCCGCCATAACGTTGTCTGACATTTGCGGCTTCACGCGACAGATCAAAGGCTTGCTTCGCCGCTGGAGATGAAAGGAGATGATACGCGCGCTCCAAGTCCGAATCACCACTACGGGCCTGAGCCTGATCGTCGCCAAAACGATCCAGGGCGGAAGCGTATTGCCGCCGGCGCTCCAGTCGCGATAGATCGAGTCCGCGAAAAAGATCGAGGTCGCGGACTTTGAAATCGGCTTGCGCTGGATCGCCACCGATGGCAAAGGGAGCGGTCGAACTGGGCAAATAGCCGCTCCCAGACAGTCGTCCTCCTCCAACTTGAAAATCGGGGACCGCAATGTGATCCGGCAACGCCAATCCTGAGCCCTGACGCGTATGAGCTAGCACGGACCCGAGCGAAGGGTACTCCAGAGCTGGAGAGGGCTGATAGCCAGTCATCAGGTAATGAGTGCCGAAGTTGTGTTCACCTAAGGGGCTGGTGATTGAACGAATGATCGCTACGTCGTCGAGCATCTCGGCCGTTTTGGGCAAGCACTCGCCGATGCGTACGCCAGCGATGGAGGTCGCGATTGACGCCAATGGACCTCGCACTTCCACCGGCGCATCGGGCTTGGGGTCGAATGTCTCCAAATGGCTGGGGCCACCATCGAGCCAAATAAGAATGCACGACTTGGCGCGCACTGCAGGTGAACCACTCGGTTGCGCGGCTAGCAAGCGTCGGTTTTGAAAGTACTGCCCCAACCCCAAATCGAAGGGAATGCCCCCTACGATTGCCGTTAAGCCGCCGATTCGCAATAGACTACGACGCGTGAAATCGCGGCTGAAGTGCTCGCTGCTATCGATCAAATCGCGACGTTGCATCGGCTCAGTTCGCTTATAAATATAGAGGATTGTTCCTAGGTCGCTTGCGCGTCGTGCTGATATTCCCGTTGATTTCAGCTAAAGTGGCGCTGTCCAACTAAGCATCGTTCGGGAAATAAGTATCGTCGCTACGTTAGCCAGAACGTAGACTCCCTGCGGTCTGGCGACCGCAGCTACGGGTAAGTCCCGACACTTATTTCCCGCTCTATGCTAACGGCTGTACTTCAACTAGCTCGCGAAAAATCCAAGGGTTCAAAGTGGCGTTACAAATCTAGTAATGAGGAGGCTTTTCTTCCGACAGATCGATGGGGGACTCCTTGCGCTGTTGGTGTAGTTCCTTGATGCGTCGACTCATCTCTGCCAGGCCGCGCTGCAGAATCATGATCTGTTGGCTATGCTCGCACACGATCTGGTTTAGTTGCTCGTTGAGCCGTTGTTGGAAAGCCAGTGATGTCTCGAGCTCAGTGAATCTGGTCGAGTGGTCCGTCGTAAAATCGGGCATTACCATTTCAATCCAAATTGCTCACCACTAGAGGAATTTCCGGTTCCACCCTTGAGTGGCCCACGGTGTTTGGGGAGTACTGGTTGTGGTCGCGCGGCCTCCACTTCTTCGCTGGCCGCTGCTTCTTCGGGCGTCGGTTCGGGGGCCGCTTGCGCTCCCTTTAATGACAAACTGACGCGCTGCTGTTCGACATCGACGGAGAGCACTTTCACGTCAACTTCCTGTCCTTCTTGTACGACTTTGCCGACGTTTTGTACGCGATGATGGGCCAGTTCACTGACATGCACTAAGCCTTCTACGCCGGTGGCAATTCGCACAAACGCACCGAACTCAGCGATGCGGGTGACGGTCCCATGGACGACGCCGCCAGCAGGGAAACGAGTGTCAATGTCGGTCCAGGGATGATCCTCCAGTGAACGATACGATAGTCCGATCTTCCCCGTGGCTTCGTCGATTTTGTCGACGCGCACTTGGATCTTCTGCCCCTCTTCCAAGATCTCGCTCGGATGCTTAACGCGATCCCAGGAAAGCTGGCTGACGTGGAGCAGGCCGTCGAGTCCACCGATATCAACAAAGGCACCGAAGTCGAGAATCTTGCGCACGATACCTTCGACCGACATCCCAATTTCCAGATTGGCCAATCGCTCTTCTCGCTTTTCCTTCTTCTCACGCTCCAATACAGCCCGGTGCGACAAGACGAGATTGCCTCGGCGCTGATTGGCTTCGGTCACCACGCACAGAAGCTTTTGGCCGACGAAATCACCCAAGCTCTCGATGCGGTACTCGGCCGCTTGGCTAGCAGGAATAAAGCCTTGAATGCTGCCGACCTTGCACTCCAAGCCTCCAGTATTTGCGCCCGTCACTATCGCTTCGATCACGTCACCTTCGTTCAGATCGCTCCAGTCGGAGACATCGACTGCGTTCCCTGGGACGGTGACTTCGTACAAACCTTCTTGGGCCAAATAGCCACGCACGATCACATCAAGACGCGCGCCGATTTCTGGCAAGCTCTCGAAGCCCAGGGAAGGGATGACACCTTCGTTCGGTCCCCCCAGCGACACGAACACATTTTCGCCATGTGCTTTCATGACGGTGGCCTGGATGCGTTGCCCTTCGGTCAGCTCATGACCGATCTGGAGCATATCATCCCCAACCAATAATTTGTCCAAGTCCGATAGCCCGAGCGCCTCGTTCAGTTCCAATTCCATATCGTGCGACAATGCCTGGCGCGGCGATGGTGCAGCAATCTTGGAACGGGTAACCTCCGGCTCGGGAGTTGGAATGACTCCGCCCCGCGGCTGACGCCCCGATTGCTTGCGGCCGGATGGTCCGCCAGGTTTATGCGAGACTCGGTCGGGGTTCGTAGTGGAGGCCTCACTGGTCGCCGTCGTGGGAGCCTCGCCAGTAGGAGATGCCGATCCAGCAGTTGTCGCAGCTCCGCTTTCGGGCTTGGGATCGCGACGTGGTGAGTCGGCGGACGAAGCTTGGCCACTTGGATTGATAGGTGGACGCGGTTTTCTCGCTTGACTCTGGGTAGCTTGCTGGCTCATCCGCAATTGCCGAATTCGCTCCAGGCTCAATGGCCCTCCTGTAGCCGCCACACTACCGGTTGTACCTTCGCTGGCAGTTCCACTGCTGGCCGTACCAGCCGCCTCGCGACTGTCCGCTGCCGGCGTCTGATTGGGCTCAAGCGGGGGGGCAGCGGTGGTGGGCGTGTGAGCAGAAACTTCTGCGGGCTGGTCTGGGGATTCGTCGACCGACTCGGACATCTGTAGGGACCTGTAGTGAACATAGGCAACAATGAGTGCGCGGCGGTTCGCGCTTGTGCATTCATTCTAAACCTGTTCGACACGCTTTCCAACGGCCTGTCCTCCCTCAATTCAGTTAAAATGGATTTCCTGTGAACCGCCAATAGTACAACCCTCAACGTCTCCAGACGAGGATTTATCGTGGTCTTCCATCCGCTTCCCCACGCTCCGAAATGTCTCTTTCTGTTTTGGTTGGGAGGTTTATGCCTGCCAGGAATGAGCCAGGTGTTAGCGGACGAGCCCTATCAAGCCCCTTATTCCTCCTCCAGTGCAATGGCCAGCGAGAGTCGAAATGCGGATCGAGCCAGCCGATATGAGTCCTATGCAGAGCCAAGGCGTTCCAGACCACAACCCACCTACTCATCCAATGGCAATTATCGACAACCGGTCGACATCGTCTTCGTCGACGCGCAATCCGCGCTGGTGACCACTAAACTAACTGGCGAACTCTATGAGCTTCAGTATTCGCCCACCGGCTTCGCACAGAGTAAACTCAGCCTGATCTATCGCGATCCTGCCTGCAGTTTTGGGACAGTGATTCCCATTGTCCAGCGCCAATTGCCACTGCAATATCAGCTCGACGCGCCAGCGAGCGGGTCGCCTACCCCACGCATTTCTGGCGATGGCAAGGACCTCAAAACAACGACCCACTCGCTGGCGCAGCGAGCCGATATTGTCGCCATCACCGAACGCAACGCTGAACAAGTGGTTCTGTTTCACCGCCTGAACGGCACTTGGCGAAAATCTGTTAGCTTCGACGTGCCAGGCCAAGCTCATTCGTTGGCCTGGGACGCTGAGCAACAAACGCTTATTGCCAGTGGCCTGTGGTCGCAACAACTTTATCGCTGGCAATGGATCGCAGATGATGCGACTCAAGAAAAAAGCTGGCGAAGATTACCGCCAGTCGACTTGCGGATGTGTGGTGGCGAATTGCTAATCCTCCCCAAGCATGATTGGCTGCTGATTACCGATCCCTTTGGAAGCAACTATCGATTGCTCAATCGCACTACCGGCGAAGTTATCAAAAGTGACAAAGTGTACGGTCACAACATCAGCGGCTTGGCCAGCGTGCATGATGAAACGCTGGTCCTATTTCCGCACCAACTGCTGAGCGCGACGGCGCAGTCGGTACGCAATGAAATCACTTGGGGCGGAGTCTTAAGCAACAATCTGCGGTGGTTGCAACTAGATCGCATGCGCGATCTGAGTGGGCACGACATCATGCGCAAGGGGCGTTTCTATCCGCTGGGGACCAATGGCGATGGTTGTGGCGATCCAAGTTCACTCGCCGTCTCCTCCACTGGCTTACTGGCCATCACGCTGGGCGGAACCAATCGTGTCGCACTCGGCCAGGAACATGACTACTATTTTCGACAAGTTGCTGTGGGGATGCATCCAGTCAGTTGCCAATTTTCACCTGACGAACAAGCGTTGGTGGTAGTCAATCAATTCAGCGATTCGCTATCGATCGTCAGTTTGTCCGATGACCGCGTCCAGCAGTTGAGCTTGGGTGAATTGCGACCACCAACGATCGCAGAGCGCGGTGAGCAGGCTTTCTTCGATTCGACCCTTTCACATGACGGTTGGATGAGCTGTCACAGTTGCCACAGCCAAGGTCACACCAGCGGGCAGCTCAACGACAATTTTACCGATCGCTCGTTCGGTACTCCCAAGCGAATTCTATCGTTGCTGGGACAGTCCGAAACGGCCCCCTACAGTTGGAATGGACACATGCAGGATTTGGAAAGTCAAGTTGCCCATTCGATCCGTTCCACCATGGCCAGCGATCACAAAGTCGAATCTGATACTGTGGCGGATATTGCCGCCTATGTGAGATCCCTCCCCGCTCCCCCCAGTCTGACGCAAGCCCGCTTGCCAAAGTCTCGGGAGATTTCTGTTGGCGCGGCAGTCGCAGTGAAACCGCCAAAACCATCATTGGCTAGAATCAAAAACATGGCTGGCGAGCGTTTATTCGCTGAGTTGAATTGCACCGAGTGTCATCGCGAGCGTTGGTTGACCAGTAGCGATAGTTACGACGTCGGCTTAGTCGACGAAGCCCAACAGACATTGTTCAATCCACCTAGTTTGATCGCGGTCAGTCAGCGGCAAGACGTGCTGCTGCACGACGGACGAGCCACCTCCTTAAGTGAACTGTTCGAGCAGCACCAGCATCAACTCCCTCGCGCCCTAACTCCTGATGAGTACTATACGCTCATCAGCTATTTGGAAAGTTTGTAACGTACGTCAGGCTTTCACGCTTAGCATCTAGTATCTAGCATCTAGTATCTAGCATCTAGCAACTAGCAACTAGCAACTAGCACCGCAGTCAGGCAAGAAAGGCTGACGTACGTTGCGCGGCATCGATGGCTTGGTCTTCTTGCTCACTCAATACCCAATCGGCAGCCGACACGACCTCGGCGACTTGCGAAGGCCGTCGTCCGCCGACGATGGCAGACGTCACTTCGGGGCGGCGCAAGACCCAGGCAATCGCCAATTCCGCCAAGCTGCGACCGGCGGCTTCGGCAAGCGGTCGCAGACGATCGACTAACTGCAAGTGCTCCTCAAGTTGCGGAGCTTGAAAGTGAGGATCGCGTGAGCGGTGGTCTTTGGCTGATAACGTCGCGGCGCGCTCACGAGTGAAACTGCCGGTCAACAATCCCTTATACATGGGACTGTAACAGACCACTCCGATATTTTGTTGACCGCAGTAGGGCAGCAGTTCGCGTTCGACGTCTGGCACGATCAAACTGTATGGGGGTTGCAGCGATGCGACTGGATGAATGGCAGAGAGTCGTTGCAGCTGGGATACGCTGTGATTGGAGACACCAATTTCACGCACCTTGCCTTGCCGCTTTAATTCAACTAGGGCTTGCCAACCCTCTTCGATATCTTCGTCGGGTTCGGGCCAATGCATCTGATAGAGGTCGATACAGTCGACACCCAAACGCGATAGACTGGCTTCGCACTCTGCAAAAATACTTTCACGCTTGAGAACTTTATCGATCGTGTCGGCATCCCGCATTACGCGTCCACACTTGGTGGCGACCAGTGGACGGCGTGAGGAGCCGAGTTCCTGGAGCGCTTTGCCAACTAGCTCTTCGGAGCGACCACCGCCATACACGGCAGCCGTATCGATCCAGTTGATACCATGGTCCACCGCAGCGATAATCGCCTCGATCGCTTCGCGCTCGTCTTGATCCCCCCAGCCGAATCGCCACTCGCCGCCGCCAATAGCCCACGATCCGAATCCAATGACGGTCAAATGCAAATCGGTATTGCCCAGTTGTCGAGTGCGCATGATGGTTCCCGTTGAAGGCGTCGATCGCGACGCGTGTCGTCGCATGGAAAGGGGCCCATCGTACCAAGCCTAGCTGCAGTCGCCAAGACTTTTTGCGTCGCGACTAAGCTCGAACCTTTAATCGCTCGGCAATCGCCACGTTGCGGCGCCGTTGCTCGCGATAGACCAACAAAATCGCACTGGCCAATCCGAAAGTTAGGGCTGTCGACAGAAATCCGACATAGGCCCAAACACAACACGATAGCCCCGCAGCCAACAGCAAACATAACCAGTACCAACGCGTGTCGGCTGCGTATTGCAAGTCTTCGGCCAGCAATCCACGATGCGTGTGCAGCCAAGCGGCGTAGCGTTCGTCGGTGCGAAAGGCGTCCAAGCCTACCGTCCGTTGGTAGCCCAACCACCAGCGGATTCCGTGCGTCCTCAAGCGGTGTGGACTGCGCTCGGCCAATGGAGTTTCTTCAGGTCGGGTTTTGCTTCTCATCAGCCAGTCGTCGCTAAACAGTGAAGTTGGGGGAGCTCAAACGTGGTGTCTGCCGCGCAAAGCCTAGCTCGTATTTCCCAGCCGCTGCGTTACAAATTGGAACGCCGCGTGATGTCAATCGGCCAGAGTCTGCCGCGCCATACCAGATGTAGGGAATAGATCGGTTAGGCGGGCGGAGGACTATTTTTGAGACTTCTCGCTCAGGCGCCACCACCTGGTTCCCAGGCTCTGCCTGGGAACCCGATGCATTGCAGGCTCCGCCTGCCGAAGCGCCGTCGATTCCAAGGACGCAGGAGGCTGAGCCTCCAAGACAGTGCGTTCCCAGGCAGGAGCCTGGGAACGAGCGTGTGCGTGGTAGCGTTCAGCGAGAAGTCTCCTATTTTTCGGTTATAATAAAAGTAGCATTCTGAACATGCGCTCGAACCACTTGGAGCAATTTATGGCTACGGCTGATCTACCACGAACTTTACCATATCAGCCGCTACGGATGTCGGTTGAACGCTATCACGAACTAGCCAGACTTGGTGCTTTTGCCGACCACGATCGAGTCGAGTTACTGGACGGGGTGGTAACTGAAAAGATGACTAAGAACCCTCAGCACACATTTGCAACTAGGGGTTGCGATTTAGCTCTTTCAAAGTTGGCTAGTCCTGGCTGGCATATTCGCAACCAAGAGCCGATTACATTAACTACTAGCGAACCCGAACCGGACGTGGCTATCATTCGTGGCAAACGCGAAGTTTATGCGCAGCGACATCCACTGCCGAGCGAAGTGGCGTTGGTAATTGAGGTGGCGGATACGTCGCTGGTCACCGACCACTATAAAGCAGAACTGTACGCGGCGGCGGGGATCGCGGAGTATTGGATCGTTAAGTATCGTGCGGGAAATTACTGTCGCAAGTTGCATAGAAATCATAACCCGCTGCGTCAGCAAGGACCAATAGTCAGCGACTTCCCCTCCTTGCTGACGCTGCGGGTTACTATTGTTGCGACAGTTATTTCACGCACGAT
>JBGSJT010000191.1:0-2411 GCA_041741715.1 Pirellulaceae bacterium | reverse complement strand
GAAGCCAGAGGCAAAACTATTGAGGTTACAACTGGTGTCGATTCGAATGACTTGCGAATGCTTGAGCCACGCGTGATTGCAGCTATCGACAAAGTTCTACCAGCGATAGTGGCGGTCGGTAACCGATTTGGTCGGGCCCCTGAGCAGGTGATTTGGGAAGGTAGACGCTTCGCATCTGGAGTCATTATTCGAGAGGACGGTCTCATTCTCTCGCAGTACCACGTGTCCCACACAGGCGTCTACAATGATTCGACAGGCCTAAGAGAGTACGGGAAACCTGGCGACAAAGTCGACGTCATTTTGCACGATGGTAGACACATGGAGGCTGAACTCTTAGGCGGGGAACGGCTGGCGGATGTTGCGTTGCTGCGGTTAACCGAGCCGGGTACCTATCCTTTCGCGACTTTTTCGGAAGACAGTTCCTCCACAATAGGTGACTGGGTGGTCAAACTAGGGCACCCTGTTGGATATCAAGCGACACGCGGCTCTGTAGCGAGGATTGGTCGCGTTGTTTACACCAATCCAGTCAACATCGTTGCCGACTGTCCAACGGTAGGTGGTGATTCTGGTGGCCCACTCGTAAATTTAGATGGACAGATCGTGGGGCTTTCACAGGACAGTTCCATGCCACCGTCGGTCGCCGCAGCCGCCAGCGAGCGCGGCTTTCCCATGTCCTATATGACGATGCGTAAGATTCGTCAAAAGATGGGAAGCATGTTGGCGGGTGCGGTCCCGCACGAAACCACCTTTGAGAATCATTTTGAACGAGAACGCATGTATGAGGACATAGGGGAGCTCCTTCCCGCGATCCACCGTCGCAAAGGTGCAGCCGTTCTCGCAACTTGGCAAGCGGTGGCCACCCAAGCCAAAGGGAGTGTAATTGAAATACTAGATGCGGATAGAAACCGCGCCGTCTTTGGCACCGTCGTTGACGATGATGGCTGGATCGTTACGAAGGCCAGCGCTATCCGCGAGTATCCGTTTTGTCGGCTACCTGATGGAAAAATTGTGGCCGCAAGAACCGTGGGCGTAGACAGTGCGCTCGACATGGCATTGCTCAAAGTAAATGCCACCGGCCTCAAGTCCGTACAATGGAGTCGAAGCAAAACGGTTCGTCGCGGCACGTTAGTGATGACAATGGGGCTAGACTCTAGCCCGATATCGACAGGCATTATCAGCGCGACGGTTCACTCCGATCCTGTTTGTATCGAAGACCATCACATCGTGACTGGTAGCTACCCTGAAGTGTTCGATCACGACATGACATTAGAGACGAATGAGTTTGGTGGACCAGTGCTGGACCTCAATGGACATGCAATCGGAATCACCATCGCCGACCCTGGCATGCACGGTTGTCTGAGCCTACCCTCCGAGCACATCTTGAACTGTATCCAGAGGTTGAAATAGGACTCGCAAAATGAGTGCTCGTACACTTTGAGCTGATCGGAAGTCATCCCAAGCCAATCCCCGTCAAAGACGGAAGTGCAGAGTCGCAAGACGCCAATGAGCTTGCGGCTCCGCCTAGGACACTTTAATTGTGTCGTCATTCTGACTACGCTCTGGCGACGAAACTAGCGGTAACTGCAGTCGCCGTTTGTACCCAGGACGAACCGTCCTGAGTCAACTTTGCTCGCTTTTCCGGACTCGGCGAAAGGATTTTCACCACATCCCTTTTCGCTCTCCCTTTCGGTCTAAGAGCGTACACAGAATCAGAACGGGCCCACTTTGCCTCGCAATGCGGTTCTTTTCGCTTCCGTCGCATCAGATAACCCATGTCTGGTAGAGAGCCCATGGGCTGGCTGGGTGCGAGAGAACGCAACGAAAAGGCCCACCGCAAAATTGGAACACAAAAAGATCTGGTCGCTGATGCCGTTAGCGTGGGATAGCCGATGGGATAGCGAGTGGCAGTTCGGGTGAAAAAATGCATGCCCTCTTAGCGAAACGTGGGTATTCCGGAGACGTACTCCGCTCCTTCGTCGGCTTCCAAATGCAATCTGAGAAGCTCCGACTCGATCTGAGGAAGCAACGGAATAACTCGAAGCTGTCGATTTGCCTAATGCTCCGTCTTTGAGCTGTCGACAACGAAGACCCGCTTCGCTTCCCAGTTGATAGGCTCCCATTTCAGCTTTACTACTTCGCTGGGCACTCGGAGAGATCCCAGGCGGGAAAGCACTAGGTGATGGCCCGTAAGACGAACATCTGGGATAGTCGCGTATTCAGGGAACTACCAAATCAATTAGTTGATGTGGTAGAATGAGGGCATGCCTAATCCTGAAACTCAAAAACTTAACCGTTCCGCGTTTTCGGTTGTAGACCTAAGCTTGGCCGACGACGAGCGAAGCTATTGGCATCAACAGAGCCCGGAAGCCCGGATCGAACACATGCTCCGATTACGGAAGATGAATTATGGA
>JBGSJT010000190.1:0-6418 GCA_041741715.1 Pirellulaceae bacterium | reverse complement strand
TGAGTTGTGGGCACCAAGTGCTTCGTTGAGCGCTCGAAGTAATGAATTTCACATACCACAGATTTCCCCAATGGAGATGCGGAGCAGTTGAGTCTGTCGCGGGGAGTTCTCAAAGTGAACGACTTTCGCTTGGGGAAACTGGGGTGCACCCAATTCATTACTTCGAGCGCTTAACCAAGCAGTTGTAAGTTCCAACACTTAACCTTCGATCACACTGGCCCCAGCCAGTGCCACCCACTCATCAGGCTTAAGACCTGGAACCTGAAACCTGAAACCTGAAACCTGAAACCTGAAACCTGAAACCTGAAACCTGAAACCTGGAACGTGCCTCTCCGCCATTGCTGCCGACTGTGTTGTGGACTACATTAAAAGGCCTGATTCTTCGTGTCCTCTAGCGCGAGGTTGAGCGGGCGAAATTGAGCATTTTTTTGAGTGAAACCGATGGTTGCGCAGAGATTTACCAAACAGTTTGCTGTCATGCTGGAGACGGCGGGCACGTTGGTAATGCAGACCGGTGCGGAGGCTTTACTGGTGCTGCTGGACGGACCAACTGATTGGGAAAAGCTGCGGCAAGCGATCCCGGCCAGCGTAGAGCAAGTGATTGTGGCTGCCGATTTGGAGGAAGATTTGGAGGGGGCCGAAGCGCGTGGTCTGATGCCGCTGCCGCTGAACAAGGAGAAATCTCCGCTGCTGGAGCGACTGCAAAACGCGCTGCTTGAATCTGTGGCGGACGGGTTTCTCAAGGCCAATGGGGACGTGATCGCTGTCTACAGCGGCTTCGAATATCAGAAAATTGATTCTATCAGCCACATTCGGCTCGACGATCGACTGCGCCGCCTCACGTCGCGCGATCTACAGCGACTCGAGAGCAGCGTTCCGCTGAAGAGTCTCAAGACGGTCATCGATTTGGCTTCGCAAATTGGTCGCGAGGGGCGCGAAGGGAAGAAAGTCGGTACGATCTTTGTTATTGGCGATACCCGTCGCGTGCTACAGCATTGCAAGGATAGCGGTTTTGATCCGTTGCGTGGCTACAAGCGTGAGATGCGAAATTTGTTTGATGCCAAAGTCCGCGAGGACATCAAGGAGATCGCGCAGATGGACGGAGCTTTCGTTGTTTCCCCAGATGGTATTATTGAGAAGAGCCGTCAGATTATCGAGGTTTCACACGCCGACTTGACTCTCTCCAAGGGGTTGGGAGCGCGTCATTGGGCCGGGGCAGCCATATCCCAAATCACCAAGGCCATCGGAATTGTGGTCAGTCAGTCAACGGGGACAGTGCGATTGTTTCAAAACGGCGATACGGTGCTCCGCATCGAACCGATGGACCATGCCGTTAAGTGGCAAGAGTTTAACTACGACCCCCCTACCGCGCCGCCAGAGGGTTAATGGTGTGGGTGGTGATCCGTCGCTGCTCATCTAAACGTTCACGCTGAGCAGGTAGAGCACTGCGGCATCTTTCATGTTCGGGAGACTAGTACGGGCCTTTGCCCTGCAGAACGACTTTCCTTTCTCCGCGAAACTCCAGTACTCCGCTACTCTGCGTTCAAAAAGAGCATTTTCTGAGTCGCATGTTCCAGTCCGAGTTATCACAGGTATTAGCATCATGCGAGAAATAACTGTAGACTACCTGCGGTCTAGCGACCGCAGCTACGTATAAGACGCGACAGTTATTATTCGGTCGATGCTGATGTTGAACACGTGATCACTAATCCACAACAAAATTATTGAAAAACCTCTCAGATGCCATACCACAAAAAGACATGGTTGATCTGCTTCCTTGCATTTGCTCTGACGGATTCACTCGCACGCGCCAACCAGTCGTGCGACGTGTGTGTCTACGGTGAATCAGCTTCCGGTGTCTGTGCTGCGATTCAGGCGGCGCGAATGGGAAAACAAGTCATACTGATCTCGCAGAACTCTCATGTGGGAGGGATGACCACTTCTGGACTTACGGCCACTGATATTAATCGCCATGCCCTGATCGATGGAATTGCGCGTGAGTTCTATCGACAGCTCTATGCTTGGTACCAAACTCCAGAGGCTTGGCGCAACCAAGAGCGAGAAGCATTCTTTGTCTCCAGCCTCAAACGCACTTTCACTGGCAAAAACGATCCGCTCAAACTCCAATGGGTCTACGAGTCCCATATCGGCGAACGGATTCAGTTGGAGATGCTGCACGAAGCTGGCGTGCAATTGGTGTTCAATGAACGGCTTGATTTACAGCACGGGGTTCGCAAGCGAGCGTCAAGTATTGTCAGCATCGTGATGGAGAGTGGACAAGAGTTTTCCGCGCGGATTTTTATCGACGCGAGCTACACTGGCGATCTCATGGCGGCCGCAGATGTCTCGTACGCTGTTGGTCGAGAGTCGAACAGCCAATACGACGAGTCGCACAACGGCATCCAACTCAACACCGTTATTGGTCGTGACGATAACTCGGTCGACCCGTATGTTGTCGAAGGGGATAGCCGTTCAGGCCTGCTACCCAACATCGAACCACGGCTCTGGGGAAAGAGCGGCGATTCCGACCCGCATCGCATTCAAACTTACTGTTTCCGGCTGACCTTGACCGATGATCCCACCAATCGTCTGAGCATTGAGCGTCCGGAAAACTACGACGCCGCCTGGTACGAAGTCCTGGCCCGCACTCTGCGTATGAATCCCGAATCGCAACTGCAGCAGATTATTACGCTAACCCCCATGCCCAATCGCAAGACCGACACGAATAAACTCAATTTTGTAGGTGTCAACTATGAGTATCCCGAAGAGGACTACGCCACGCGTGCCAGGATTGACCAACTGCACCGCGATTTCGCACTAGGATTGCTCTGGTTCCTTGGCCATGACGAACGAGTTCCCGAGCATATCCGCACCGAAATGAAGCCGTGGGGTTTGCCCAGAGATGAATTCTTGGACAACGGTCACTTCCCCTATCAGCTCTACATTCGCGAGGCGCGGCGCCTGGTTGGACAATTCGTGATGACCGAAGAGAATTGCCGCTTGACCGAGCCCGAGCACGTTACCGATTCCATCGGCGTAGGAACGTACATGATCGATTCTCACCATTTCGCCATGGTATTGGACGAGGCAGGAAAGTTGCACTATGAAGGAGGGTTGGGTGAGCGCGCGGCCTCGTATCCCATTAGCTATCGGTGCATTACCCCTAAGCTTGAAGAGTGTGACAACTTGTTGGTACCGGTCTGCGTTTCGGCGTCGCATGTGGCTTATAGTTCCATCCGCATGGAGCCCGTGTATATGGTCCTCGGTCAATCGGCCGGAGCGGCTGCGGCTCTGGCAATCGACGGTCGATGCGGCGTTCAGCAGATAGCCTACGCCGAACTCGAAGCCAAACTATTAGAAGCTCAGCAGATCTTGCGTCCCTGAGCTCCCCGCGTCGTTGTTGCCCAGTGGTACAATTATCAGCTCGACGCGCCAGCGAGTGGGTCGCTTGATTTAGGAGCTAACCCACATGACAACAGCATCGGAATGCTTTATGGGAAATCCGATAGCCGCTCAACTAGATATTGGAGCATCATAATGAAGCCCAGCGTTTTTCTATTCGGATACCTATTGTGCGGACTGGTAGTACCATCCCTGGCCGAGACACCTCATCGTGGGCGTGTCAAAGTTGCGGCGGCGCAGATATTGACCGATACCCACGATCTCCAACGCAATCAACGCAAGATCATCGATGCAATTCGCTAAGCCAAAACGCAAGGCTGTGACATCGTGTTGTTTCACGAAGGGTGTTTGACCGGTTATCCCAATCGGGAACAACTGGAAGGTCTCGATTTCGCAATGGTCAGGCAAGCGGAAATTGAGATTTGCCGTTTGGCCAAAGAACTCAACATCGCCGTTTTGCTGGGGAGCACTGGCCAGCAAGATGAAAACTATCTCAACTATGTGCTAGTGATCGATGAGCAGGGACGCCTCCTTGGGCACTATGACAAGACGTGGCGCGCTGGGGAGCCGCACTATTGCGCTGGTCAGGGGCCGGTCGTCTTCACGATCGCTGGCGTACAGGCGACGGTCATCATCTGTCACGATCTGCGTTACCCCGAGCTAGTCAGACTGAGCGTGGCGGCAGGGGCCAGGATCGTTTTCATCGCCAACAACGAGAGTGGTATTACCAGCGAAAACAAATTACTTGGCTACCGATCGATGCAAATCTCGCGGGCCACCGAAAATCTGGTCTATTCCGTGATGTGCAATAGTCCGGCCGATCCCCAGGATATCAAGCGACACAATTGTTCGCATGGCAATTCCATGATCGTCGATCCGCTGGGCAACGTCATCGACGAAGCGGGAGTCTTTGAGGAGCGATTGGTCGTCGCCGAACTACCTCTTGAGGAAGCCACGGCCAGCAGCGTCACACGTACCATGGGACAGAACCAAGACATGCAAAAAATGTACGGTGTCACCTGCGAAAACGAAGCCTACGCCGCTTGGATACAATCTGGCTTAGCGTTGGTCCGGCGGCTCGACAGTAGCGACCTCCCTCCGCATTTTCTTCCGTCGCCGTGACACGCAACCGCCAACGCACGATAATTCCATCAGTGTTCTCGTATTCTTGCTCTAGTCATCTTCCAAGTTCGAGCGCGCGTTGAAACGCGGCCTGATCGTCGGCAGCTCGAAAAACCCGCAGAACCATGCAAAGCAGATTGAGCGCAAGATTGCGTCGTGTCCAGGGGCAACCGGAAATAGCGAGAAAGTAAATGTCAGAGTATAGATTCCGAGTAGTGATCAGCCATCACCCCAAAAACGACCAGGAGATCCTGGACCTAGCTGATCAGTTGGCGGCAGCGGGCTGTGATGATGGTCACTTGTCCGGTCACGACGAAGGCATGGAAGTGGTGTTCGACCGAGAAGCTGGATCACGGGACGAAGCCATGCAAAGTGCCATTGCGCAGATCGAGCGATGCGGTCTTGTAGTGAAGCGGATCGAGCTTGATCGCGAGTCGATCGCCGCTTAACGTCGCTCACCGTTATTGGGTTTAACCCCAATTGCATCTTTAAAACGCAAACGCTACCCCAGGCCAGGTGCGCCACCACTGCTGGAAGAGCTTCAACTGCGCTTCGGCAAACCCTTTCTGACTCCGTGAAAGCTGATCGGTCTGATTGAAGTGCAACTCATAGTCATGGTCGCCGAGCAACACCAGCAGATACTTGTAGTAGAGAACAAGATCGGGTCCTTCGTCGAAGCGCGATAAGACACTCAACGCCTCATTCAATTCCCACGCCAATCGTCTTGCTTCCACATTCCCAGCGGCGGCCGCTTTACAAAGCGCAACGAAATGCAGCACTTCTTTGGGGATGCAATTACCAATACCTGTGATCGCTCCCACGGCGCCACAACGGATAAACCCATGATAGACTTGCGTGTCAACGCCCACCATCAGTAGCGTGTCGGCGTCACGGTGGGTGATATGTTCGGCTGCGTAGCTGAGCGACTCCTTTCCTCCAAACTCTTTGAAGCCGACCAAGTTGGGAAACTCGTCCTTGAGATCAAAAAACAGATCGGCCTTTGTCTCAAATCCGTAATAGGGGCTGTTATAAATCACAGCCGGAATATCAGGTGCTGCGGCGAGAATTGCGGCAAAGTGCGCGCGTTGAGCCACTGAGGACGTCCCACGCGAGAGCACGCGCGGAATGACCATCAATCCCGCCGCACCAACTTTCGCGGCATGCGCTGCGTGGTTCGCCGCCAATGGGGTGTTCTGCGCTCCGGTGCCGACCACTACCGGCACGCCAGCTTCGACCAGTTGCCGAACGCCCGCCTGTCGCTGCTCATCGGTCAGCAGCGGCCAGTCGCCCATCGACCCGCAGTAAACGACTCCCTGCATGCCTGCCGAGATAAGTTGCTTTCCTTTGCTTACCAACGCATCAACATTTGGCGTTCTATCAGTACGGCAAGGTGTCATTAGGGCTGGTATACAGCCTTGGAAAATCGATGTGTCCACTTACTGTTCTTTCAATGAATCTTATAGATTAAAATAGCGGTCGTACCCTAGTGCTTCGTCCAGATTAAAAAGTGGGGTTGGCAGCGCTCAGAGTAGAACGATTGTCCCAATCGTTTCTCAAGCGATTGGGACAATCGCTCTACTTTCCCAACCCCAAAATTAAAGTTAGACAAAGCACTAGATGTCTTTTTTTCGGAACTGGCTGCTTAATTGGACAGCGCCACTTTGCGTTGGAGTCCAGGCTTTAGCCGCTTTTTTCACGCTCGACATGCAAAGCGGCTAAAGCCTGGACTCCAAAGGGTTTACGACAAATCCAAGGTAAACATTCGCCGAAGGTGTGGGGAGTAGTATAGCGATCTAGCGACGGGAGGCGAAATATTCTAATTGCGGGGCATGATGAATGCTTCGCTGCTTGAACCGATTTCCCTGGCTGAACAAGTACGTTCGCTGATAGCGAC
>JBGSJT010000189.1:0-35289 GCA_041741715.1 Pirellulaceae bacterium | reverse complement strand
AGACTCGCGACGGGCACCGACGAAGTTGGTCGGCGAGCAGAGAGGGGGGCTTGGCTGGAATTTCCCTCCCCGTCGCTTAGGCTCCGACCCTCCCACCGTAAGTTACGTCGAATACGACGTAACTTACGGTGGGAGGGTGAGATGCACCGAAACTAAACCGGCGTTTAGCGAGAAGTGTCCTAATTCATGATGGTTAATAGCCGCGACGCGACGAAGGTTGTGTAGGTTTCAGCTCGACAGCACGCCTTTCGTCGCTTCGCGACTAATTCGTTTGGTCATCCTGCTTTCCTGGGATTTGCATCCCAGGCCAATACTTGCCGTATCCGTTCACGCCAAAGTCGCTGATCGCTCCGACGGTCAGTCGCATTGGCGTCAAGCTGGTGCTTGACACTACCGAAATGCCTTTTGCGAGGAGCACTGATCGGCGGAGCGATCAGCGACTTTCGGGCAATTCCGTGAACGGTTACCACCTACCAGCACTACGCGATCAACTGGTACGATCGGACTAATCTGATTACAAGCACCGCATCGAGGCCTGGAATAGTAAACTATCGACTTTTTAATCCAAGGTCAGCGATTAAGCTGAATCGAATTACTTCGATCACAAACAGGTTTAGCCGAATCGATGATTTCACTTCGATTGTTAATGCTGGTGCTGATTACGCTCGGCTGTCGCGAGTGGGTGAAGGGGGATCCGCAAGTTGTCCCGTTGACGGCCAGCCTTGCCGCGCTGGGAATGTCACTCGGCTTTGGACTGCTTTTCAAAGTCTCGGCCTTACGATTACTGACGGTGAACAGTATTGCCCGTGACAGACTCGATGGATCGCACACCGCACAACATTGCTCTCGCATTCGACAACGCATAGAAGGTGCGTGGCTGCTGTGCTTGCCGCTGGCATTGCTCGCCACCGGGTGGGGAGCCGCCTTGAACAACATGCAGGAATTGGGCCTCCCCCAAGCGGTGGCGCTGGTCGGTTGGTTCCTCCCAAGTTTATTCCTGTTGATGCTGCTCGAACTGACCGCCGCCCAGTTCGACGAACTGTGCCAAGGTTCCGAGCGAGCTGTCGCAAGCACTTCTGTGACTTGGCCGAGCGAGTGGCTATTGCGCATGCGCCTGGGAGAAATGGCTGGACTGATTACATGTACCGTCCCAGTACTGTTGATTGCGGCGGCCACCGATGTCGTCAGACTCTTTGCCGATGATCTGCTGCTGTCACGATTACTACTGGTCGCGACGCTCTTCGCACTCGGTTGCGTGGTACTGTTTCTCCCAGTCTGGCTGGGAAAATGGATGGGGGTGAGCGATTTTCCAACAGGCCAATTGCGGCAACGCATCGAAACACAACTTTCGATATTAGAGCTGCGGGGCATCCGACCGCGGTTGTTGTGCAGTCGCGGTCGTTGGCCTGGTGCCGCCATCGTCGGTTGGTTCCCACGCTTCCGTCAACTATGGCTGGGTGACGCTTTAATCGAGCGTTTGACACCTGAGCAACTGGACATGGTCGTCATGCACGAACTGGCGCATGTCACCGGCAAGCACTTTCTGTGGCGCGTCTTTCCGATGCTGTGGGCGGGTGGAGTGGTTGCGATGTTCAGCATTTTCTGGCCGACGACAGCGGGACTAGAGCTTGTCGGCACACTGCTGAGTAGCACTGTGGCATGTGTGGTCATGCTCATTGGGATGAGCGCCATGGCACACGAGTGCGAATTGGAGGCAGATCGGACAGCCTGTGCACTTGCCGAGCGCGCCTGCAACTGGGCGCAAGCGCAACCTGGTCAAGCTGCAAAAGAAATGTCAGGTGCACTGGTACGACTGCTCTGCGATAGCCCACAGGCTGCTGAGTCAAGCTGGCTGCATCCAAGTCTACGTCGCCGATTGAGCAATCTTCGCCGCTAAACTGTCAGTTTTTGAATAAGGGGTCAGCCCCTTTGGCATGAGGTTAAGGTGCTGGACGTTAGCCGTGTTAGCGCTCCGGTCTGTCCCCATTTAAATTTGAATTGGCAAAGTTGGCACAAGCCTTGCATCGCTTGCAATCGCGTCGAGCGACTGACCGAAGTTCACTGCGACTTAAAGCGCAGGGAAGCACTGAAGCCGCTGGCGTCTGATGTCGATGGACGAATGTGGCGCGGTATGGCCCGATCAATCCGCGTCTCGATCCATCTCAAGAGGCTTCGAATTCAAAGAGGGCAGTCTGTGGAAATTGTAACTGGCATCGATGAAAGTTCCCGAGAGTTATTGCAACGGGTAGACTCCGCCATCAAGGGGAACCCCCACCTATCGCGGCACCAAGTATTTTGTCAAGAAGAGTCGGGGATCGTGATTCTGCACGGTCGCGTCGGCTCGTTCTTCCAGAAACAAATGGCTCAGGAAGCGCTTAAGCGCCTGGCCGGAGTCGAAAAAGTGATCAACGAACTCCAAGTCGATTGGCTGGCGTCGGTCAGCCCCAAATAACTTTCGAAATATCAGCTCGACGCGCCAGTTTTGAAGTTGCCCATTCGTGTTTTTACGTGGGAAATGGTAACCCGCCGCGTGAGCAAGGTGGAAGTCAAGATCGTTCTCTCCTTGCTCACGCGGCGGGTTACCATACACGTGCAACTTCAAAACGGGCGCGTCGAGCTGGTATTCTGAATTGCGCCCCACTCGCTGGCGCGTCGAGCTGATATCGTCGGCATCCCTGCCGCCCCTTGGAATTAATTGGCAAATCGCCTATCATCCCCAGTGTTATTGATGGGGTCGCAGGCGTTGCGATCTGTTATTCCACTTATTGATCAAGCCGTCTGGCTCGGACGGGTTGGGGAGAATTTACAAATGTCACGTTCTGGCGCTGTTACCTTCAAGGGAACTCCAATGACTTTGCTCGGTAGCGAAGTCAAAACAGGTACCTCGGCTCCGCCGTTCACCCTGCACTTTTTCGAAGGTGGACTCAAAACGCTGACCAATAAAGACTTAGCTGGCAAGCCGACCATCGTATCGATCGTCCCCAGCTTAGACACCGGCGTGTGCCAAATTCAAACCAAGCGCTTCAATCAAGAGTTGGGTGGCTTGGGTGATAAAGTCAATGCAATCACCGTTAGCCGCGACTTGCCCTTCGCCCAGAATCGTTTTTGTGGTGCCGAGGATGTCAAGAATATGAAGGTAGGCAGCGACTATCAAAACGGCAGTTTCGGCGATAGCTGGGGAGTTATGATCGACGAACTAAAATTGCTAGCCCGCGCGGTCTATGTGCTCGATAGTCAGGGCAAAGTCGTTTACGGAGAGATCGTTCCCGAAGTCACCTCGGAACCCAATTACGACGCCGCCCTGTCTGCCCTCAAGTCCGCGTCGTAGTCTTTTAAACTGATCTGAAGCCATGCGCATTTACGTCGGCAATTTGGCGTTCCGTTCCAATGCGGAGGATGTGCGCAAAGCCTTCGCGGCTCATGGCCAAGTTACTCACGTGGAGCTCGTTATCGATCGCGGAACCGGCCGCTCGGCTGGTTACGCTTTTTTGGAAATGCCTACCGACGAAGAGGCGCAAACCGCGATCGCTCGGCTTAACGGCAAAGAGATCAACGGCCGCGTCGTGAGTGTGCATGTAGCGACACCGGCAGATAACGAACCGGAACCTCAATCGCCATGGTCGCGCGGCGGTGACAGGCCGCAGCGCGGCGGTGATAGACCGCCGAGAGGTGGGGACAACAGACCGCAGCGTGGCGGCGACAGACCACCACGCGGCGGTGACAGACCGCACCGCAGCGACCGGCCACGCGGCACAGATAGGTCACGAGGTTGAAACCAACCTCAGCTCTACCCGCAACACGTCAGTGCTTTGGAAATTTAGACGCGGAGCGATCCTCGACGTTGATTTGATCAATCGATCCTAGCCTCAAACCGGGCGACTGTAGCCGATCTTTTCCAGCGCGGTGTAGACTTCCTCTAGCGTCTTCTCACCAAAGTTGGAGATGCTCAGCAAATCTTTGGGAGTGCTCTTGAGCAGGTCGCGGACTGTAAAA
The DNA here is from genome assembly GCA_041741715.1 of Pirellulaceae bacterium. Taxonomy (GTDB): domain Bacteria; phylum Planctomycetota; class Planctomycetia; order Pirellulales; family Pirellulaceae; genus Aureliella. The sequence continues at coordinate 31,296 of JBGSJT010000189.1, read as the reverse complement.
ATCCCTTTCTCTTCGAGGCAATTTGTGGTGCGGACCGCCAAGCCGATCTCGGCCGTACTCAGCTCCAATTGCTCGCGTAAATGACGTGCTTTCTCTTCGGCTTGGCTTATCGGAATCCGTGTGCGTGCCATGATAGGGTTCCCTCCTAATTCCTTGTCCTGGGTCCATTCGCTTCGGATCGTTCCGAAGATCGGTCGGCGAGAGTATAACGTAAGCATAAACTTGCTCCAACGTTCCCGCCAACAATTTTTCCACTGGCTATTGCTAGCAAAGGCAGCTCATGGAATCGACACTGCTCGCCGGACTCAACCCATCGCAAATCGCAGCCGCAACGCATGTCGATGGTCCGCTGCTGATCCTAGCTGGACCGGGGAGTGGTAAGACGCGAGTCATTACCCATCGCATCGCCCATATGATCGAATCGGGGATCGAACCGGCCGGTATCGTCGCGCTGACATTCACCAACAAAGCGGCAGGTGAAATGCGTTCGCGACTGGAGCGTATCGTAGGGCGGAATGATGTGTGGCTGGGGACTTTTCACAGCTTCTGCGTCCGACTGCTGCGACGCTACGCGCGGCTGGTGGGACTGTCAGAGAACTTCAGTATCTATGACACCGATGACTCGCAAGCCGCATTGCTGATGGCAGTCAACGAAGCCAAGTTTGAGCTGACCCATACCACGCTCGGCAAACTAGCCAATCGCATCAGCTACTTTAAGAACCGCCTGGTGACTCCTGAAATCCTCGAAGCCGAAGCCCTGTCGAGCGACGAATACCAAGTGGGCCAAGTTTACCCGTACTATCAGCGTGTACTACTTCAGAATAGCGCCGTCGACTTCGATGACATCCTGATGCATGTCGCCACTTTGCTCCGTTCGCATTCCGAATTACGAGCGCAGCTCGACGCGCGGTTCCGTTACATCATGGTCGACGAGTACCAAGACACGAACTTGGCGCAATACGTGATCGTGCGGCATCTGTCGGTCGACTATCCAAACTTGGCAGCCACCGGCGATCCCGATCAATCGATCTACGGCTGGCGCGGGGCGAACATCAAGAACGTCACCAATCTTGAAAAGGATTATCCGAAATTGCAAGTGTTGCGATTGGAAGAAAACTATCGCAGCACACCCGAGATACTCTCCGTGGCCGATTGTCTGATTCAGCACAATCAGTATCGCAAGGAGAAGACCCTGATTCCCCTGCGCTCAACCGGGCACACAGTGCGACTGAGTATCTACCCTACAGCTCGTCAGGAGGCGGAAGACATCGCCGATCAAATTGCGGCAGGGATCAATCAAGGGGAGATGACGTTCAGTGACTTTGGTGTGTTGTATCGCACCAATGCCAATTCGCGGTTGATCGAACAGGCACTCGCGCGACGACAGATCCCTTTTCAATTGATCGGTGGCTTTCGTTTCTACGCGCGGAAGGAAGTGAAGGACTTGGTCGCCTATTTATTGTTGATCAACAATCCTGACGACAACGTAGCCTTGCAGCGTGCGATCAACACTCCAGCGCGAGGGATCGGCAAGCAGACTATCGACAAACTGCGGAACTTGGCTAGCTCCAATGAGCTATCGATGCTCGAGGCGGCGCGACAGGCAGTCGCGCATAAGCTGCTCGCCAAACGGGCGCTGACGGGGATCGCTGGCTTCCTGAAGATCTACGATCAATTGTGCAGCGTAGCGCATGGCCCCTTGGTTGACCTGCTGCAATTGACGATCGAATTGACCAACTATCGTGACCATATGCTCAAGCAGAATCGTGAACAGGCCAGCGATGCCGATGTGCTGGAGAACTTGGATGAGTTGTTGGCTGAAGCGCGCGAGCTAGATCTCTTGGCCGACGATGATAAACCGGCTTTGGAAACTTTTCTGGAGGTTTCAGCTCTGCAAGCCGACACTGATCGACTGAGCAGCGATCAAAATCTCGTCACGCTAATGACACTGCATGCCGCCAAGGGGTTGGAGTTCTGCAGCGTGTATGTGATTGCGGTCGAGGAAAACATCCTGCCTCATATTCGCAGTAAGGATGATCCACTGTCGGTGGAGGAGGAGCGGCGATTGCTCTTCGTGGGTATTACGCGGGCCAAGGATCAATTGCAACTCAGCTATGCCAAGAGTCGCGGCTTTTCGGGGCAGGGGAGTGGTGTTCCGAGTTCCTTCCTGGTCGAATTGCCGCGCAGTGAGTTGCATATCGACGATCGAACCGACAATCTGGATTCGTACGAAGATGCCGACCGAGGATTTGATGATTACCATGCCCCAGGGCAATTAGACTGGGACGATGCGGTGGACTACGATAGTAGCCACGATGAAAATGTGGCCGACGAAGCGTTTGATGAGGCCTGCCAGTTACCACCCGAGGAGCTGGCCGCCAGAATGTCGCGTAAGAAAAAAGGCTTCACACCTGGCAAGATTCTGACTGGAGCCGATTATTCCGAATTCAGTTCTGAACATCCCCCCTGGGGCGAATTTCGAACTGGCTGTATCGTCGTGCATCAAAAGTATGGCGCAGGAGAGATCATATCCGCCAGTGGTCATGGTCCCAAGCGGTCGGTCACCATCAAGTTTTTCGCCGATAGTTCTCGTCACTCCTTTCGACTGTCGCACACGCCCCTAGAGATTCAACGCTAATGACCAAAGTCACCTATCCCAAATTAGCCCAGTTGCGCACCGTCGCTCGCCTGCATGAGCGCCTCGCCGAATTGGGAGTAGAAATTCCGTGCGACGAGCAATTGCTCTCTGCCGAACAGGGCTCCCCTTTGGCGCAGCCTCTCCAAGTCGGTCAGCTCAGGATCGGCAATCGCTGGTGTATTCATCCCATGGAAGGCTGGGACGCCAATCGCGATGGAAGCCCTACAGAGTTGACGATCCGACGCTGGCGGCGATTTGGAGAGAGTGGTGCCAAACTGATTTGGGGTGGCGAAGCGGCCGCCGTGCAGCCCAGCGGACGCGCTAATCCGAATCAAACACTCGCCACTCCGAGCAACGAAGTGGGACTGCGCACGCTCCTCGACGCACTCCGCCGAGGGCACACCGACAACGGGCTGAGCCTCGATGACTTGGTGGTTGGATTGCAGTTGACCCACTCGGGACGTTTCTGCAAACCCAACGATCACAAACGCTGGGAGCCACGCATCGCCTATCATCATCCACTCCTCGATCCCAAATTCAACATCGCCCCCGACGATGACTCCAAATTGCTGACCGATGACGATTTGGAACGACTGATCGATGACTATGTCGCCTCCGCTAAACTGGCCCTGCGAATCGGTTTCCAGTTCGTCGATGTCAAGGCATGCCACGGCTACTTGTTGCACGAACTGCTCAGCGCGCGCCGCCGCCCCGGACGGTTTGGTGGGGATTTGGCTGGTCGCTCGCTGCTGATGCGAACTGTCATTGGCCGCATTCAAAACGAGTGCCCAGGCTTAGCAGTGGGGGTTCGCCTTAGCGTGTTTGATACGCTCCCCTATCAACCTGGCGCAGCCGAAGGGGTCCCCGTGGCCTGGGATCAAGCCACGGCCTACGAATTCGGTTTCGGACTCGACCCGGCGGACCCACTGAAAATCGATTTGAGTGAACCGATCGAGTTACTGAGAATGCTGTGCGAGGTAGGCGTCGAAATGGTCAATCTGACCTGCGGTAGCCCCTACTATAATCCACACATCCAACGTCCTGCCATCTTCCCACCCAGCGATGGCTATCAACCTCCAGAGGATCCGCTGGTGGGGGTTGCAAGGCACATTCACGCAACAGCAGAAGTTAAACGACAAATTCCCGAGATGACTTTGGTAGGTTCCGGATACACTTATCTTCAAGAGTTCTTGCCGCTGGTCGCCCAAGCAACGCTCCGCGCTGGGATGGTTGACTCAGTCGGTCTCGGGCGAATGGTGTTGTCTTATCCAGAGTTACCCCGCGATTCGCTGGCGGGCAAATCACTCTCTAGAAAACTGATCTGCCGCACCTTCAGCGATTGTACGACGGCCCCCCGAAATGGCATCGTCAGTGGCTGCTATCCGTTGGATGAACACTACAAGGAAAAACCAGAACGGCGACAATTGTTGGCGTTCAAGCAGGAATAGCGTTATACTGAACAGGTTGTCAGAGGTATACTGGCGCACACCGTTTGTAGATCCACTACTTCGTAGCCGAAGTCGCCAGACTTTGGACCAGCTACTCCAATGGCCTGTTCCATGAATCGCCCTCTGACCCATCAACAGCAAACCGTCTACAACTTGATCCGCGACCGAATTGTTAGTCGCGGCTACGGGCCGACGGTGCGCGAAATCGGCGAGCACATGAACATCAAGAGCCCCAATGGTGTGATGTGCCATCTCAAAGCTCTGGAACGCAAGGGGATGATTCTTCGCTCGGCCAATAAGAGTCGCGCTATCGAATTGACCGAGTCGATTTCCAGTCTGGTCGGCGCGACGCTCGCTGTCGAGGGTAAGATCACTGCAGGAGCGTGCAGCTTCTTGGCCGACTTTAAGGAGCGAATTGATTTGGCGACGCTCACCTCCGATGGGCGAAGTTTCCTTCGCGTCCACGACGATTCATTGCTCGATGCCCAGATTCGCAGTGGCGACTTAGTCGTTGTACAGAAACAATCGCACGCCTCGCTGGGGCAATTGGCCATCGTCCGCAGCGGCGAGTCGGAAACTCGCATACGCTATATTTTTACAGAGCAGGGAAGGATGCGTTTGCAACCTGTATCGCGCAGCGAGCCTTCGTCGATTGTCGATCATGTTGACGTCGTGGGAGTGATCGTGGGAGTAGTCCGCATGTTCAATACATTCGCTCCACTATCGTAGCTGTAGAAGCTAGAAGCTAGAAGCTAGAAGCTAGAAGCTAGAAGCTAGAAGCTAGAAGCTAGAAGCTAGAAGCTAGAAGCCTGGTTCGGGTGGCACTGGCCTAGCCAGTGTGAGCGAAGCATGTGAGTTGGATGTATCAACAGTTTCGTTTAAGCGCTCGAAGTAATGAATTCGATGCACCTGCAAATTCTCCAATGGAATGGTTCGGGTGGCACTGGCCTAGCCAGTGTGAGCGAAGCATGTGAGTTGGATGTATCAACAGTTTTGTTTAAGCGCTCGAAGTAATGAATTCGATGCACCTGCAAATTCTCCAATGGAATTTGAATCGGCCGGGCCTTCAGCCCTAAATCCATGTCGATATGCTCCGTCCCCCAGGCCTGCAGCCTGGGCTAGACAATCAACCGGGCTTTCAGCCCTAAATTCACGGCAACTCCCACTCTCCCACTCTCCCACTCTCCCACTCTCCCACTCTCCCACTCTCCCAGTCTCCCAGTCTCCCAGTCTCCCAGTCTCCCAGTCCGATCTCGCCCTACGCTGACTTGGCGAGACCAACGGTGGCTTGTTGGTTGAGCTTGTTGTAGAGAGTCTTGAGACTGATCCCCAATTCCTCAGCCGCCGCTTGTTTATTCCCGTCATGGCGGTATACGGCTTCGTTAATGGCAGTTAGCTCGAGTTCCTTCAGCGACATGGGGCCCAACGAGCGCAGTTCTTTGCGCAAGCGCCGATCGGTAAAGTGTCGAGGTAAATGTTCGGTCAAGATTGGAGGCTTCTCGCACAGGATCGAAGCGTGCTCAATCACGTTGGCTAGTTCGCGGACGTTGCCGGGCCATACATGATTAGTCAGCTCTTGCATGGCAGTCGGACTGAACAACTGATCATCAGGGATTGCCTCTTGACGAAAGCGGCGAAACAGATGCAAGGCCAAGCCGGGGATATCGCTCACGCGTTCGCGAAGTGGCGGGAGGTGGATCTCAAAGGTATTGATACGGAACATGAGATCTTCGCGAAAGGTCCCCTCTTCGACCATGGCTTCTAGATCGCGGTGCGTTGCGCAGACGACGCGGACGTCCACTTTGAATGGTTCGTTATCTCCAAGGCGTCGAATTTCACCACTCTCCAACACGCGTAGCAATTTGGCTTGCATGCCCAGCGGCAATTCACCAATTTCGTCCAGGAAGATTGTTCCGCCGTGGGCGACTTCAAACAGGCCATTGCGTTGCGTGTCGGCACCTGTGAAGGCACCCTTTTTATGTCCGAACAATTCACTTTCAATCAGGTTTTCTGGGAGCGCACCGCAATTGATGGCCACGAAGGCTTGAGCGGCTCGCGAGCTTTGATCGTGTACGGAGCGGGCAACCAACTCCTTGCCGCAGCCGGTTTCGCCGCGAATCATGACGGTGGACTGCGTGGGGGCGACGCGCGAAACCAACTGCTTGACAGCTTGCATCGATTGATGCTGACCGATCAGCGGAGTGGCACCAGCCTGCTCGATGACTTGTTTCTTGGTGGCGTAGTAGCTGCGGACCGTATCGCGTCGAGAAAGAATCTCAGCCAGCAATTTTTGCAGATCGGCCAAGCGACAGGGCTTGGTGAGATAGTCGCGGGCCCCGTAGCGCAGGGCTGCCACTGCCGTCTCCAACGATTCCTTGCCGGTCAACACGATCGCTTCGGTCTCAGGGGAATTGGCTTTAATTTGACGAATAACTTCAATACCATTCATGCCGGGCATATCGAGATCGACTAGCAGGCAATCGAACTGACGCGACTTTGCTTCGCGCAGGGCAGCAGGTCCATTGGGGCAGACCGTCACTGAGTGACCCATTCGCGGCAATTCCATACTCATTAGTTCTTGCAGCGATTCCTCATCGTCGGCGAACAAAATACTCAGCCCGTTAGGCAACTGCGGTGAGACCTTCATGGTATTCCCTGGAGGTTGATGTTAGTGGCATGGTAAGCGTAAAGGTCGACCCGCGATCAGGGCCCGCGCTACTGGGGACGAGGCTGCCGCCATGGTCTTCGACGATCCTGTAAGTGATCGACAGCCCCAAGCCGGTGCCGCGACCATCACGTCGTCGAGTGAAAAAGGGCTCGAACAGGTGGGCGAGGACTTCTGGCGTCATCCCGCAACCATTGTCCGTGACGACGATAGTGAACTGCTCCAAACTGGACCTCAAGGAGACGCGGACCACACCTTCCGCTTGGCAAGCGTCGAGTGAATTGGTCAGCAGATTAAGAATCACTTGCTTGAACTCTGTGGGACTGACCCAAGCCCACACGCCCTCAATCCCTTCGAATTCGATCGACTTATTACGATATTGCCCAAGGTGTTTCACCAGCGCGATCACGTCGGTGACTGATTCGTGAATATCCGTCTGTTGCTTGCGTTGGGATTCCCCCAGACGTGAAAAATCGAGCAATCGTTCGGTAATTCCCTTGCAGCGAAAGGCTTCGTCTTGGATACGTTTCAAATACTTGCGGAGCACATCGATCTGCTGTGGATCGTAGACTTGGGAGGCAGTCGGTTCGGTCGCGCAGTGCAGGATTTCATGCAGTCGACCCTCCAGCGCTTCGGCGCTCCATGCGATCGAAGCGAGAGGATTGTTGATCTCGTGAGCGACGCCAGCCGCTAGGAAACCCACACTGGCCAATTGTTCGCTACGAACAACTTCCCGCGTTCGCTGCTGCACAGTCTCGTTCAGATTGTTTCGAATAGTGACAAAGGCATCGGTCATTTTATTCAAAGCGCCAGCTAGTTCGGTCAGTTCATCTTGGGAACGCAGGTGGATGCGATGGTCGAAATGCCCCTGGGCGATCAAGCGACTGCCGCTCAGTAGTACCTTGAAAGGTTGAACCACCGAATTGCGGAAGAAGCCAAACGAGGCGACGACGATAACCAAGGCCACGCTGGACGAACCAAAAATCGTGATCATCAGCGCGCGATAGCGACTACGCACTTCGCCGCGAAAATTCTCCATGCGTTCTAGCAAATGCGAGGGGAGCCCCTGCACGGTGACCGCCAACTCTTCCAATGCAATCTTCAGCCAGGGGCTATTGGATAGCACTTCGCCAGGTTCGTTGACAATGTCACGGACCGCCCTGATTTTGGCACGGACTTCCTTGGCCGTGGCCAACTCATTGCCGCGGTCGGCCAGCAGCGCATCGGCCAGCAGATGATTGCGGACATGCCCCTCGTAGTCGTTGAGAGTAGTTTCCACTTCCATCAACTGCAACTGAAATGACTCGCGGCTAGGGGTGAGCTTAAACTGCCGAATCCACTGTGCAGTCACGTCAAACTCATTCTGGCTGCTGGCTCTGTGGCTGGTGAGCGAAAACTGTCGAATCCACTCCTCAGTCATCCTTTGTGGATCGGGAGCTTCGACATAGTTCATCAGCCGATCCAACTCGGTTCGCAGCTTGGATGTCGACTTCAATTCGGCCGCCAGTTCACTGATCGTCAAAGTTAGACTGCGATAGGCGTAGACGCTGGTCAAACTGCTATACATCCACAACAGCAGCGTGCAGGTGAGCAGCACTGTCGTGAATAGAATCTTTTTGCGAATCAACATACGTGAAAACACATCCAGCCTCGTTACCGTCGCTAGCATCGACCGACTATTAAGCATCGTGCGGAACATAACTGTCGCGTCCCAGGCGTAGCCACCATCGCCAGACGGCAGGGAGTTGACGTTCTGGCGAACGTAGCTACGAAGGTTATGTTGACGTTCTGGCGAACGTAGCTACGAAAGTTATGTTCCGCACGACACCTACGCTTGAGTTCGCATTAAAAACCACATCCAGACCGCCACCAAACCGAGGCTCGAGGCGGCAATGGCCTTGTACTCGCGATTGCGTAGCCACTCCGCCAGCGACCAACCCGCCATCACTTGACCGCTCAGCCGCGAGGGGAAAAAGCGCGGGGTGGAATCGACGTAGTCCGACCACTGGTTGGGAAATAAATGCTTAAGGCTTTGTTCTTCAAACCGTACCTGATACCAATACAACATCGCCAGTGGACCCGCCACAAAGGCCAGCATCAACCAGTCGCGACACAGCAGGCAAAAGCCGATCATCATCAAGAACGAGCCGACGTAGAGCGGATTGCGCACCAACGCATACGGCCCCACCGTCGTCAATTCACGCGACTTATTGAGAGTCCCCGCCGACCAGCTTCGCAAGCCCAAACCGGACGCGACCAAAATCAACGCCATGGCAACGACGGGCTCACTCCAGGCAAAAGGACTATGTGGAATGTTCTGCACAATAAATACATTGCATAGCAATAGGCTGCTAAAGCCAATCAGGCTAATTGGAATTCGCCGACGCGTGAACCACGAGTGTTGGGGCTCGGTTGCTAACTTCGGCTGCGTCGACTCCCAACGGGAATGGGTGATTTGAGTTGAAATGAGCAGAGTTCCTTGTGCCTAGTTGCGATAGATTTTCCTGAGCCACCAGCCGCCCGCCACCAATAGAATCAAATTCCCCAGCCAAACCGACGCGGCGGGCCAATTACCATCCTTGGCCTGATTGAGACCAATCATGAAGGCGGGATAGAACAGCAGGAGAATAGGCATAAAGCAGGCTCCAAAGCTAGTCCAATGGTCGGCCGAACGCATCCAAATCGAGAGTGGTATCCCCACCCACACGAAAAACAGGCAGCTGAAGCCGCTGGCCCAACGCCGCCAAGGCTCAATATCGAGCCGCTGAAGCCGACTGCGTCCACTTTCCACGACCCCCAGCGTCTCGAACGATCGCGCGTCATCCAGCCATTCGAACTTTCCCACGGCCAGTCCCATGGCGGTCCGGGCAGCCAGAATCTCTTGAGACTTTGCAATCTCTTCGCGCTGCTTCTTTTTCTCTGGACCAATTTGACGCATCGGAATTTCAGTAGGACGCCCCGCCGAAGTTCCCTTTTTAGTCGCCTGCGATAGCTTCACGCGGTGTGTGCTTTCTCCCGGCTGCTTGGTAACCCAAGTGCCATGCTGAATTTCCATGTCGATCAAATCGATCTTCAACTCTTCGGCTTGCGGATCAACCGTCAGTCGCGCCGAGGTGGCGGTGATCTCGATCGAACTTCCGTCGCTTTGCGGTGGAAACGTAATCGTGGGTCGGATTAGTTCGCGCCCGTCTTCACCGATTCCATGCACGTGAATCGACAGCCCCTGATCGGAACTGTACGAGCCCTGTGAGGCGAGATAGCTATAGGCCACCTGTTCGACCGAGTGCATCACGATGCGATTCATTCCTGGTTGCCCCCACGAGACTGCGATATCATTTAGCCACACATTCGCTAGGCTGAGCAAGAAACTAGCAATCAGCGTCGGCGCGATAAACCGCATCGGCGGGACCCCCGCCGCCATGACGGCCAGAATTTCATTGTCCGCACTGATCCGCCCATAAACGCTGCACACCGCAAACAGAAGCGTGGCTGGGATGGCAAATTGCAGAGAAATCGGCAATACGTACGGGAGCATCTCTAGTACGGCCCACGGTCCGAGCCCTTGAGAGATCAATTGTTGCGCGACCCCTGCCAACATAATCATGGTCGTGAAAGCCACTAAGGCCACCACGAACAATTTGCTTACTTCCCAGACGACATATAGATTGAACCTGCGCATAATGGTCGCACTGTAGCAAGTCGCCGGGCGCAAGCAAACGTCGAAATCGAAGCTTTCATCCACTAGGAGACCAATCGCATGCGTGAAGATTTCCCACTGGGCTGGCTGTGTCTATTGCCGCCGCTGCTCACCATCGGCTTAGCTATTGCTACCAAGCGCGTGGTGTTGTCGTTGTTGTTGGGGATCGCTGCGGCGGTAATGATTCTGCTCCCCACGCCGACTGTACAACAAGCCGCCTGGGGGAGCGATTTCACCTGGAGCCACTACACACTGCAGTCGGTCAAGCAATTTGGTTACTCGCTGACGGAAGTGCATCTGTGGAAATCACTATTCAACGAAGATCACCTGCGCGTCTTTGCCTTCACGACCTTACTGGGGATGCAGGTTGCCTTAATTCATTTAGCGGGTGGCATGCAAGGGATCGTCACTTGGGCCATGCCACTGGCCCGCACGCGACGCGGTGGACAAGTGCTGACGTGGTTCCTAGGCTTGCTGATCTTCATTGACGACTACGCCAATTCACTGTTACTCGGTTCGACCATGCGTCCCTTGACTGATCGTTTGAAGATTAGCCGCGAGAAGCTCGCTTACCTAGTTGATAGCACCGCCGCCCCCGTCTCTGGCCTGGCACTAGTCAGTACTTGGGTCGCCACCGAGATCAGCGCCATGCAAGTCGGCTATACCGATGCGGGAATTGACATCGGGAGTGAGACATTCGGGATTTTCATTCAAACCATCCCCAGCCGCTTTTATGTTCTGTATACGTTGCTATTCGTCTTGCTGTGTGGCTGGTTGTGCCGTGACTATGGCCCCATGTTAGCCGCCGAACGCAAAGCGCAACTCACACCACCCGACGAACCAGCGCGCGCGGGAAATACAAATCCAAGCGTTCGACCGCGAGCCATGAATGCCATCCTACCCATTGTGATTACGGTCGCCGTGGTGGTCTGGTTGTTAATCGTCACCGGAAACCAATCGCTACCCGCAGGTGCCGTAATTGAACCAACCATTCAAGGCTGGGGACAAGTCATCGGCCAGGGGAATAGTTACGTTAGTCTGCTCTATGGGGCGCTGGTTGGGTTATTCACCATCCTAGCGCTGATCGCAGCGCAAGGCATAGCCCGAGCCGAACAAATCAAAACGGCTTTGGTGGAGGGCTTTCTGCATGTGCTCCCTGCCATGGTCATTCTCTGGTTGGCATGGACGCTCAGCCACCTGACTGGGAGCGAGCACCTGCGGACCGGTGAGTTTATCGCTTCGCAACTAACCCAACTCGATTTGGCCGCCGGTTGGCTTCCCACAATTGTTTTTATACTTGCGTCTGGCATTGCGTTTGCCACAGGAACCAGCTGGGGAACAATGGCTATTCTGATGCCCATCATCATTCCGTTGGCCTACGAACTGCTGCGACAGCAATTGGGAACGACACCGGAACCAGATCATTATGTGTTGATTGCCACAATTGGGAGCGTCTTGGCGGGTGCCATCTTTGGCGATCATTGTTCCCCGATTTCTGATACCACGATTTTGTCATCGCGCAGCAGCCATTGCGATCACATTGCCCACGTCCGCACGCAGATGCCCTATGCCTTGACAGTTGGCCTAGTGTCGATCGTCTGTGGCACGCTCCCAGCAGGCTGGGGCGTGAGCAGTTGGGTTTTATTACCGTGCGGTGGTATCGCTTTAGTAATTATCTTGCTCAGCGTTGGTCGCTCCGCAACCGATATCAGCTTGGAACTAACAGAAAAGGTAACCGTTCACGAAAAGTAGTCATCACGCGGAGCGTAATGACTACAATGAACTGCGTGAACGGTTACCAGAAAAGAGTACCTGACCGCCATCTCGTCGAGTGCTTCATCTTTTTGCCGCACATCTGTTTGTCGTCGTGTGTTAGTCGTCGTGTTTTAGTCTCGGTCCGTCGCTACTGGAGGTCAGGGCATTGTTCCGAGAGAGTGTTGTTGTTAGAGCCATGTAGGTCTTTGTCGCTATGTATCAGCCGCTAGTATTTTCCGAAAAAAAGATATACGGCAAAAAGAAAATGCGGGGTGTTTCCGCATCGGGCTAGTACTTAGACTATTCGTATTCGTTGACAACTATCTCAAAAACATCCAATCTGTGATTACGACCTATTGCGTCACTCCCACTTTGAAACGTCCTGTAACTTGAAAACAATGATCCTGTGTGGTGGGCTTGGGACGCGGATGCGCGAGGAGACCGAGTATCGCCCGAAGCCGCTGGTAGAAATCGGTGGGCGTCCCATCCTGTGGCATATCATGAAGATGTATGCCGCCGCTGGCTTTCACCACTTCGTGCTCTGCTTGGGATATCGCGGATCGATGATCAAGGATTACTTCTTGAATTACGAACCGATGAACAACGATTTCACAGTCCGGTTGGGGCACCAAGCCGCATCGGCCAAAGCCCCCCTTGAATTCCACGACGCGCATCAAGAGCAGGAATTCGAAGTGACTCTGGCCGAAACGGGACTGAATACTCAAACCGGTGGCCGCGTCCTGCGTGGCAGCCGCTATCTGCGCGACGACCTGTTCATGCTTACCTACGGCGATGGCGTGGCTGACGTGGACATAGCCAAACTGGTTGAATTCCATCATAGCCATGGCAAGCTGGCAACGGTGACCGTCATGCGACCTGTTTCACGATTTGGCGTTCTGGAACTTGCCAGCGATGGACAGGTGAGTCATTTCGCGGAAAAACCACAAACAAATTCTTGGGCCAGCGCCGGTTTTTTTGTGCTCCATCGCCGCGTGTTGGAATTGCTAGATGGTGATCCGTGCATTTTTGAAAACGAACCGCTGCAACGCTTGGTGGCGGAACAACAATTGGTTGCCTTTCGTCACTCGGGGTTTTTCTACGCCATGGACACCTACCGCGAATTCCAGTATCTCAATCAACTCTGGGACAGCGGGCAAGCGCCCTGGAAAGTGTGGTAAATCTATAGTCGTCAATGATTGAAACCCTAGCTTGGTGCGGGGACAGCAACGTCCAATTGAAAAAGTTAAATTGAAAATTGAAAAGTGCAAAACGAATTGGAATCGACCGCATCAGAAAAAGGTACATTTTGCATTTTTCAATTTTTGTTCTGGTTCCCAGGCTCTGCCTGGGAACCCACTGCCTTGGCACTTTTGGTGTCGGACACCTTTTCCCGACCTCGCTATTATCGTTGGCCGCCATGCAGTAAACTGTGCGGTCTTCTCATTTACCATTGGATGCTCTAACGAGCGTAGGCACGACAGCACTAGCCACGTACGGAATGCTCAACTTTGCGACCACGGCACAATCTACCCAGCGGACCTATCGACGCCTGTCAGATTTGCGGCAATCAACATTTGGAGTTGGTGATCGACTTGGGGCATCAACCCCTGTGCGATACGCTATTGACCGCAGAACAACTTTTGCTCCCCGAGACAACTTATCCACTGCGTCAAATGTGGTGCCCGGAATGCACATTGTCGCAGCTCGATTACTGCGTCCCTGGCGAAGTGGTCTATCACGGTGAGTATCCCTATCGCACCGGTGTGACTCGCGAATTGGCTGACTACCAGGGAGAATTGGCAAGTAGTATTGTCAGTGAGCTGAAACTGTCTGCAGACGCGCTAGTGGTCGATATTGGTTGCAACGATGGGACATTGCTACAAGCCTTTCGTCAATGCGGACTGCGGGTCGCTGGGGTCGAACCAACAGGGATCGCCCGTTATGCGCGCGAAGCTGGTATTGAAACGATCCAAGCCCCCTTTGATCCCGACGTAGCGCGACAACTGGTGTCAGCTCAAGGACCAGCCAAACTCGCCACCGCCACCAATGTGTTCGCCCACATGGCCGCCCTGGGAGATTTCCTAGAAGGACTGGAAGTGTTGTTGGCTCCTGACGGTTTCTTCGTGATGGAGAATCACTACTTGGGAGCTGTCATCGAGCGGTTGCAATTCGACACGATCTATCACGAACACTTGCGCACCTACTCGCTCACCGCACTCTGTCGATTGTTCGATTATTATGATTTCACGGTAGTCGACGCATTAAAGGTCAGTCGCTACGGCGGCAACATTCGGCTCATCGTGGCTCGTGGCAAACATCGCCCAGTTCACGCGCGGGTCGGCGAGTTGCTGCGCGAGGAGCAAACTTGGGTTGGTCAACGTGCGACCTACGAAAATTTCCGCCGACAATCGATCTCGCTCAAGAATCAATTGTTGGAACTAGCACTCGCTTGCGAGCGTCAAGGGGAACCCCTGGTGGGCAATTCGTGCCCAGGTCGCAGTAGCACGCTGCTGAATTTCGCAGGCATCGGCCCCGATTTGATCCCCTATATCGCCGAACAGCCAACATCGCTGAAGCTAGGTCTGTTTTTGCCCGGGCGACACATTCCTATTGTCAACAATCAACGCTTAATCGATGAACAGCCTCAGACCGTGCTGTTGCTGGCGTGGCACTACGCGCAGCCGATCGCCGAACAATTGCGTGCCCGCGGCCTCAAGTCAAAATTATTCACCCCCATGCCAACCGTCGCGGAAATGTCGATCTAGTGCTATTCGGTCAGACCCCTTTTCAAACAATGCCTAGCCACCCATGAAAGAATTGTTACTGATCGGTGGAGGTCGTTGGGCGCGAGTCTTGATGAGTGTGCTGGTAGATATCTTGCCCGCTAACTGGCGAATTGTATGGGTCACGCAGCACGGCCATGCGGCGGCTCAGCAGTGGTGCCACTCCGGACAGCTCACCAACGTGCGTGTGCTCGAACAGTGGAGTCCTGAGCCCCAATCCACTACGACAGGATCCACTTCACCCCAGTTTGCGGCGGCGGTCGTAGCGACTTCACCCCACACTCATGTATTCACTGTGCGACAACTGCTGCAAGCGGGAGTACCGACGTTGTGCGAAAAGCCATTGGTGCTCGACTCGCAACACGCTCAGCAACTGGAACAATTGGCTATTGCTCAGCAAACTCCATTGGGTGTCAATCTCGAACTCCACTTCGCCAGCTACCTCGAACGTTTTTTAGTCGCGACCGCCGACATTGAACCTCAGCATGTGGCGATCGAGTGGCATGACCCTTGGTCGGAGGTGCGTTACGGTGAAACTAAGTACAGCGACGTATTTACCAACGTGGTGGATGATATGTTTCCACACTGCTGGTCATTATTGCGTCGGGTCACTGGTGTGAATGACTGGAACATCGATGGGGTGACCTGCAATCGCGATACCAGCGTGACGATTGAAATGAGCCAGGCAGGTCTTACAGCCAGCGTATCTCTTAGCCGTCGCGCAGCCGCGCGAACTCGGATCATCGACGTGAATCATTCGACCGTCGTACTCGACTTTAGCTGCGAGCCGGGTTGGATGGAACGTGATGCCAAGCGCACTGAATTGACTTGGGAGTCAGCGCGTCCACTGTCACGAAGCCTGCAGTCGTTTATGGATGTGGTCGCGGCCCATTCCGCTTGCGATGAAGAGCAACAGTGTAGAGAGTTGTGGCAGTCATGGCCACTCAGTGTGGTCGCGTGTCGCGCTGCGGTAGATTTGTCATCAGCGATCGCTGCGCAGTTATTGCAAGAACATTGGCGCACTCTGCAATCGACCGAGCCAGCGTCTGACCCAGCCAAGAGAGCGTTGCGACAGTCTTTTCTGTTTGACCTGTTTGTCCCCTTGGCGGCGCAGCATGAGCAGCGAGTGGAATTCACTCAGCCGGAACGACTGGCGGAGTTCTTTACCGAAGTGGAAAAGCGACTCTCTCGAGGAGATCAACTCCAGGATTTCTTACCTCCACGCGGGGCCTGGTAGTCGCTTCATGATCAATCTTCGACGGCTCGGTCACTGGCTTCAATTCGATAAATCGCTATCGTTCGCGCTGCTCGCACGGATTTGGCAAGTCATTTCAGGGCCGGTGACGGTGGTACTGCAGTACTACGCATTTAGCCTAGCTGAGCTGGGGATTTACTTAACCATCTTGAGCGTTGTCGCCGTGCAGCCCCTGTTTGAGCTGGGATTGGCCAGCGTGCTGATTGGCCAAGCGGGTAACTTGATTGGTAAAGCCTCACCGGTCAGTCGAGAAAATGGCGACAGCTCAGCCCAACTGGCTTGGCTCGCCCGCGGTGCAATGCGGTGGTTCACTGCGATCGCGGTATTGTATGCAGTTGGGGGAATGTGTTTGGGTTGGAAAGTTTTGGCCGGTTCGGAGACGACCACGGTCGATTGGCGCTGGCCGCTAGTGTGGGCCGTGTTGTCGGCCGCACTGTCCTTGGCCGTCTCACCCCGCATCTATGTGCTGGAGGGAGCCGGGGAGCGCGAGTACGTATACCGAATGCGTTTTTGGCAAGCGGTATGTGGTAGCCTAACCATGTGGCTGGCTCTGCTGTTGGGTTGGAAACTGTGGGCTATCGTGGCTGTATTTGGTGTGGCTGCCACGTTTCACCTGCTCATCGCCTTCGGACACCGCGCTCGTCATTTACTGACATCGACTAGTTCGCTGCTTACGATACCGCGCAACTCATGGCTGGCGCGGATTGGACCATTGCAATGGCGGATGGCTGCGCTTAGCGCCGCGCACTACTTGGCTTCGCAATTACTGTTCCTGTACGTCTCTTACTACCACAATGAAGTCATTGCCGCTCCATTGGGACAAACACTTCAGGTAACGGCAGCCATCCAAGCTCTGGCTCTAGCCTGGGCCCAGACCAAGTTTCCACTTATCGCGCGATATCAAGCCGAGGAGCGGCGCGAGTTGGCGGGGACGTTGTGGCGGCAAACAGCACTTGTTTCCAGTGGGCTATTGCTGCTGGCTATGGTAGCCTTGGCGGTGGCTGTGGCTGGCTTGGCGATCTTCCAACGTGGCTGGGAATTGCGTTTCATTCCTCCCTGGCAGGTGTTGTTGCTGGGCGTTGGATACCTGGCGAACCATGTACTGGCTCTGCAATCTTTCTACGTGCTATCGCGCGGTGCCAGGCCACTGGTCTTAGCGGCTGGGACCGGGCTCCTGTGCACCGCGCTGGCCGTCTGGCTGGGCGGCAAGTACTTCAGTGTACTGGGAGTGATTACCGCTTACAGTATCTCGATGACCTGCCTCACACTCCCTCTGCACAGTTGGGCCTACCTCAGGTTTCGTCAGCGCAAAACGTTGGTTTAGCATCTTTCGGGAAATAGACGGATGGATTTTAAAACGTGTAACTTCGGCATCTTGCTTTCCAGTCCATTTTATTGCAAGCTAATGTGATTGCGGGCCGCATAGAGCGGACGGAACTTAAGACCTGTAGCACTAGCGTCTGAGGTTCACCACCGGACAAAATTAATAATTTCTTTTCGTCTGCGAAAAAATGGCTAATTTGTTGAACTAATGTTACAATAAGCCTTGACGGAGCTGGCACCGTCAGCGTTGTTCGGTATTTTCGAAGGAAACGACGGAAATATACAATTGTCCTGAGGTGTCGAGAAGACTACACTAGGAGTAGTTTGAGGGAAGTCTCCCCCCCGTTAGTTCCAATGGATATCGTGAGTAGGGTTGTGCCGATGCGAATTGCTGCCAATAGTTTGGCCCGTTTAGGTTGTGGAGTGTGCCTATTCCTTGTCGTTGGCTGCGGCGATAGTGGGGAATATGCGGTGGTTCCGGTTAGTGGCGTGGTAACTTGTGATGGCAAGCCGGTAGCCAATGCAACGGTGAATTTCAGTCCGCTCCCCGATGAGGATCGCCCGGCTGAGAGTCCTGGTAAGTTAGCCTTGGGAATGACCGACGAAGAAGGGCGGTTCCAGCTGACCACTTACCAAAACAACGATGGTGCAATCAAGGCGCGGCACCGGGTGACGGTTGGTTTGAACGTTATCGAGGAGACCGGTCGAGCTCCACGTTTCCCTTGTGCGGGGAAAGAGCTGGAGATCACGATTGATAAATCAACTAGAGACTTGAAAGTTGACTTTTAGTTTACCAACTGAAGCGACTTCTACCGTTGGTGAGTGCATGCCTTCAATGTTTGTGTGAGCACTTCCGTTTAATTTCGCGTTATGTACCTTGTTATTGTAGAGAAAGTGGGACGAGCCTAGATGAAATCAACTTCACTTAAGCGTTATCACGCTCGGATCGGCTTTACGCTGGTCGAATTGCTGGTGGTGATCGCCATCATTGGTATTTTGGTTGGCCTGCTGCTCCCTGCCGTTCAAGCGGCTCGAGAAGCTGCCCGTCGGATGCAGTGCTCGAACAACATCAAGCAACTTGCTTTATCGTTGCACAATTATGAAAGCTCCACCAAGTCGTTCCCTCCGGGATCGATCCTTCCACGCACAACGGCTGCCTACCCCCCTAACAGTATTGCCATTCCAACTGCTCGTACTGCGGGTTACACCTGGAGTAACTTCGTGATGCCGTACATCGAGCAATCGGCGTTGTACAATATCACGGTCGGCACACAGCCATTAATGGGAATGACAGTTGTCAACCCATTGACGCTCCCGCTGCTCAAGACTGGACTCGGCACTTTTCGCTGTCCCTCGGACTCCGGGCCGGTGACCAACGATCTTCCGAGTGAGAGTCACTTTGTCTATGGATTGGGGACAGGGGGGGATCCTTGGTTCCTCAATGGGACCACCGCAGGCCCTAAAACAGCTCTAGGGACCTCCAACTATGTGGCCATGCACCATCATCGCCAACATCAGATTTCCGGCAACGCATTGTGGACTTACAACGGAGGCTTCGGTCCCAATAGCAGTACTCGATTCGGCAGCATCAGCGACGGGACCTCCAATACGATTGCCATCGGCGAACGAGCCTATCAAGTGAGCGGCGTAACCATGGGTGCGGCGGTCTGGGCTGGGTGCGCTGCTGCTTGGCACGACGACTGTATTGACGATTCGTGGGCGACGGCAATATCGCCAATGAATCCTACACAGACGGCCATTTACGACAAATACGCGCGTCAACAAGCACTCAGTAGCAACCACACCGGGGGTGTTCAGGTCGGACTATTCGATGGTTCCGTTCACTTTATATCTCAAAATATTGATTTTAAGTCGAATGCCGCGTACAATACTTCGATCGCTGACAGCATTTATGAAAATCTGATAAACATGAACGATGGTGGCATGGTTAGTATTGAGTAAGCCATCCCGATCCAGAGCTTTGGTTTACAATGTCACGAGAGTGACATTTATCAATTGTTTTGCTCGAAACCTGTAGGTGTGCTTACGTAGCCATGCACGACCATCGCCAACACCAGATCTCGAACGGTAATTGGACGTTCTCTGGAGGTTTTGGCCTCAACAGTAGTGTTGGCTTTGGTGATATGCCCGATGGAACCTCCAACACGATTGCTGTCGGTGAGCGAGCCTATCAAGTGAGCGGGGTGATCATGGGAGCTGCCGTGTGGGCTGGCTGCGCCGCCGCGTGGCACGATGACTGCATCGATGATTCGTGGGCCTCGGCCCGTTCGCCGATCAATCCTACGCAGTCGGCCGTTTACAACAAATATGCGAGGCAACAAGTTCTCAGTAGCAATCACACAGGTGGAGTACAAGTTGGCTTGTTCGACGGTTCGGTCCACTTTCTGTCGCAGAACATCGATTTCCGCATGGCTGGTGGCTCCAATCGAACCAACTCCGATAGCGTTTACGAGAACTTGATCAACAAGGCCGACGGTTTTGTCGTTAGTCTCGAATAGTGCTCCACGAACGTCAGGCTTCCCTGCCTGACCGACTACCTGCCAGCTAATCCATAAGCGGCGTGCGACTCCATTAGTCGCTCGCCGCTTTTCTAATTCAGCTCGCTGGCTGCTAGTGCTTCAATCACATTTATTTTTGGGGTAGTGGTCGATGCCCTTTGACGTCAGTGCGGATAGTTAGTAAAGACTACTTGAGCGAGGCCTCAATCTGAGTTGCATTGTCCTGCATCTGCTTGCCCGTGGCCAATCCGAAGGCAGAGATGCCAGCGATGCACACAGCAAAAATCAAGCCTGCCACGAATGCGTACTCAACGCTAGTTGCCCCTGACTCCGATTTCAGACGCGTGATAAAATTCTTCATCGGTTTCTCCTGTGGGTACAATTGGGAGTCGGCAAAGGGGCGCAGTCAAGCTCAGATGCAGACCGCGTGCCAGACAGGTTGGCTGCGACTCCAGCACCGTTTTGACCCAAGGAAATCAAGGGCCAAGTTGCTCGAGCGATGCAGCCACAGATTAGGTTCGATGTTTCGCAAATGCCACAGGCTGTTGACAAAGGAGAGCATTCTGATTGGGTGCATGGCAGGGACTCGTAACCTCGTCCACTACGGCCTACCTTAATGCAATATTTAGTCAGGAATGCATCCAAACATGAACATGGTTCGCGCGGCAAAAATTGTCAACTTGCGATTGCAAAAAGATTTGACACGAGCGATCAAGCGCGGACACGCTTGGCTGTACTCCGATGCCCTGGAGATGGTCGACGCCGAGTCGGGGTCGGTGGCAGTGCTCAGCGATCGGCGTGGCGACAAGCGATTGGCCAGTGGCATTTACGATCCAGCCCACGCCATCCCTCTGCGGATTTGCCGCACGGAGCCACCTCTGGCGCTCGACGACGCTTGGCTGGCCAGGCAATTGCAACGGGCGGCCAAACTGCGGGCTGTGGCCTTTGATCGCTCGACAACCGGCTATCGTTTGGTGGCTGGCGAGGGAGATGGTTTGCCGGGCCTGATCATCGATGTCTACGACTCGACTGCCGTGATGAAGCTGGACGGTGGGGCGCCGGAGTCCTTCTACCAACCACAGGGCATATCACGGTGGTTACACGCTGAACACAACATCCAGCGGGTAATCCTCCGCAGTCGCGCGCGAGGGAGCGTCGGTGAGACGATTCTCGGCGCAGCACCGACCGCAGCCATACCCTTCTTGGAAAACGGTCTGAAGTTTACCGCCGATGTTTTGCATGGACAGAAGACTGGTTTCTTCCTCGACCAACGCGACAATCGCGCGCTGGTGGAGCGGATCAGTCGCGGGTGTCGTGTCCTCAATCTGTACAGTTTTAGTGGCGGCTTTTCCGTGGCCGCTGGTCGCGGTGGTGCCGCGCACGTCACCTCGGTGGATATTGCCAGCGCGGCGATCGCCGCCGCCGGAGAGCATTGGTCGATGAATGATCTCCCCGCCGATCGTCATCGGGGCGTAACCGCTGATTGTTTTGAGTTTCTCGAGCAGAGCGCGGCCGCGAAGGAACAGTGGGACTTGGTGGTTTGCGATCCCCCTTCGTTCGCACCCAATGAAAAATCGCGTGATCGAGCTCTGGCCGCCTATGGTCGCTTAGCGCAATTGTCCGCTAAAGTAACTCCCGCTGACGGTTATCTGGCACTGGCTTCTTGCTCTAGTCACGTCGACCAAGAGAGCTTCACTGAAGTCAACGTAGAGGCCTTGGGTCGCAGTCGACGCACCGCGACGCTACTGGCCAATAACTGTCTGCCACTCGATCACCCCACTCCGCTGGCCATGCCCGAATTGAGATATTTGAAGTTCCAACTGTACCGCTTGGACTAAGCATCGAGCGAGGAATAAGTGTCGGATCTTAAACGTAGCTGTGGTCGCCAGACCGCAGGGAGTCAACGTTCTGGCGAACGTGGCTACGCCAGTTATTTCCCAAACGATGCTAAGATATTGATGAAGCCACTACGAGCGTGCAAATTGTAGACAAGTTTTGACACTTATCGCTGAACGCCGGTGCTGATTGGAGTTGCTACCCTCCCGCGCGCCCGAGCTCGCTATCAAAAGTGCATGTTTTCGCGGGAGGGTCGCTTGGTGAGTTCTACGAACCTAGCGGGGAGGGCAAGCAAGTGTTTCCCCTCCCCGGAAAGCTCGCACTACTCGCTTACCGACCCTCCCGCGAACACGTCGATTTCCTCGTTTTATCCAACGCGCGGGAGGGTGCTATCAACATTTGTACCGACGATCAGCGAGAAGAGTCTAAGTTTTCGATCAATTTTGAGATTCTCGCGACAATCGGTTAAACTAGAGGTGCAGTCTGCGTCGGGTAGGCCGCGACTATTGCAAGAAAAATTAAGTTCCGTCCGGTTTGATCTGCGCGCGGGACTCGTAACCTCGTCCACACAATCGACCAGCACTTTAAATCGATCATTATCTCCCCATGAAAAAGATTATTCGATTTATTTTTGGCGCAGCGCTATTGGTCGCCGTCGGTTATGGTTTGTGGCAACTTCCCGGATTGATTGGCAACTCGCGCGGCGAGTCGAATGCATCGGCCGTACATACCGTGCAACGCCGGTCGATCGATGATCGTGTGGTTGAGCGGGGGACGGTCGAAAGTCAGAACACGGTCTACGGCAAATGTGAGCTCCCTGGCTGGCAGAATAAAATTATCTCGATTCTGGCCGAAGGAACGTTTGTCAAGAAGGGTGAAGTTGTCGCCAAGCTCGAAGCCGAAGAGGTCGATCGCGAGATTGCCGAAACAGAAGTCAAACTGAACGAAGCCAAGGGGAAGTTCGATCAATCCAATCAAGAACTCGAAATTCAACTCAACAAGAGCGAGAGCGATATCGCGGCGGCAGAGCTGGAGTTGACACTGGCCGAACTGGACTTAGAAAAATATCGCGATGGTGATTTTAAGGCCGAACAAGCGGATCAAAAGCGGGCCATTCAGGAGGCTCAAGCACAGCTCGAGAAGGTTAGGGATGAACGCAACAACGTTGAGGTGCTAGTCAAGAAGGGTTACAAATCGCCGCAGCAACTGCGTGAATTTCAACTGCGTGAAAAAAGTTTTCTGTTTCAAGTCGAGCGTGACGAGCGCAAGCTGGAGGTGCTCGAGAGCTTTGACTATCGCCGCAAGATCACTGAGTTTGAAGCCAAGGCAATCGAGGCCAAACGCAAACTGGAGCGCGCCAAGACGACGGCCAAGGCGGAGCAACTTAAGGCTGAAGCGGCGGTTGCGAATGCCAAGAACGCAGTGGCTCTGTATGAACGCCAATTGAAGGAGCATGCGGCCATCAAGGAGAAATGCACGCTCAAGGCAACCCAGGATGGTACGGTGGCGTATGCCAACGAACGCTGGTATGACCCCTCCGAACGCATTCGAGAAGGGACCACCGTCCGCTCCCAACAAGACATTTACTACTTGCCCGACATGACCAAGATGCAAGTCAAAGCAACGGTCCACGAATCGGTCGTCGATCGCATCGCCGTCGGACAAAAGGCGTCGATTCGTCTAGATGCTTTTTCGGATATGAAACTCAAAGGGACAGTCTCCTATGTCTCTGAGTTGGCAGCCAGCAGTTTCTCCGATGCTAAGAACTACGACGCCACCATCCTGATTGAAGAGATCCCGCCAGGGATGGCCATCAAACCCGGCATGACGGCCGAAGTCGATATTCTGATCGGGACCTACGCCGATGTGATCGCGGTGCCGATTGGAGCTATTACTGAACACTTTCAACGTACGTGGGTATATGTCATGGATGGAGAGAAGGCAGAACGGCGCGGGGTTACGACTGGCCGCATGACGCACTCCTTTGTTGAAATTACCGAGGGCTTGGCGGCCAGCGAAGTCGTGGCCTTGGACGCTTATCAACGCGGTACCGCCGACTTCGCCGATACCGAACGTGGCTCCGAAGATGGTGCTAGCGAGAGTTCGGAAGAGTCTTCCGAAAGCGAAACTGGCGGCACGGTCGAAGCGGCCCCGGCGGGAGCAGCCTGATGTTCGGCAATCTCCCCGCCATGTTGCACATGGCCGTCCGCGGCGTGCTAATGCACAAACTCCGTTCGCTGTTGACTGTCCTGGGATTGGTGTTCGGCGTGGCCAGTGTGATTGTGATGTTGGCCGTGGCGGAAGGTGCCAGCCAACAAGCCCAACGTCAGATCGCCGCGTTGGGTGTGACCAATATCATCGTCCGCAGCGTGAAGCCCACCGCCAACGATCAACAGATCGATTACCGCTCTTTCGAACAGAGTTATGGATTGACCTACGAAGACCTGCGTCGGATCAAAGAGACACTCACGTCGGTGGTCGACGTGACTCCTCTTCGCGAGTTTCCACATGAGGTTCGCTATGGAGCTGAAAAACTCGATGCGCGATTGGTGGGAGTCTACCCTAGTTACTTCTCGGCCAACCGCCTGAAAGTTGCGCGTGGCCGATTTTTAGAACAAGCCGATTTGGATAACCGCAGCAATGTTTGTGTGGTGGGAGAAGAAATCGCGACTAAGATTTTTCGCGGTTCATCGCCACTGGGGAAATCCATTCAGGTAGGTGGCGAACATTTTTTCCGAATCGTGGGAGTACTCGGTTACAAGACCCCTTCGGCAGGAATTGGATCGAGTCTCTCGGCACAAGATCTCAATCGCGATGTGGTCATCCCCTTAAGCACTGATCGCAGCCGCATTGGTGACGTCATCGAGCGCCGCGAGCAAGGGAGCTTTTCTCGTCAACGTTTGGAGTTGAGTCAAGTTACAGTGGAAGTCGTCGATCGCTATCAAGTTAAATCGACGGCCGCCGCGCTGGAAGGGTTGATTGCCAAATTCCATCCCAATCATGATTACGCGCTAACAGTGCCATTGGATTTGTTGGAGCAAGCCCAAGCCACGCAGCGGATTTTTAATTTTGTATTGGGAGCCACAGCGGCCATCTCGTTGTTGGTGGGTGGTATCGGCATCATGAATATTATGTTGGCCACGGTTAGCGAACGGACTCGCGAAATTGGTATTCGCCGGGCGCTGGGGGCCAAGCAGTCTGACATCATTCTGCAGTTCTTAATTGAAACGGCTTCATTGTCTCTGTTCGGAACCGCGATCGGCGTGCTCATTGGAGTCGGAACTCCCAGCTTGGTCGGCTACTTCTCGGGGATGGAAACGCTCATCACCCCTTGGTCGATCGCTATCGCCGCGTTGGTTTCGTTGACTGTTGGGATCTCTTTTGGCATTTATCCAGCACGACAAGCAGCACGACTCGACCCCATTGAAGCGCTCCGCCGTGGGTAAGGTGAGCATATTTTGATCACCTGCATCGCAGGAGTCTGCAGTTTGGAGTTTGGAGTTTGGAGTCTGGAGTCTGGAACAGGGCCGAAGGCTCGGCAGATTATCTAGGCCAGGCTGAAGGCCTAGTGGACAGAGCATATTGGAAGCGGGTAGGGCTGAAAGCCCGGCAGATCCACTTCGACTCATTGTATTGCTGCATCACTCCTTAATTACTTTTTATTAACAGCAATCGCATTTGCTACCCAATACTCTTCCGTCCATCTACAATCACCGATGACACAATGTCCAATTATCGTTTCTTATTTCTGGGCTAAGGGGAGAGTCATGAACACAAAACGTAGGGGTGGTTTCACTTTGGTGGAATTGCTGGTAGTGATTGCAATTATTGGGATTTTGGTTGGGTTGTTGTTGCCGGCAGTACAAGCGGCTCGCGAGGCAGCGCGGCGGATGCAGTGCGGTAATAATCTGCACCAGTTGGGGATCGCGATGCACAACTATGCACTGATGGCCAATCGTTTTCCGACGGGGGCCATTGGGCGCAGTCCCGTCAATGGCAACTATGTCAACGACAATCGCCAACCGTCTGTCAAACGGACTCCATTTATTCGTCACATGTTGGCGGTATTGGAACAAGGCAATCGTAGTGCGTACTACGACGACCAAATCAACTGGCACGTGCAGCCGGCGACTAACAACGAAATCGTTTTTGGCTATTTGTCGGTCTGGAATTGCCCCAGCGATACATCTCAGCGGATGGAGACCAACCCGCAACGCGACTACAAAGGGAACTACGGCGTGAACTGGGGGGCCGAAACGCAGATGGTGACCGTGGCCAGTCAAAAGGGACCGTTTTATTGGTTGTATGGTGCCAAGTTTGGTGATATTTCCGACGGCACCTCCAACACGTTCGGAATGATGGAAATGTTGCAGGCTCCGTCGCCGACGGGTAGCGCCATTGATCGTCGCGGTCGTCCCTGGAACGAGGACTCGTCGTGCTATCAAGTGAGCACCAATCTATCCCCTAATAGCCGCGCGCCTGATCGGGGCACCTGTGCGAACCAAGCCAGTATCGGTCTACCATGTATTAGTGGTGGCACTGTCGCGCAGTACACCATGGCTGCTCGCAGTCGTCACACTGGCGGTGTTCAAGTCGTTCTGTGCGACGGTTCTACTCAGTTTGTGAGCCAGAACATTGACATTCAAATCTACCGCGCCTTGAGTACTCAAGCGGGTGGCGAAGTGGCTCAGATCGAGCAGTAGTTCACTTGAAATTCAGAGAGAAAATATGAAATTGGTTCTAACGACACCATCGCGGGCTTCGCGATGGTTGCTGGTGGTGAGCTTGTGCGTCATAGGTTGTAGCGGCGGCGAGCCCTACCAGCCGATGACAGGGGCAGTAACCGTCGATGGCAAACCGCTAGAGAAGGGAGTGATAACGTTCTACCCCGAAGGCCCCGGCACGACCGTGGGAGGTGAGATCCTGGAAGGTCATTTTTCGCTGGCCCAAGAAAATGGTGCGACGCCGGGCAAGTATCGTGTCGAAATTGTGGCCTACAAAAACTCGGGCAAGTCCGAGTTTGATATTGATACCAATTCCCAAGTACCGATCGAAATCCAGTATCTTCCCGTCAAATACAACGTGAAATCGCAGTTGAAAGCCGATGTGGTCGAAGGTGAGCCCAACGAGTACGATTTCAAACTGGAGACAAAATAGTTCCGTTGGCCCCACAAGAGAGAGTTCATCATGGTGCGCTGTATCGCTGTTCTCGCCCTGTGCATCGTATATCTCAACATACCGTCGATCGTTGACACAGCCGAAGTCAACGCCGCCGAACCAACTCGCGATGAGGCGCTCACCGCCTTGCGCCGCGCGACCACTTTCTTTCGCGAAAACTGCTCAGCGGGTAGTGGTTACGTCTTTCGACTCAGCGAAGACTTGTCGCTGCGTGAAGGGGAAAATCAAGTCGGCCTGACAACCGCATGGATCGAACCACCCGCCACGCCCGCCGTCGGCTTGGCCTATCTGGAAGCCTATCAGCTCACTGGCGAACCAAGTCTACTGGACGCAGCCCGCGATACGTCGGGTGCTCTATTGCAAGGACAGTTGCTATCTGGTGGCTGGACGGAACAAATTGAATTCGATCCTAATGACCGCCAGAACTATGCTTACCGCGTAGAGGGGAGCGACGTCGCGGGGAAACGAAATGCGACCACTTTCGATGACGACAAGACTCAATCCGTAATCCGCTTTCTAATGCGACTGGATATCGAACTGAAGCAGAGCGACCAGCAACTGCATGAAGCGGTCGAGTACGCACTGGCGGGGGTGCTTGAGGCCCAATATGCCAACGGGGCTTGGCCTCAAAAATACGAAGGCCAGTCAGCGGACGATAGGCCAGTAGGTTACAGTGTAGCGGATTTTCGAGCTAGCTATCCGGAAACATGGTCGCGAGAATTCCCCAATGAAAAGTATTCGAACTTCTATACGCTCAACGACGGGACGCTCTGCGATTTGATTAGCACATTGCTGGAAGCTGGCGCGAGTTATGATGACCAGGGTTACACCGACGCGGCCATGCGCGGTGGAGAATTTCTGCTGCGCGCCCAAATGCCAGAACCGCAACCAGGTTGGGCGCAACAGTACGATACAAAAATGCAACCCGCTTGGGCCCGAAAATTTGAACCACCCTCCATTTCGGGAGGCGAGTCGCAAGGGGTAATGCGGTTGTTGCTAACGCTCTACGAAGCGACTGGTGATCGACGTTATTTTGAAGCAGTCCAGCGGGGGCTCGACTACTATCAACGCTGTGTGCTCCCCAGTGGTCGCCTCGCGCGGTTCTACGAACTGCACACCAATCAACCACTCTATTTTACCATGACGTATGAATTGACCTATTCCGATAGCGATCTCCCCACGCATTATGCATTTACCGTCACGTCGGGCCTTGAACGTCTGGCTCGTGATTTGGAAAAGTTGCGTGAACGGACAACCGATCAACGTCCAAAAGTTTTGGAGAGCCAAACCCGTGACAAACCGAAATTGACGGGGGAATTGCGGCAAGCGGCGGAGCAAGTCGTTTCCGATTTAGACGCGCGTGGTGCCTGGGTCGAGCAGGGAACGATGCGGACGCACAAAGATGCGAATGTCAAGCGGGTTGTATCGAGCGCCACGTTCATTAAAAATCTAAGAACATTAGCCCAATTCGTGGCCGCCACGATACCATAGAAATGACGATAAGTTGCGCCGCATATAGGCCAATGGTCACGCCGATGGGTGCGTCCAGGGTTGGAGAGTGGGCATGTTTGGTTAGGTGTGGTGTCGGAAGCCCAAATGGAACTTCTTGCCTCCCGACGGGTGAAACGGCCTGGCCGTTGGCCCTATAATGAACTGTCGCGTCTGCGTCCCCGGCTAGACAGTTTGCCGAGCCCTCGGCCCTAAGCCCTAGGATCCAATTCCGACCCCACTCGCCTCTAGCCTCTAGCCTCTAGCCTCTAGCCTCTAGCCTCTAGCCTCTAGCCTCTAGCCTCTAGCCTCTAGCCTCTAGCCTCTAGCCTCTAGCCTCTAGCCTCTAGCCTCTAGCCTCTAGCCTCTAAAAACACATGCCCAATGCCAGTAGCCGGCAGCGCTACCAAGAGTATCTGCGAGAAATCAGCAAACGGAGCGAGGAGGCGAAGGCCAAGCGTGAATCTGGCGCCGACTCTGCGCGGCGACAGCGCACTTTCTGGCAATTGCTTTCTTCTTTTTGGCGGCAACTTGCCGGACACCGCGGCCAAGTCATCTTTGCACTGGCTACGCTGACTGTTTCCACGCTGTTGAGTCTGCTGCCACCGGCGGGAACGAAGTTCGCGATCGACTATGTGCTCACCCAACCACCTCAGCCGATTCCAGCTTACTTGGCGACTTGGCTACCCGACAATCTGTCGCGGATGGGACTATTGTGGTTGATCGCGGGAACGGTGTGCGCAATCACCTTGACTCGTACTGCCGTCCATTTGTGGGGCCGTTGGTACGCGACCAAGGGAGTGAACTTGGTCCAGGCCGACATCCGACGCCGCGTGTTCGAACATTCGATGCGTCTGCCACTGCATCGCATTCAAGCTCTGAAGAGCGGTGGTGCAACTAGTCTCATTCGCGAGGATGCAGGTGGAGTTGCCGATTTGATATTCAATATGCTCTACAATCCCTGGCAAGCGATTATTCAATTGCTTGGTAGTCTCTTTGTGCTGGTGTTGGTCGATTGGCGATTGATGCTGGGTGGGCTGCTATTGCTCCCTGCGGTGTGGATGACCCATCGCACTTGGATTCACCGCGTGCGGCCACTCTTCAAGGACATTCGCGGGCGTCGGCAACAAATCGACGCTTCGACGACGGAAACATTTGGTGGGATTCGCGTGGTCCGCACCTTCGCGCGCGATAAAAGTGAATCGGGGAGATTCACGCGTGCAACACATCTTCTAGCGCGACAACAATTAATGGTCTGGTGGTCGACGCGCGTCATCGAAGTTATTTGGGATGTAATCATTCCACTCGCCTCGACCGGACTGCTCCTGTATGGCGGTTGGCAGATTTTGCAGAACGATCTAACGCTCGGGGATCTAATGATGTTCCTGGTCTACTTGACGATGCTGCTCGGGCCGATCGCCTCGATTGCCTCCAGTGCCATGTCGTTTCAGAATAATTTGGCCGGACTCGATCGCGTATTGGACTTGCTGGAGGAAGCGACTGAGTCGTCAGGAAATCCTGGAGCTGTGGGGATTTCGCGAGACGAAGTGGCGGGTGCTATGCGGTTTGAGCGAGTCAACTTTAGCTATCCAGCTTCCGATCAGCCCGTACTTACCGATGTGTCGTTCGATGTCCCCGCTGGCTCGACGGTGGCACTGGTGGGGCGCAGTGGCGCGGGGAAGACGACGCTGTGCAACCTAGTAGCTCGTTTTTACGATCCGGTCTCCGGGACAATAACACTGGATGGCCGCAGACTTCAAGACATTCAACTCGATTCGTATCGACGATTGCTGGGAGTCGTCGAGCAAGATGTGTTTTTGTTCGATGGCAGCGTGGGGGAGAATATTGCCTATGGTCGACGCGATGCCGATCAAGCGGCGATTGTGGCGGCGGCGGAGGCTGCTGCGGCGCGCGAGTTTATCGAACAGCTCCCCAATGGTTTTGATACTTTCATCGGCGAACGCGGAGTAAAGCTCAGCGGTGGACAGCGGCAGCGACTGGCCATCGCCCGCGCTCTACTGGCCGACCCACGCATTTTGATTTTGGATGAAGCGACTAGCAATTTAGACAGCGAGAGCGAACGCTTGATTCAGCGTAGCCTCAGTCGTTTACTGCAAGGCCGAACCGCTTTTGTGATCGCCCACCGGTTAAGTACGATTGCGCACGCTGATTTGATATTGGTGCTCGATCAAGGTCGGATCGCAGAGCAGGGGACGCATCAAGAGCTGCTCGATCGCGGCGGCCTGTATCAACGCATGGTAGTGTTGCAGACCGAAGATGTCGGGACCGCTAAGAATCTTTAGCATCGTGCGGGAAATTGCTTTCGGGATTTGTAGTGGATGAGGTTACGAGTCCCGTGCCCCAGGACTCGTAACCTCGTCCACTACGAGTACTTCATTTTTTTGCCGTACATCTTTTTGTCGGAAAATTCGTGCCACTGATGGTGGGGAGCGGCTATTGACTTTAACGCGGCACGGAAGAAACGGGATCGAAACACGCCGACAAAAAAATGTGCGGCAAAAAGATAAAATGCAGGATCGTTGCAATGACAGACTATCCCGACACTTCTCGCTGATCGCCGGTATGGGCTTGGCTGGAATTTCCCTCCCCGTCGCTTAGGCTCCGACCCTCCCACCGTAAGTTACGTCGAATACGACGTAACTTACGGTGGGAGGGTGAGTTGCACCGAAACTAAACCGGCGATCAGCGAG
>JBGSJT010000188.1:0-6235 GCA_041741715.1 Pirellulaceae bacterium | reverse complement strand
GTCATCGGGGAGGGAAAACACTGAGCATTTCGCCCTCCCCGCCAGCTCGCTGGGGCTCGCCGACGACCCTCCCGCGAATCAAAACTACCTGCTGTAGCTACTGTTACGCGCGGGAGGGTAAAATACCCGCAACCCTAAAATTAAATGGTGACGAAGCACTAGCCTAAAATTAAATCTTGACAGACCACTAGAGCGCTTTCGGAAATATCTCTTCGACACTACCTCGCTACCTCTTCGACGCCATTTCTTCATGGAAAGCACGCCGTGGATTGGCGCGTTGGACTGTCCGCAAACGTTTTAATGGAACATTTTTATGAATCGACTCACTGAGTATTCACTCGCTGTAATTTTCGTTCTGACTCTTCTGAATTCGCCGATGGTCTGTGGACAGAATCAGTCAGCGCAACACAAGCAAGAACTCTCCGACAACGATATCGCGGCGGCGATCAAGGCCGACATCGCTGGCGCATCGCGAATCGCCGGCGGTGTGATCAACGTCGATGTCAACACAGTACTCGTGACACTCTCGGGAACTGCGACTAGTTTGCTCGATAAGCAGATGTCCGCGAAAATCGCCAAGCGGAATCGTGGTGTCTATCCCCCGTGTCGTTCATGTCAATAATTCTCTTGCCATCGAGCCGAAGTGGAAGGAAAAAAGCGACGAGGCAATCAAGTCCGACTTACAGCGGAAACTGAATTTCACACTACTAAACAAAACCGACAATATTAGTGTCACAGTCGAAAACGGGCCCGTGATTCTTTAAGGCGAAGTAGCGACGTGGCGGCAATGGCAACTCGTGATGGATCTAGACATTGAAGCCGGGTCCGCCACCCGCACAACTTGCGTTACCATCCGCCGCACGGTGCATCGCGGATATTTGTTCCAAGCTAAACCAGACTGCCTCTCCTTATGGCTGGCAGGTTTGGAAATGATGACTCATTGTTAAGAATTTGGGAACTGCATGGGCGAAAAACATCCTACCTCGAAGTTCAAAGCGGAGAGTGATTCACAAGACGATCTGACGGAGGGTTCCGATTCCGAAGAGCCGAAGAAACCATCGGAGCAGATCATGCGTCACGAGATGAGGGAGGCGCTGGCGGCCTTCGATCGATCGACGCTAAGGCTATTCTTTTCGGGTTTGTCAGCCGGACTGGAGATTGGGTTCAGTCTGTTCTTGATGGCCGTTGTACAAACGCTCGTGCAGGACGAATTGCCGCATGCGATATCCACTTTGTTGATCGCGAATATGTACTCCTTCGGCTTCATTCTGGTGATTCTGGGGCGCTCGGAACTATTTACTGAACAAACGAGTTTAGCTGTCTTGCCGGTCTTGAGCGGTCGCGCACCGTTCAAGGGCCTACTGCGACTGTGGAGTGCCGTTTACGTCGCCAACATCATCGGCGCCGCTATGTTTGCTGGCATGATCGTCTATGTCGGTCCAGCGCTGGGGGTGATCAAGCCGCAAGTCTTTACCGATATCGCCCAGAAAGTCGTTCAACATCCACCGCACGTGATTCTGATCAGCGGCATACTGGCGGGTTGGTTGATGGGATTGTTGTCATGGTTGGTGGCGGCCGGTCGCGATACGATCAGTCAAATCGTCATTGTCTGGATGGTGACGGCCACAATTGGAATCGGCCATTTGCATCACAGTATTGTTGGAAGTGTCGAGGTACTGGCTGGTGTGTTCACATCCACTGAAACAACGCTTGCCGACTTTGGGTACTTTCTGTTGTGGGCAACTCTCGGCAATGCGATTGGAGGCCCAGTGTTTTTAGCGCTCTTGAAGCATACTCACGCCCGCGCCGAGGGGCCGGGCATTACATAAGTCGTGAAGGGGGAAGTCGGATTACCTAATCAACGGTTCGTTTACCGACTTGGACCGACCAAAGCACCGATCAATCCTCCCGCTGCGGCCGTACCAGCGGCACTAGCCGCAATGGCAGCGAGCGCCCCACCCGCGATGACAGGACCAATGGCTGGCAGAACACCGGCCACAATACCGAGGCCCCACAGCGCACCTATACCCAATCCCCCCACAGCACCTGCGGTTGCCCCTTCGCCGGCCATGGTCTCTCCTGTTTGTTCTTGGTAGCTGCCGTCGCGATCCTTGGCGGCGATTCCTATTTGCTTGTCAGTGAAACCAGCATCTTTCAATTCGCACACGGCCTGCTGCGCTTCGGCGTGTGAGTGGAAGACAGCGACTACGGTATCGCGGTCAGTTCGTGTTTTTGCACGGGTGGCAGTTTGAGTAAAGACAGCGCCGCTTCCCAATGCTGGCGTGGATCTCGCAACAGTGGACACAGGCACATTAGGTAAGCGAAGACGGTCAGGTAACCAAAAATCAAAACACATGGATGTCGAGCGGCGCGATAGCACGCGCGAGTTCGCAAGTTTGCAGCTCGATAATCGACTGTCGTCAATACTGGAAATGATCCAACGTCGCTTCCGAACAATTGCGAGTTGTTTCGATGATGGTGATCATGTGACTGCTTCCAAATACTGGGAGGAGTCAGCATCAAATAACCATACAGATCGAGCAGAATGCCTGCCGATCGCGATCCGCTGAAAATAGCGTTGTGTTGATAGTCGTGGTAAACGACAAACAGGCGAACAATCACCAGTCCAGTCAGCAGACTGCCGAGCCCGCGCAGCCAAACCAATTGCGAAAACGCCGCGACGGCTCCGAAAAAAGCAAGCGCCGAGAGGGTACTGACCAAGTTCCACCAACTTCTTAGTCGCGTCTCATATGCAAAGCGGCGACTGGCGATCATTAGTTCTCGGTCCGCTCGGCGTCTATTGTTCAACGGACGTGGTGGGACTGGATCCAGCTTCGGATTAGTCACAGTCAATTGATTTCCGATCTGTTACTTCCAGTAGGCGTCGACTTGGTAGTCCGCATGGAGACGCTCTCCCCAACTGCGATCCGCCATATCGGCCCAGTTGTCGTGGTCGAACCAGTAGTTAATAAGCAAAAGATGCCCCGAACGCTGTGAATCGCTCGCTGGCATCGTGCCGAGCTAACAACTGAGACTGTGCCGACCAGCGCTGATCGTCTACTGACCATATCGTCTCGTTTCGTACCAAGTACGCATTTCCAACCATCTTGCGCGCAATGGCTCCACGACGACTTGCAGCAAAACCAATTCTGCCGATCAGGTTACGATAATAGCGCAATTTCAGCCACTTCTCGCTGAACACCGCCATCCTTTTCAATCTGTATGTCGGAGTACCAGGTAGCCTTCGGAATCGGATTTGCACTCGGAAGTGCATAATACCCCGAAGGATGACCATGACTATTCGACAGATTACAGCAATTTTGAGCTGCGCGTTGTTTACCCTAACGATTGGCTGCAGCCCAATACCAGACGAGGACCGCGGCATGGAGGGAAACGAAGTAGAGGCGGTAGAAGTAGACGTAGTTGAACCGGCCGCCTCAACGGGAACCGTAACACCGAAACGTGATGCAACAGCCGCTGGGAAACCACAGATCGATAAAGCGGACGACGGGCTGGATGTGGTTGTAGAAAAAGAAGTTAAATAGCCGCAGGGATCGATTCACTATGACGATTTTGCCAGCGGTGAATGTGCTTCTGGTAGACTTCATCGTGAAGAACTAGCACAAGCACCAGGGCTGGCGAGGCGACCATCGCACCCAGAAAACCGAGCAGGAAGCCGAAGAGCGCCTGGGTGCCAATCAATAGCGCTGGTGGAATATCGACTTGGTACTGCTGGATCAAGGGGGTGATGATGTAGCTCTTTACAAGCTGAAAAGCAATGTACAGACCTACGACCCAGGCCACAGTCGATATACCGCTCGGTAGCGCCATGAACGTGGCCAGACTCAGGGCTAGCAAGCTTCCAACGCACTTGGAACGAAATGGAACAATCGTAAAGTCCCGCACCATGAATCGGCCCGGTTCGCGACGAATCGTTGCACGTGGTATGGCGAATGCACTACTCTCTTCCGCAAAGTGGACTCGATCGTAGGTCGCTCGATTCCTCCTATCTGACTCGATCCATTAGGCGAAAACGATTATGAATAAGCGAAGACAACGTCCGGCTGGTTCGTGGGAGGACACCTCCCAGCAGTCAAACCCCAAACAGTCTGTCACCGAGCAAGTTACACGGCAGGCCAAGGAGCTGTCGGGTCAAGCGCGGGACCAGGCTGCTAGAGCCAAGGCCGCAGGCGAAAAAAAAATCCACGAAGCAACGGAGTCGGTGAAAGCCACCAGCCGCGACTACTTCAAACAGAAGAAATCTCAAGCGGCAGCGGAAGTTGGTGTTTTTCGCGACGCGGTGCAAAAGGCCGCGAACAAACTGCGCGAGGAAGATCACCAAGGTGTGGCCAGCTACGTTTCCGCTGCGGCGGAACAACTTGATCGATTGCGCGAAAGCATCGAAGAGCGCCAAGTGGGAGATCCTCTTGGCGAGGCGCAGCGGATTGCTCGCAAACATCCCGAAGTCGTCTACGGGGGACTCATTGTCGCAGGACTCGCGATAATGCGGTTCCTCAAAGCGAGCAATGAGAAAGATGAAGCGTCGCAGGCTACGACGGGCAGCCATCCCACTAGCGACAGACGGCCCGAACGGACTGGGCGCGGTCAGCATACGTTCCGGCAGCGAGGCTTTCCGCAAAGCGCGAATTCGCACCAGGGAAGGCCCGATCGCGGACCGTTTGCGCCCACAGACAATGTTGTCCCTCAACCAACCCATAATGATTAAGGAGCGACAATATGTCCAACTCTTCACAGACCGATGAGCGATCCCTGGCGGATCTCATTCGCGAACTCCGCGACGAATCTGGGGTGCTGCTCAAACAACAAGTTGCGATGGCGAAAACAGAGATGAGCGAGACGGCGTCCTTGGTTGGTAGAAACGTCGGCAAATTGATTGTCGGCGGAGCCGTCGGCTTTCTTGCTGTTATCTTCCTGCTGCTGGCCGTCACCGGCGGGCTGGCACTGATGCTGATGGCAACTGAGCTTGAGCTGCATGCGATTTGGATCGCACCGCTCATCGTCGGCATCATTATTGCCGCCATCGCCACCGTGATGATTACCAGAGCCAAGCAAACACTTGCCAACGCTTCGCTCGTCCCCCGCAAGACCATCGAAACTCTGAAGGATGATAAACAATGGGCACAAGCCAAGGTTCAATGAACCCAACCAACCGACCAGCAAGCTCCACAACGCCTCCCACTGCCAGCCGTTTAGAAGACGAGAGCAGCGCGGATATCGGCGAGGACATTGGCAAAGTTTCCTTGTGAGTGCTCGTGAAAGCAAAGCCTGCACCGGTCACCTAAAGCGGAAGCGCTCGGCCACACGGGACGTCCTGTTAAGCCGTGGTTTGGCACACCGATTGCTTGTCTGGAAGAAGCCGCACTATTCATGCGGATTAATCCCGTCTTCAATGAAAGATCGCTATGTATATTGGTGGTGGAATTCTCGGCACGATCCTAGTCATCTTGGTAATTGTCTTTTTGATCAGGCGAGTCTAAGCCTCAAGGTGGATGGACGTTGCCGCCCCAGTCTGGTCGATGCGCTTCCAGTGCGACTAATTTCTTCTATTTTGAATTGCATTGAGCGGTGATGCCCAGCGTGAAAATACTTGAACGCTGGTTGCCAATGCATACATCAATGCGTCCAGTAAAAAAACGTATCGTGAACGACCAGACACAGAAAGAACATGTTGCGATGATGGCGCAAATGCAAAATACGTTCGACTTCCCGCCTGCGCCGAAGTTGGGTGTCTACGGACGTAAGTGTCTCTAATCATCGCATACAAACAAGCTCTTGGTCGACGTCAATCATAGGAACGAGCCTCCAATGCATTTCGTATTGGAACTCGATTTTCCTCAGTTTGATATCGGATATACTTAACGACTATGAGCAATGATCTAGCCCCTGGCACGATCGACATCGACAACGAAAAACGGAACCAAGTATTTTCCGTTGTCGGCGTGGGTGCATCCGCAGGTGGGCTGGAAGCGTTCACACAATTGCTGACGCACCTGGACGACGATACTGGGATGGCGTTTGTACTGATTCAGCACTTGGACCCGACGCACGAAAGTAAGCTCGCCGATCTGCTGGACAAGGCAACGTCGATGCCCGTGGTCGAAGTCACCGAGGGCATGACGGTTTGTCCCAATCATGTCTACGTGATCCCTAAGAACACGAACATGGCAATCGATGGCGACCTGCTCCGACTCACTCCCCGTGACCAAAAACGTCT
>JBGSJT010000187.1:0-5708 GCA_041741715.1 Pirellulaceae bacterium | reverse complement strand
CCGTGCAGTACCATCCAGTCGCGACGAACCACGTCGGTTCCACCATTCGGCAAACCGGACAAGTCGTACATCACGGCATAGGATCGACCAGTACGATTCGCTCCTTCACGGACGTGAGCGAGTACATTGTCCTTATGAAGTTTTGAGTCATCCCTGCCAAGTCCGTGGGCAAATCGCTGCAGGAAAGCTCCGTCTATTCCGTAGTCACGCATCCACTCGAAGTGTCGCAGGACAGTCTTCCTGTTGCCACTGCTGAAGACTTCCCCAGCGGTGCCATCCTGATGCGTGAAGCCGGTCGCATAACGCTCGTCCGTATCAAATTCCGTCATGTCAGGCCAAAGGTCGACCGTGACGTTACCAGGCGCGAACGCTTTGCCTCGATGACGAGCCCAATGGGTCCAACCGAGTTTTGCACCGTCGCCTTCGCAGTTGAACCAACCTTGATAGCCCACTATGACCTTTCCCGTCAAAGTGGAACAATCGACGATGGGAACGGTTGTCGCCTGGGATTGCGACTCTGCTTCTTGCGCATTGGCGTCCTGAGGTTCGTCGCCGAGTAACTGCCCCCAGAAGATCATCAACAGCAAGCCGCAACCAAGACTTAGTTTGGAGTTCATGCTTCAACGCCCCTCTTTCGATTGCTTTTGCTTCATTTCGGGGTCGGTGTAAGGCAAGTACTTCGGATGTGGAACGTAGTTGCCCTTGCCTTTATCCCAGCGGAAGGTTTCGCCTTCGACGACGAGATCAAGTCTCTCGTTCAGCTTGCGTTCCGGATCGGCGAATTCAGTCGGTGCTGCAGCCCGCATCTTGGAGATGACGTCCGCGTACTGAGGGTCAGACGCTAGGTTCTTCCACTCGTGCGGATCTTCTTTGACGTTATACAGTTCCTTATTATTGTCGTCATAATGAATGTAACGCCAGTCGCGATTCATCAACGCGTATTCCCCTGGGGTGATGTAGGGCAGATACACAGTTCGATCTGTTGCATCGGCGGGCTGTTTCAGTGTCGCTGCCAGCGAAATGCCTTCTAGCTCCTGACGCGGTGCCGGCAAGTTACATTTTTCAACCAGCGTCGGGTAGATGTCGATCAGGCTGGCCGTCACGTCGGTTCGCGCTCCTTTGGCCACCTTGGGGCCGGCCCACACGAACGGCACGTTGGAGGTTCGTTCCCACAATGTGTGTTTGCCCCACTGGCCTTTTTCGCCGAGGTGATAACCGTGATCGCTCCACAGCACGACGATGGTATTGTCGGCGTAGGGGCTTGCTTCGAGTGCACTGAGAATCCGCCCGACCATCGCGTCGGCGTAGCTGGTGCAGGCAAGGTATCCGTGCAGAGCGTCTTTCCAGGCACCCATCGCAACGAGCTTGTCGTAGTGCTGCTTTTTGCGATTCTCGCGTTGCTTACGAATTTTTTCCGGCAGGTCGGCTAAGTCGTCCTCTTTGAACGCCGGAGTCTCGATGGAGTCTCGATCGTACAAATCAAAATACTTCTGTGGACAGTAGTTGGGGTAATGAGGAGCGTAGAAGCCGCAAGCCAGGAAGAACGGCTTGGCGTGCTTCCGACCCAGTTGTCGGGCGGCCCAGTTGGCTCGTATCGAGTCGGCCATTTCCTCTTCCTGGTCGTTCGGAATCGCTTCCCATTCCAGGAATAGTCCGCCAGTGATCTCTTTGCCTTGGTTGTAGACGCTGGCCGGAAAGGGCTGTGGCACCGGCGTGTCGCTGCTCCAAGATTCCAGGGCCCAACCGCCTTCACGCTGGAACTGATTTCGTAGGAAGAACTTCGTCCAGCCCCGTTGGTCGATCGCTCCGGCTGGGTGATGAAAAAGC
The DNA here is from genome assembly GCA_041741715.1 of Pirellulaceae bacterium. Taxonomy (GTDB): domain Bacteria; phylum Planctomycetota; class Planctomycetia; order Pirellulales; family Pirellulaceae; genus Aureliella. Next base: position 3,881 of record JBGSJT010000187.1, on the reverse strand, counting down.
TTGCCAGCGCCCAGCGTCGAGTAACCCGCTTTCGCGAAGCTCATTTGCAGGGATTCAATTTCAGGATGATGAACGAAGTAGTTTGGACTGTTGTAGCACCCCGTGGTCGATGCGTACTGGCCTGAAAAGATAGCCGCACGACTGGGCGCACAAAACACTCCAGCGGTGTGACCATTCGTAAAGCACACGCCACAAGCCGCTAACCGATCAATGTTCGGCGTGATCGCACTCGGTCGTGACTCAAGACAACCCACAAAGTCGTTCATATCATCGACCGCCAGAAACAAGACGTTCGGTGGTCCGGGTGGCATCTCCGCAAGCGCGGAGCTCGAATGGGTAAACGGTAACATGACGAAGGTGACAACAGTCGCCAGAAGCGCTGGCAGCTTGAATACGAATTGATGTAGTGCCATATCGAAGATTTTAGCTACGTTGTAGTGAGTTTGATTCATTGTGTTCTCGCAATCTCCTCTTGAGCGGTGCGATAAAGCGCCTCGATTTCTTCCGCGGTGAGTGCTCGGTCGAAGAGAGCCACCTCGTCGATCCGGCCGTCCCACACTTGAGTCGCGCTGGCGTCGGTTCCGAACCATAAGGTATCGGAGTCGCTGGTTGCCAAAGCTGTGCAGGGTGCTATCGCTACCAGCCTCCCGTCTTCGTAGAACTGCAATTGCTCACCGTCAGCGGTCACGCCGACGTGCCGCCACGTTTTCAGCGGCAGGATCGAGCTACCTGCGGCGACGTTCACTTCGCCATCACTGCACCTGATGGCGGCCTGCAGCATTCCGTTCTCATCCAGAGATACGGCGAAGTTTCCGCTTTCACCATTCGAGTTGGTGGCAACCATTCCACTTTTTGCGGACTCTTCGAGAAACACGAACGCCGTCAGAGTGAATTGCCCGGTGTTAAAAACCGGTGGCGAATCGACGCGACCTCCTCGGCCGGTCGAATCGGCTCCGACTCGCAGGGAACCGCCGACGAACACTCCCTGGGCATGTGGCGGACGTTTGCCATCCCCGGTCAGTACGACGCCGGAATATTCGGGCGGTTCGGAAACCAGCCCACGGTCGCGAATTGGCATTCGGTAGTGGGCCAAAGGAGACAAACGCTTGACTGCGCGAATGTAGTTGAATCTCGGTTCGTTGAAGTCGCGAATGAATCGGTCGGTCGCGATGGAAATGTCCTCCGGCACTGCCGCCCCGAAAGTAATCCGCAACGCCTGCGACGCCCGAAGATCAACGGACCTTGATACGTCACGCCGATTCGATGCCCCGGGATGGACACGCACGAGCCCATCGAACACATGAACTTCGCTTGCTCCGCCTTCAACTTCGACAGCGAATTCCGTCCCAAAGTCAACGACTTCGGCTTCGGGCGTTTCCACCGTGAACCCGATTCCTTCGAAAGGAACTCTGGCCGAAAGTCGCCCGCTATGCAGCAGAACCCGTTTGTCGCTGACTGCGTCAAAGTGGGCAGGAGCTTCCACGTAAACCATGACTCCGTCGTCGAAACGCAATTGCAAAAGCCCCCCGTCCAGCCGATACTTGCCCGCCTGCAATTCTGTATCCTTGCAAGGCCGGCCGTCGCACAACAGAACTGCATCGACGTCCGTGACTAGTATTGCCACCGGAGCTTGTTCGCTTTCGCTTGGCTTTGTGAGCCACAAGAATGGGGCAAAGAGCAAGGTCGCCGCAAGTGCTCCTCGGATTGCGATGATTCGATATGTTGGCGTTGGTCGGTCGTTGGTTCTTCCGATTGCCGCGAAAGCCCCCGATTCAGTTAGCCTTGATTCGTCGCCAAACTTTATTTCTTCACACTCTGCCAACTCGTCCTCAGACAGCGCCGCCATGTCGCCCAAAGCGGAATCAATATTCATGTACTCGATAAAGTCACGGCGTCGATCAGAGTCCTCGCGGAGCATAGCCTCTAGCGCACGACGCTGCGCGGCGGAGACTGCCCCACGCGCATAATCTATGAACAGAGGACGTAAGTCAGACGAATCGATCATGCCAACTCCTCCGCCTGAAGCGTGCGACGCGCACACTCGAGCAATCGCAATCTCATACGATGCAACCACTGGTAAAAGGCCGCGACAGTCCGCCCACTCTGTTTCGCCACGTCCTGAATGGTCGCGTCGGGCTCGTATGCCGCCAGAAGCACAGCCCGCTGCTCGATCGGCAGCTTTTCAAGACAGCCTTCTAAGGCCCCTCGCTGCGCGGACAGCCGATCTTCGATCTGCTCTGATTCGTGAGCCAGCGTATGCAACACGTCGTCGGCCAATACCAGTCGATCTCGCGCCTTGTCGCGCAACCAAGCCAACGTTTCATAGCGCGCTACGCCAAATGACCATTTGCGAAAGTCACTTGGCTGGTCTAACTCACGAAACTTCTTCCAGAGTACCAACGAGACCCCCTGCATCACGTCCGCGGCATCGTTTCTCGTCGGCACCAACCGGCGCACGTAGGCACGTATCGCCGGCTCGTTGGCCGTGAACAAAGTGAGAAATTGCTCGTGGATGTGAGGGTTTTCGGGGTTCATAGGATTACACTCCGTTGGCCGAAGCAATTTTACGAAAAAAGTCTTCGGGAATCTCAGTTAGGCGAACTTCAAGGCCAATGCGCAAGTGCGATTCGGCGCTCGAATCGCAGAACTCGCCTATTTTGGAAGCACAACAGCTCAGCCAATCGACCATTCGTGAGCATCGTCTGCTTGCTGCGCTACCCACGGCGTCCGGCGGTTCGCTCGATACCACTCGGGCGTCCGCCCATTCTCGCCCAACTCGTAGCCGATATTCTGGATACGGCTGAGGATCGGAAACACCTCGCGTCGAGTACGGTGGTACTTGGAGCGGAACTGGCAGGTGAAGCACCTGCGGTTGCGGAAACACCAGTTGACGATCAACCAGGTCCAGCGAGATCCTAAGACCGCCCATCCCCACGGAGCCAAAATCGGGCGGGTTTCGCTACCGATATCTGCCGTACGCTCACACTCCGGCGTCGTTCTTGTTGAATTCCTTGCGCTCATGACGAACCGTCCGGGGTTATTCCCAAACGATCGCATGTCCACGCCCTCCTCTTAGCATCACATTATCCCGGCTTTTGTCCCAGCAGCGGCGAAAACTGGTGGACGGTCAAACCAGACTCCGCCTTCAGCTAATCGCTCAACTAAAGGCCTATATTCCCCTGGCCCTGGAGCTGTTTGGCAAGGAATGGCAACTGCCTCTGCTGTTGAGTGTTCTACGGCGCTGGCCCGATCCACGCCAGCTTCGTCGTGCTGACCGACGGCTAATTCGCCGGGTCTTGAGTGAACACTCCGTTCGCAACGACGAACAGCAGGATGTGATCATCGACCGCATTCGTTCTGCACTGTTACTGACCCGTGATGATGCGCTGATTACGCCAGCAGCAATGGCAGTCGGGCTCTTGGCCAATCAGATTCAGCAAGCGCAGAAGACGATTGGCGAGTTCGATGCGAAGATCGCCGAGGCCATGCACCAGCATCCCAATGCGCACCTCTTCACGAGCCTCTGCGGTGCTGGACCGGTTCTCGCACCACGCTTGCTCTGCGCATTCGGTTCGCAAAAAGACCGCTGGGAAGATGCAGACAGCTTGGCTGCGTTCAGCGGGATCGCACCGGTGACACGCAGGAGCGGCAAGCAGCTTCAAGTTCAACGGAGATATGCCTGTCCAAAATTCCTTCGTCAAACGTTCCACGAATTCACCGACAGCGCTCGCATTTACTGTCCGTGGACCAGGGCAAGATACTGCATGCTACGCGACCGAGGAATGAAGCATCTTGCAGCCATCAGGAAACTAGCACGTAGCTGGATCAGAATTCTGTTCCGAGTATGGCAAACGGGGACGCCTTTTGACTGCGACCGCTAC
>JBGSJT010000186.1:0-3971 GCA_041741715.1 Pirellulaceae bacterium | reverse complement strand
CTGATTTTCTTGGCGTTGACGAGTGGCGTGTTCGGCGACTCTTCGAGGAGGAGCAATTACCTGAACCTCCAAGGTTCGCCGGTAAGCGTGCAATCGTCATCGAGACAATTCCGGCAATTGTCGACGCACTTCGAGTGAAAGGTTGGTTGCCAATGCCCGCACCTGATCCGTCGGGTGAGTCTTCCAGATCGTCAACTGAATCCAATCAAAGGTGACAAAATGCAACATCCAAGCGAGCCTATTCCGTTACAGACCGGTATTCCACGCTTAAACCTCCCACCTGACGTCATTCTTCTATACAAGCAACTTCTCCAACACGTAGACAATCTACCAAGCAACGGCGGTTTTCCGCAGAATGTAGAATGGCAACGGCAGTCACTCAGGAACTTTTTACTGTCAAAACTCAATGGCTCTTCTCCATTTGGAGATGATGGTGACCCGGTTTTGTCGGTCGCTGTCAGTGAAGTGTTAGGTAGCAAGGCGATCGCTGAAAAATACACTTCTGCGTTTTGGCGGTTGTGCAAAGAGCACGACGTTTGCCAACTTCTGTTTGGTCAATTTCTCCCAAAAGCACTGAGTGAACACGTCCAAGCCTACCTCTCCAAGAGTAAATTCGATCAAGATGAGAACGCGAGTGTCGCTGAAGATGCAATTGAGTACATGCTAAGACTCCGAGCGAGAAAAAAACATATCAAGGGTTTTCCTACTGGAATTCCAACGCTCGATGATGCACTAGCGGGTGGCATACATGGCCTGACATTCATTGCCGGTGACAAGGGGGTTGGCAAGACGCTAATGCAGTTGTCTGTTTGCCGGGAGACCCTGATGCAGGACTCTTCCACGGTGGTGCTCTTCTACTCGTTCGATATGCCGAAAACAACCATTATTGATCGCCTCCTGTGCAGGGCATTGAACCTAAACCCACGCCAGCTTCAACCTGGTGGAATCGACGAATCAATCGAGCAACGGATTGAATGCGAACTGAAGAACGAGATCTATTCTCGACTTCTTGTGATAACACGGGATTTTCAGTCGACCACAAACGAGAGCGGTGAGAAGTTGCTTGCTGGACTTACGTACGAATCAATCCTTAACGACGTAGCCGCATTCCAATCATTGAAACGCATTCTAATTGTAATCGACCTCTTTCAAAAAATGATTGTTCCCGGTGACCAACCAGTCTCGTGTTTCGACACCTATCGACTTGACGTAATCGATCAAGTTCGCTCCGTGCTCGGCAAACGGATCGGCCATGACAATATAGGGTTCCTTGTTTCCAGCGAGAAACGGAAGGGTGACACTTCGCGTGGTGACAGGCTTACACGCGAAGACTTGAAAGGTGACGGCCGCATGTCCTCGGACGCAGATTGCATACTGCTGATGGAAACGGCAAAGGTTATCGATAGTGACACAAACGAGATTGTCATCTCAGTGGACAAGGGTCGCGACGGCGTAATTCGCGGTGAACATCGTGCCATCTTGAAGCACCGCACTGGAGCCTTCCTCGACCCATCGGTAGAGTCACCCAGCGCCTCACCTTTACTGGACGCGAGAGTTAAGGATAAAGAATTCGATCCGTACGCGGAGGAGTAGGCCGCGTGTTGAGACTGCCCTATCCTCTTACGTTTGCCGATGCGCGTCGAGCACATCAGGTTACCAGCATTGGTTCCGCACTCCGCAAATCGAATACTGTCGTTCAATCTGATCGGGACGGATACGATTGGGCGATTATTGACTGTGGTGGCTGGTACATTGGCTGGTCAATCTTGGGTAGCGGGCGGCACTATGATCGAGTCGCCCGCGAACGTTGGCCCGACGCTCACGAAGAAGCCTGCTGCCGTGCCCTGGCAATGACTAGTGAGCAGAAAGAACTTGTCTTGCATGAAAAAAGAAGGCTCTTGCGGTTTGGTGAACTCACCGAACGAATGTTTTGGCTGATCCATGCACAAGCGATCATCCAGCGTCAATCTACGGTACGAATCGCTGCGCCCATACTTCGGGAAATCCTGTGGGGAGCGACGAAGGTTGCGCACTGGCGTTCGGAATCCAGGTCAGTCCTGGAGACTCTCAGCCAATTGCATATTTGCAATGAGGCAGAACCAGTTTTTGGCGACCATACGTCACTCGTGACTCACTTCCGCGTACCACGACGCGGGCGAACTGACGATTGCCCAGACGGCTGTGTCATGCAAGCGCACAGTGGCTTTGAGACGGATTCACCGCATGAGCATGTGATGGTTACCTTAGGCCGTGGAATGCTCGGTTGCGTTGAAGAGTTCGGACAGGAATCCGGTAGTCACGGGATTCGTCACTACCAGTTCCACAGCCACGACGATTCCAACGAAGAAACCCGACGTAAGGATCTCTTGCAGCGTCGTATTGGAAGGACTGGTCAATTGACTCAGATTTACTTGCCTGCGCTGCTGGGATCGAATCGGGGCCAAGAGTTGCCTTCGCGGCCAGCGTTAGCAGTTTTGCAAGCTCTAATTCGTGAAACGACTAGGGCAAAGCGAACAAAGAGAGGCGCTCCATCTGAAGCAGAGGCGATCAACGAAGGCAAGGTACCACCGGTTGCAACGAACCAAAAAGGAAAACAAGTTCCACTGATCGTCTGCCCATTTCTAATGGCAACAGAAACGTACATCGGTTTCAACGGCAACCAAGCTCGAAAGGGACGCGGGTACAAATTGAGTACATGGTGCCAGAAAGCTGGCATCGAAAACATGACGTTGCTACTCAGTATTCTGGACGACCTCCGATCGCTGCTGTCACTTACTATTTCCGCAATATCGCCCTCGCGCGGAACTTGGAGCGACTTTGATGAGCTGAAATTACTCACTGCGACTCGCCCTAGAGTCGCCAGCGGATACCACGTTCGCGTCTACACCAAAGCTGACTACCAAGAACGATGGAATAGCGTGTTTGGTTGGCCGGTTTGCGGCGAGAAAGTACCTGCTCTTCGTCCGGTTGATCGGTTGAATGGCATTATCGCTAGCCACCGTTTGAAGCAGGCCGACGTGGCGATTGAACTAGGTATTGACCCATCGACGCTTTCCAAAATTCTTACTGGCAAGCGCCGTTATCAGGAGGGAATGCTTGAAGCCGTGGAGCAGATGGCTGCCCGTCCTGTCATCACGTCTCCAGCGGTCACAGACGGCGTTGAGAACCTGCTGCCCCCAACCGCGACTCAAATAACGACCGGTGACACCGTACACCGTCCGGTACTTGAGGTCGTCCACGCCTACCTTGATGCCGGATGGTCCGTCATTCCTCAGTTGACCGGGGCAAAAAGGCCAACAATTCGATGGAAGGAGTTTCAAAGTCGAGTTCCGACCGAGGCGGAAGTTGGAGCGTGGTGGCGAACCTGGACCGACGCCGGAGTAATGCTGGTTCTGGGGCCGACGAGTAACGTTTTCTCGATCGACGTCGATGGCGAAGAGGCGCACAACGAACTTTGCCGACGATTGGGTAGTGTTCCCAGAACTTTGACGGTGAAGTCGGGTAGCACTGACCCTTTCCGATATCACCTTCACTTTCAGCATCCCGACATTGCGACGCGAGCGAAAGCAACGCCGTGGCATCCTAAGCTGGAGTTTCGTGGCCAAGGTGGCCTGATTGTCTTACCACCGTCACGGCACACGTCCGGACGAACCTACAGTTGGGCGGAGCATTGTTCTCCTGATCAGATGACGTTAGCCCCCTTGCCTGCCGCCGTCCTAAGCCAGCTTAGCTCGTTGCAGCGCCGACCGGTTTCTGCGACGGCTACCCAGATTCACGTGGACTCAAATCTGGCCGCATCTCCAGACACACTGCGGTTCTTACGTGGCGAATTTGTCAACGGACCAAGTTGGAACCAGAGACTATTCCAGGCCGCCTGCGATCTCCAAAGCCGTGGTGTTACGGTACAGGATGCGACACCGCTGTTAGTCACCGGTGCCATGCCGTGGAATGAATCAGAACGGCAAGCAGCG
>JBGSJT010000185.1:0-16881 GCA_041741715.1 Pirellulaceae bacterium | reverse complement strand
AACTGGTTGCCAATGATCTCGAACCGCCCGTCATCGACCGACCAAACGTGCGTGTCCCCCACATCGGGATCAACGACAGTCACGTTACCGATTACCGCTCCGGCCGCGTTTTCGGCCACTGTAGTACTACTGAGCGTAATATCGGTCGGTGCTTCGTTGACGTCCACCACGGTGACTGTCACAAGCTGCGAAGTGGTAGTGGTTCCGTCATTCGCAGTTACTTGAACGAGATACACATTGTTTGTCCCCTGATCTTGGGGTGCTTCGAAGTTGGGAGCAACCTTAAAGCTCAAGACTCCCGTTGAGCCAACAATGTCAAAGAAACTAGCATCGACTCCTCCGGTGATTGAGTAGTTGAGCGTATCGACCGGGTCGGTGGCGACAACAGTTTTGACCAAGCTTTGGTTTTCATTCACGTTCGCAGTTGCAAGCGAAGTAAATATCGGGGCGACATTCGCAATCGTAAACGTCGTCGACTGGATGTTACTTTTCCCTCGACCGTCGTTGACTTGAACGCGAATGGTATGAGCACCTTCCGCAGTGACACCCAGGCTCGCGAGCGTCGCCCAAGTAACGGTAGCAATCGCGGTGCTTGGTTCGCCCGTTTCGCCAAAGATACTGTCGCCGTCGAGATCCCATAAATACGACAGGGTATCGGAATCGGGGTCCGACGAACCGCTGGCGTTGAGCGCTAGTGAACTTCCTTCATTGATTGCGTATGGACCACCCGCGTCGGCCACTGGCGCACGATTTGGAACGGTAGCCACATAATTCAGCGAGAATTCAGAGGTATTGTTGTTCGAGTCCGTCGCAGTCGCCGTGATGTATTGACCGACCGCAACATTGACACCGTTGAAAGTGAAATTGAATATTTGGGATCCTGAGCCATCGGTGTTGACAGTTCTCGACCCAAGGTAAATTTCAGCTTCTCCATGGGAGCTGCCGTCGGCAACCGAACTGGCGTAGAAGTCGAGCGTGAAAGTCGCACTTGGCGTCGACCCTAGTATTCCACCGACTACCAAGTCCGAACCGCTAACCTCAGCCAACTGTATATCCGGATAGTTCTGGCCTGCGTTTGCGCCTGAATCAATATCCAAATTGTCGTTGTTGTTTACCGAACCAGTATTCAGGGCAATGCCAAGTCCAACGTTTTCAGTAATGCGATTGCCGACCAGTTTGTTACCAGTGGCTTGGCTTCCACTGACCAGAATGCCGCTGGCACCATTGCCGGCGATCACATTCCGATCGGCCACAGCGGTTCCACCAACCGTGTTATTGGCGGCGTTGTCTTTGAGCCAGACACCGTTTCCCGAGTTGCCAATGTTCGTGGTCCCAGTGACGTTGGTTCCAATATAGTTACCAGCAATGAGGTTGTTGGACGATTCAACTAGGATGCCTTGACCTGAGAAAGCCTGTATTACCAGGCCACGGATAGTAGTCCCACCGCTGGTCGTAGACAAATGTAAGCCATCCGTAGTGCCGCCAGCGGTGGCACCATTGATCACAATGATGGGCGATCCGGAATAGTCGGTTTCAGTCGTGCCATCAATGATGACCGCATTGGTAATGGTGGGTAACGCTGACAGCAGGCCGATCGTGTGCGGACCGCTCCCCGCAATGTTGAAATTAATTTGGTCGGGAAGAGTTCCATTGATCGTGTTGTTCGCAGCGATGATGGCTTCGCGCAGAGAGATCAACCCGTCAGCACCGCGATTGTTAAGCAAAGCGTCGATCGAAGACGTGTTACCATCGGAGGCGTCCAGCGTGGTGTTGACGCTCACGGTATGGGCAATTGCAGTACCGAACTGCCTGGCAAACACACCCGAAGCGTCGACGTTATTTGTTTGAGTACCTTTGCCGCTCCAAACCGCAACGAAATTTGCTCCGTCGAGTGAAGCTAGGGAGACCGCTTGTTGATCCAAGTCGGTGGACGAATTAATAGCAAATTCGCTTCCGTTGGCGCTGTTATTCGAATGATACTTTTTTGCATAGATCCCTACGCCGCTCGCATCGGATCTTTGGTACCCAACGATGAATGCCCCAGAAGAATCCATGCTGATCGTAGGGGCTTGAACCGCACTATCGAACGTAATGGAAACCGACCCTCCGTTGGTAGTACCATCGGCATTGGCAGCCCGAAAGTATAGACCGAGGAAAGACGAACGAAACGTGACCACGTAGGTGCCGTCACTGCGAATTGCGACACTAGCCTGGCTTCCATCTGAAAGCTGGTTCATATCGAGCTTTCCGCTTAGCGCCGTCGCTGAGCCATGATTATAGCGACGCGAATATATTTCGCCCCCTTGTTCCCAGGCGACCACATATCGCCCCGAATCATTGATCGCGACGCTAGGGCCGATTGCATCGGCACCCGTATCGATGGTGACAACGCTAGTGGATAGGTTATTGCTGCTTACTGTTGTCGCGAAGTCAAACGCTTGAGCGTAAACGCCCTTATTTGACCCGTCGCTGTGCCAGGCGATGACTACCTGCGCCGACGCGTTGATGGCCACAGTTGGATTGTACTGGTTGCCACCCCCGTAGCCCACATTTACGTTGACGTCTGAGGCATCGATGGCGGTCCCATCCGCAGCAAAACGCCTCATCCATATTCCCTTATTTGTACCATTGACATCCGCGTACGTGACTACAAACTGCCCCGATGCGTTCATTGCCACGCTGGCTTCCTTTTGATCTCCTCCGCTCGCGACGTTGACTTGAAATTCGCTCCCTAGAGCATTTCCATTGGAATCGAAGCGTTGTGCAAACACGCCCCAACCGTTTCCGTCCGCGCCAGCGTCGGACCAAACGACGATGTAGTTGCCAGCTCCGTCTGCCGCGACCGCTTGGTGACTTCCGGCAGTAGACTGATTCCCCACAGTGGTAGTGTTAACCAGGAATTCTTGACGCGCGGAAAAAGTCGGAGCGGCGAGCAATTGATTCCAGTCGGATTGGACATCGATCGTGAAGGCAATTTGCGATTCGATGCTTCCATGCATGTATTCCAGATCCCAATCGCCCCCCAGATTTACACTACCGGTACCGTCTATCGAAGCCGCTACGTCAGCACCCGTGAGGGCGGATAATGCATCGAGAAACCTTTGGCCGTCATCGCTACTTGCCAAGTCGCAACCGTAAAACAACAAGTCCGCGTGGCTTGAGAGGCCACTTTGCCACGAGGCCAATTGTCCCGCATAGCCTTCCAGATTGTCATCGGAAAGCCAAGTATTTCCCAGACGCACTGCGCCGTCGCGGGCGTGAGAAACAATGTGAATCGAAGAGACGTCGGAACGCGAGTCGAGAGCCTCGGTGATTTGTTCGACACCGTCTCGGTTCGCGTCGAGAATGAATACTTCAAGGTTCCGCCTGGACGAATCGAGTCCATCCAACAATTGCTGGAGATCGGGGAGGGCTGAATCCACGAATAAGATCTCGCGCGGCAGTTGTCCAGTGGCTCCCTCCGCCAAGGTCATAATCGAACTTGAATCAGCTTGTGCGCTGGTTGAATTGCCGATTATTTCGACGGTTGCAATCGCGGCCGACCCATTGGCATCGTTCAGACTAGCGACATCAATCGGCGTGGCACTGAACAGTAACCTCGGCTCCAAATGGCTCAGTCGAAATGCATGCGCGGCGCGGCCTGAGCCCGTCAAGGGACAGAACGATTGCCCAACCCTCGTACAGATCTCGTCTGCGCTGACGGCCCATCTTAGCCACCAGGCAGGGAGCTTGCGTTTCATGGTTTGACTATCCGAATGGGCCCGAAAGACGTTGGATGGCCCGATTCCCACGCGGGATACAATCTGTGGCGTCCAGGTTAACTTTGCGGAATAGGTTGACTCTGAGTCTGTTTTATTCGATTAGTATTCTCGAAATTCTTAATGCCAGCGTTGATGGTGACGTTTGTAACGCTTTCGCTAATTGAAACGGAAGAAACAAAAGACTCCAGGTGGAGCGGTTTAATTCAGCAGGCCGATTTCTTAGTAACACAGCATTCCAACCTTCGTAGCTACGTTCGCCAGAACGTCGGCTCCCGGTCGTAACTACGCTCGCCTGAACATCGGTCCCGGTCGTAGCTACGTTCGCCAGAACGTTTACTCCCTGCGGTCTGGCGACCGCAGCTACGTTTAAGACCCGACGCCTATTGCCCGCTCGATGCTAAAAACCAACACCGTTCAATGAACCACGTAGCTCAGTTTCGAAAGCACTTGCCCCTGCGGTTCGCAGTTGCATTGGTTGCTGCGCTAGTGTTCGACCACGTGGCATTGTCTCAACAGACCGCAGAAACAATTCAAAGCGCGCTTCCGCTCACGTTTCTGGAGACAGCTACGCCCCACGCATGGACGACCACCGAAGCAGGTGGCTTATGTTCCCAAGATGCGACAAATTCATATTCAGATCGAGCCGCCCGCGTGGCATCGGCGGTACCTCCGCCACTCCGCAATTCGGACCGCTCGACGCAGCTCAACACATTTTGGGACCGAGCGGATTCGCTGACCGAAGTCCCGCTTGCAGCTCCCACCGCTACTGACATGGGGGAAGCCATTGAGTTCCATGCCTGGTGGGAACCAAGCGTCCTGTCGCCAATCGGTTTGGCACATGAAAGCATACCTGTTGATGTGGGGGGGCTAACCCTAACGGCATTGACCCTTTCTCCCTTCGTCCGCAGCGTTTTGACCGAGCCGGAGATTCTGCAGAACGATGTGATTGTCGAAAATGCCGCTTTTGACACGCTAGCCTTTATCGAAGGAAAATTCGCGGACACCGACGATCCGGTGGGAAGCGCGCTGACGACAGGTAACAACTCACAACGCTATCGCGACGATACGCTTTCTTCGGCTGCCGGAATCCGTAAGAAGTCGCCGGGGGGCGGTGCCCTAGAGCTTGTTCAACGCGGTGGTTTTCAGAGCAATAACTCCACATTTCTAGTCCCGAATCCACAGGGGACCACGCGGCTAGAGATCAACTTCACACAGCCGCTACGACGCGACCGAGGTCGAGCGGTCAATTTGACGCGTGTGTTTTTGGCACAGCTTGATGTCCAAGTCGCCAACGCGGAAGTTCGACAAGACCTAGAAAATCATCTCACCGACGTGACTCGCGGCTATTGGACTCTTTACCAAGCTCGAGCTGAATGGTTTCAGCGTTACCGACTGTATGAGCGAGCCGCGCAGCTCAGCGACGTGCTCAAGGCACGCAGCGCCGTCGATTCTCACCAAAGACAAATCCTGCGCGCCGAGACGGCAGTAGCGAGTCGCAAATCGGATTTGGTCCGCATCGAGACTCGAATTCGAAATGCTCAGGCACAGCTAAGAACTCTGACCGGCGACATGCGTTTGAAAGAATTGTCGCAGTGGGAGTTGATTCCCCAAGAAACGCCACTTGATTTGCAGATTCTAGTTTCTCAACGCGACGCTACCATCACGGCGCTCGACAATCGATCCGATATTGCCGAATCGATTCGCAAGATTCAGGCAACGACAGCTCGCGTTGGCGCGGCTAGGAATCAAGTGTTGCCGCGACTGGACATGATCCTGCATTCGCATATTGCAGGCTTAGACGCCAATCGCAACACCTTTGGTGCGCTCGGAAACCAATTCGCGGACGGTCGCCCGAGTGTGGCGGCTGGGTTGATCTACGAAAGCCCCTTTGGAAACCGCGCTGCGCAGGCCCGCTTGGCTCGAAATCGTCTGGAACTGAGTCGAGCCATATATGATTTCGAGCAAACAGCCGAAGTGGCGTTTACTGATGTCGAAGTCGCCGTGCGTGAAACGACAACCTCCTACGCGGAAATGACAGTTAAGAAACAAGCCATCGCGGCAGCCGAGCGAGAGGTTGCCTATCTCGAACAACGCTGGCAGTTACTTCCAGATCCCAACGAGTCGGCGGTACTACTCATTGAGGATCTGCTCGATGCTCAAGAGCGATTGGCTGACGAAGAACGCGCATTCGTTACGGCCCAGGTAGGCTACGCCCTGTCCTGGGTCCAACTTAGAAAGTCAATGGGAATCCTGTTTCGAATCGATGATGTCCACACATCGCGCGAAACACCCCCTCAATCATTCGAGGCGGGGGGAGTCCCATGAGTTCGTTCGCACATCAACAACTCGATCGATCATCGATTGCGCGTGCCACTAGCCAGCAACTTCGCCGCACTGGCTGGATTCCAGATCTGATTGCCCGCACGCGTTCCATGGCGTCAACACTTCGTGTTGCCAATTCCGAGTCATTGCACGCCCATACCAGGCAACTAAGAAAGATCGCGCGGCAAAACCCGACGCCAGTCGATGACTCGAATTTGGCCTTAGCCGCAGCAGGCGTGATCCATGCGGTTCAGCGGGCGTTGGGGAAGGAACTATTCGATGTGCAACTGTACGCAGGAATTGTCGTTAGTTGTGGTGCCATCGCCGAGATGCAGACGGGCGAGGGGAAGACGATTTCCGGTGTCTTGCCTGCCTATCTCCGCTCCCTTAGTGGGTTGGGAGTCCATGTGGTAACTCCCAATGATTATTTAGCCCAACGGGACCACGATCTCCTGGCGCCCGTGTTTCAGCAACTGGGCCTGACGACCGCTGCCATTGAGGCGTCAGCCGACGCCACGGAGAGACAATCCGCCTATCGAGCCGACATCACCTTCGGATCATCGCACGCGTTTGGAATGGATTACTTGCGGGACCAATTGAACTTGGATAGCGCCGTGGAGCAGCGGCTTGGGGATCGCGTCTACTCTACAGTTATGGGGAGCGAGGTGGAGTCGCGGCTTCTGCAGCGTGGTCTGAACTCAGCCATTATTGACGAAGTGGACCATGTATTGATCGACGATGCAGTCTCTCCGCTGCTACTCAGTCGTGCCGACGAGGGTGAGGCACCTGATGCCGCCGTGCATCGCGCGGCTTTGGCTTGCAGCACAGGTCTGAGGGTTGATGTAGATTTCCGGGTGCTCGCCGGGAGTCAAGTACAATTGACAGAAGCGGGCTTCAATAGTGTCTACGCTTCTGGATCGCAACCGCTACTCGCTCACCCAGCCTTAGTTCGCCCATGGCATGAGTATATTGTCTTAGCGCTGCGCGCACAGACGTGCTACCAACGCGACGTTCAGTATGTTGTTCGACAGGCGAAGGTCCAGATCGTGGACGCCTCAACGGGGCGAATATTTGAAGATCGAACCTGGTCCGATGGCTTGCAACAAGCGATCGAAGCTCGCGAAAAGTTAAATATACGGGCCGAAGCAAAACCATTGGCGCGCGTGACTCGGCAGCGTTTGTTTCGAAAATACGCATTCCTGGGCGGGTTGACTGGAACCGCCGCTGATTGCGAACAGGAATTTGCGTCCGTGTACGGACTCCCCGTCGCGGTCGTGCCACTCCGTACACCCTGTCGTCGCGTGGTGCTTCGCGAACATTTTACGACGACGTTTGCCGAAAAAGTTGTCAATATCGTAGACAGCGCCGAGAGCATAATCTTTGCTGGGCGAGCCGTGTTGATCGGCACACTCAGTATTGCTGAGAGCCTTGAGATCGCTCGTGAACTTCAATCACGCAATCTTTCGTTTCAATTGCTCAATGGAGTGCAAGACGCGGATGAAGCGACTCTGATCGCCCAGGCTGGGGGACGCGGTGCGATTACCGTCGCCACTAGTCTAGCGGGCCGAGGTACGGACATTATTCTCGATCCCCATGTTGCCCAAGCAGGTGGGCTGCATGTTATCGTAGCCCAAAAGCATGCGTTGGCGCGAGTCGATCGGCAAATGATCGGACGCTGCGCGCGGTGCGGAGACGCGGGCTCGGCACAAGTCTTTGTGTCGGCCGAAGACGCGATTGCAAATGCCGATGCACCCTGGATTTCCCGCGCTATCGGGCGTTGGATCGATCGGGGAAGGGACGAGATGTTTTCGCTTGATAGACAATTGTGGCGCGCACAATGTCGACAACAGAAGAATCAGTTCACAGCTCGCCAGCGGATGCTGCGATCAGAACAACAGGATCAGGCGCTGGTCAGACGTACGAGCAACTCACCCGCTGGCTGCTGGAAACTCTAACGGATAAAGCCCATGAAGTCGGATCAATCACGCTCCATTGCTCCAATCAAATCCTCTTTGGGGACAGTACTGGTTGTTGTCGCAATTTTGACGTTGTCTGTGGAAACGTGGGCGGAAACAGTCGAAGCCTTCACCGAACCGTATCAACGAATCGCCGTCCCAGCCTCGGAAATCGGCGTGATCGAATCGCTGCTGGTCAAAGAAGGGGACGTGGTGACTGAGAAGCAGTTGCTTGGCAAATTAGACGACGCAGTGCTTCGTTCATCGCTGGATGTTGCGGCAGCTGCCATGCGCGCGACTGGACCACAGCTCAGCGCCGAGGCGGACCAGGCCAGGCGACAACAACAATTTACCAGTTACCAAGCGCTGAAAGATGAGGGAAACGCCACTTCGCGAGAATTGGCGCAGGCCGAATTGGAACTCCAGCAAGCGGATGCGCGATTGCAAACCGTTCGAGAAGATCGTGAACTGAGGCAACTTGAGTTCGAGCGAGTCAAGCAGCAGATTCAACAGCGTCAAATTGTTTCACCGGTCAACGGTATCGTCATCGCGATTGACAAACACATTGGTGAATTCGTTTCGCCCACAGACCCTACAGTGCTGCATATCGTCCAGATCGATTCGCTCCGAGCTATCTTCTCGGTGCCACGCCGAGACGCGGCGCGTTTAGCGGCTGGGCAGTCAGTTACTCTGTCCGTTGGGCTGCAAGAGGGGAGCGTCGACGCACGCATCGAATTTGTATCACCGATCGTTAATCCTGAGAGCAATACAGTTCAAGTCAAAGTTCGTATTCCCAACGCCGAGCGCAAGTGTCCCAGCGGCGTTAGCTGTCGCTGGAATTTGGACGAAGCCCGCCCCGCGTTAAAAGAGGTTCAATTGAGTCGCAACCTGGGGCAATGAAACAATGGTTCGTGTCTTTAACTCAGAATGTTTGTTTACCCTCCCCGGGCCTGATAGCCCGACCCTCCCGCAAGCGGGCGGGTACTTTGCAGCTTAAATTAACTACTCATGAATAATTCGGGTTAAACGTAGCTGCTGTCGACAAATAGTAAACGTTTAAGCCTAGAACGAAACACTAGAAAGTAACCGCAGATGAACACAAATGAACACTGATAAGTCTCTCCGCTCTATCTGTGTTCATTTGTGTTCATTTTTGTTCATTTTTGTTCATTTTTGTTCATCTGCGGTTAGGAGCTTCATTCTGGAAAAGTCGGGCACGCTTACGAGAAATGAAAGGGGGTGAGAGGCAAATGGACAGCGCGAAGAGCCATGAATTCTTTACGTTTCCGCTAACGGATTTCGCTCCGGTGTTTGCAGTTGCACCTTCTGTGGTGTCTGATAGACCAATTTCCCAAACAGCCGAAGAGACCCTCACGCGTTTGCTGGCAGCAGTTGTGTCGCTGCAGTCTTCACTTGATACCACGCACACGCTGGTCGAAGCTGGACGACAAATTTCAACTGCGTCCCGCGATTTTCTTTCAGCCAATCGAGTGATTGTTCTTTGGAGACTTCACGCCGGTCGTGCGTTGCTCAAAATCGGTGACAGCAATCCCAGTTCGGATTCTCCTGACTTATACCGTGCACTTATTGCTGCTGGTGAAGAGATTGTCGCGCGCGGCTCGCTAACGCGTTGGCCCTCCAGTAACACAATGGAACGTCACGCTCTGTTAGCTGTTGCGCAATTGGCTGAACAGCTCAAGGTCAAAGAACTCATTGCGATTCGCTTGTCGCATGACAGCCGCAACGATGGCGAAACCTATCACGGGGCCATCCTGGTTTTGGAACCCACTCTCTCCACTAGCGAGCGCTTCCTCCGTGTACTAGCTGACCCGCTAGACAGTGCGCTGTTGCGAATCGCCCATTCCCAACCGAGTTATTTTGAGTTCGCACTTCGCGCAATTACTCAGTTCGCTCGAGGAAACCAACGCAACCTGTTCCTGTTGGGATTGATGTTGACGTCGCTCGTTTTAATGCTCCCCTTGCGATATCGCGTTTCGGCTTCGCTGGAGCTACAACCTCAAACACGACGTTTCGTCGCCGTTCCCTTCGATGGGCCACTACAATCTGCGAACGTCAGACCCGGCGACTTGGTCGAAGTGGGGGGACTACTGGCGAAAATCAACCCTCGCGAAATCGAGTTCGAACTGGCTGGGTGTCTAGCAGAATGGAATCGAGCGGAACAAGAACGCAAGACGCTAATGGCACAGCATGATTTCGCTGCTAGCAAGTTGGCTGAGTTAGAGTCCGAGCGGCTACGACTCAAAACTGAGTTGTTGCAACACCAGCGAGACCACCTCGAAGTCCGTAGTCCGATCGCCGGGATTGTGGTTAGTGGAGATCTCTCGCAGAGCGAAGGGATGCCGATGACGCGCGGTGAAACGCTGTTCGAAATCGCGGCACTAGGAGATCTACTGGCTGAGATCGCCATACCAGAAGCAGAAATTGCAGAAGTTCGGACGGGGATGGCGGTCAACTACTATTTGCATTCTTTTCCGAATCGCAAAATACAAGGGGAGATTCAACGTATTCGGCCGCGCGCGGAACTGCGCGAATTGGATAATGTATTCATGGCAGAAGTTATCTTACGAGATCCCGAGGGCCTCTACCGCCCTGGTATGCACGGCCGAGCCAGCATCGACTGCGATCGCCATCCTCTCGCCTGGAATCTGTTCCACCACGCCTATTTCTCTGCCCGACAATGGATCGGGTGGTGAACCATGGCGATGCGCGATCCCAGCACGCACGATCTTACTCAACAGCCGCTCCGCTTGGCCCAAGACCTCCGGTTTTGGCCGATTCATCAACGAGGTGAATTAGTCTATCGGATTGAAATTCCGTCGCTGCATCGATTCTTTCACGTCGGCTACGAGGAATACGTTTTTCTATCGTTGTTCGATGGGCTGACAACGATCCCGCAAGCCTGTGGACTAGCCGCTGCAAAACTTGGCAATCGCGCACCTTCGGCAGCCGATGCTACCACCATCTCCAAGTGGCTGCTCAAAAATGAATTAGCCTATCTTGCGAAGGAAGAGGAACCAAACCGAAGAGCGAATCGTGCTGAAAATGTTGTGACCAACGGGTGGAGTTGGCTTAAACCGTTCAATCCATTTTGGATCAAAGTGCCACTCCCTAAGGCCGCTGCTTTCATGAAATTATGCGCGCGCGTGCTGAATCCTCTATTCAGTTCAATCGCCCTACTGTTTGGCTGGGGCTTGATCGCCAGCGCGGTTTGCGTCTTAGGATTGCATTGGTCCGATTTTTCCGCCGCATCTGAAGCACTGTTTCTACCCAACAGCTGGTTCGGTTTGTTGGTGGCTTGGATGGGGCTGAAAGTCCTTCACGAGCTTGCCCACGCGGTGGCGTGCGAGAGAATGGGGGGCGAAGTGAACGAAGCGGGAATGGTGTTTATTCTTTTCGCGCCGCTCGCTTATGTTGACGTCAGCAGTTGTTGGAGAATGAACTCGCGCTGGTCACGAATCGCAGTCGCAGCCGCCGGTATGTACGTGGAGCTGTTGATCGCTGCCGTCGCGCTACTGATGTGGTCGATAAGCGAATCGCTCACAGCAAAATTCATGCTCTATCAGCTCGTCATCACCGCCGGACTCTCGACGCTCCTCTTCAACGCCAACGTATTGATGCGATTCGACGGGTATTTCATCCTAGCTGATTTGATCGACATTCCCAATCTGCAGAGTGAGGCTTCATTGTCTGTGCGGAATCTACTGTCGCGAATTGTGACAGGCCAGCAGTCAGCCGATCGAAGTCTCGGATCATGGCGACGCACCTTCGTGTTCGTCTACGGGATTGCAGCACTTTTATGGCGAGTCGTGGTGTGTGTTTCGCTGTTTATCGCAGCCTCCACAATGTTCGCTGGCGCAGGAATTGTCATTGCCCTAATTGGGATGTGCATTTGGCTAGCGGCTCCTACTCAATCGTTAATTGGAGGGATGCGTTCCCTATCGCAAGCGGGCTTGACCCAATCAATCCGTCCGTTGGTTGTCAGTAGCGGTTTGCTACTTGCAGCCACCTGGATCGTATTCATCTGCCCGTTACCGATGTCCGTCTCGATACCATCCGTTGTCGAGTATCTGCCGGAGACTGCGATGCGCAGCCAGACCGCAGGGTTCATCACTAAGATCCATGTCATCGATGGTCAAACCGTAAATACGGGAGATTGCCTGTTGACGCTGGAGAACCGTGAACTTGTAACTCAGCTTGAAGATCTGAAGCTCACATTCCAACAGAATGAAATCCGTCTGCGCCAGGCATCTGACGCGCACGATGCTTCCCAGCAGCAGATCCTACGCAAGAACCAGAGCGCCCTTGTGCAGCAAATGCAGCCACTGCAAAATCAACTTGCGGCGCTCAATGTTGTTTCCCAACAGGCTGGTCGCGTAATTGCTCCCGGGCTCGCACAACGCTTAGGGGCGTACGTGAAAGAAGGTGATTCTCTGCTTACGGTTGCCAATGAAGCAGACAAACAGCTCATTGCCGTGATCGGCGAGGATGTTGTCGATAGCGTGCGCGGCTGGCTCGGCCAAGCAGTACAATTGCGCAGCCCAGGTCTTTCTGAGTTGACTGGACGACTTGAACGCATCGAGCCGCGCGCGACGGACAAACTCCCTCATATCTCATTGGCCGCTAATGCGGGAGGGCCACTTGGGGTCCGCCCCACCAACGACCCATCAGACGTCGAAGCGTGGCGACTATTGGAACCCGTATTCCGAGGCCGCATCGACTTATCGCCGGAAGCCTCAGAACAACTCCCCGCAGGAATTCGGCTGACATCATCTTTTGGGTTTCAATCGCAGACGTTATTTCAATGCTGGAGGGAGTCGATCCGCAATTTATGGTATCGTGCAACTGCTAATTGCAACGACTGATAAAAAGAGAGGGTTCGTTGGCACTATTGTCCTTCGAGACCGTACTTGGGTTCTCTCTGACGGCGTTGGTCTGCACCACCGACACTGACGATTTGCGTGGCAGACTGACGTCGACGTAGGCTTGTTGAGTCAAGGGGGGAGCGGCCGTTAGGTTTACCGCACCGCAGTGGGACTCGAGTTGGCGGCGGCCATTGCTCGGCTAGTCACCGCATTCGGCCTTTGAGGCTCAATGCTTGGTAATCGCAACTCGAGAGTGACAAACGTTATGCCGCCACTGTGTTGCGCGGTTTGTGTTTAAAGGGCGGGGGCGAGACGAAGAGGTTCCGGCGGCCGGTAGGTTGTCGTTCTAATCTGACCATTTACCACTTGCGGCATGTTCATATAGGAATGCGGACAGACCGCGGTCGTTACGAGTTCCTTCAGGTTCGGTCTCGGAGAGCAAGTTACTGATTTCGCGAGCGCCCGGACGGTCGGCACCGGCGGGGGCGGAGATCCCATCAGCGTAGTCAGCCTCCGCGATTCTCAACAACGCTTCTCCTGTACTCCCTAGTTCCGGATTCGCCAGGTTGTTGTTTGTCCCATCGATGGATCGAATCTCGGTGGGTAGATTCGGCAGCCCCCCATTGCGTGAGGGATCGCCGTGTTGGGCGCCTTGCTCTCCTCGATTGAGTCGATTGACGACTAGTAATGCGTCCAGGGGTGAACGCAAACCATCATTATTGACATCGATGAAGCACAGGACGTCGGAACTCGTGTTTACGTTCATTGAGTTGACAACCATCAATGCATCCAACGGTGACACTAGACCGTCGTCGTTCACATCTTCAGGGGCGAAGTGATTGTGGTGCAGCACTTGAATGTCGGCAGCCAACAGTTGACGAGACTGCAGACATTCCGTTCACAAGCGACGCGCATTGTTCGATCGCTTTGTGCGCTTTGAAGCCCGACGGCTGAGGCGACGTTGTAGGCTACGGATTAGCAGCTCGACGGATTGGGTGGCGGCGTCGAAGAGGTTCATGAGATGTTCCCCAGGTAAGAGAAGAGTGGGGATATGAAATACTACAGCCACTGGTCACCCAGCAACTTCAGTCGACGATGCACACACACTGTCGTCTCAATGCCCCTTAGCTTTAAGGACCGAATTCGAGCGCATTTGTCACACGCAGTAACCATGGCACCCCTGTGAAAAAGCAGCTTGACGTGGCGAAGTGCTTCGCCATCCCGATGGTTGCTCACCGATTCGGGTATACCCCGTCGTGAGCGTGACTGGTAGCTACCTCCAGCCCAGCACGCGCCCTGGACCTTGGAGGACCTTGGACGAGAAGTTGACATTGCCAGCAACTGATTTCATCCGAGTCCTTCACATCCCTGTCGCCGCGACCTTCCGTGCTAGCATAGCCTTTCTGACGGGCAGCTCTTTTTCACCAACGCTCTTCAGCGATCGATTCTCCCTAGATTTCGGGCTGGCTAGATTTTTTGGAAACTTCCTTTCCATCCAAAACCAAATCCGGTACGGTTGGGTGGTTTCAATTATCCATGGTTCATCCGTGGATAATGTCCTGAAACGCCTTTTACGCTCGGACCATCCGACAGTAATAGATAGTTGAACTTAATCGCACCGACTGGCTGCCTGATAACAACCTTTGCTGTCAAGCGCACTCTACCAGGCGCATCCATGCTACCGCGCTGAGTTGGCATCCATGCCAACTCTTTCCGTCACCTGCGCTTCGAATTCTGGCGCCGGCTATCTCCTACCCGCGAGCTGAGTTCCCTCTGCCTCCTTGTCTGCTCCCGTGGTAACGATCGTTCCGATTAAAACGACGTGCGCTTTTGAAATGCGCATTCGACTATTCTAGTTGCACTTGATCGAAGTCCGAAAACTCGCTTGGAGAAGCTTCAACTAGGCTGTTTGTAGCCTACGGTTTCTCTATCGCATCAACCGCAGAAGGGGAGAGTACGTCGAGCGCTGCGCCATGCTACTCGAAGGCGTCGATGCCCAAGTACCTCCCTAAGCACTAAACTTCGATCCCCGTCTCTTCGAATTAGATTTCGAGTCCGAGACTAAGGGGAAACATCCTCAACGTTCTGAATGCGGAGCGGCCATGTGCGATACCGTTGCATCTCTAACCCCCAGTTGGCGCGTTATAATGAACTCGTCCCATCGATCGCCCCAACTGGTACAGCCACATCGGCCCGCGACTGTAAACAGTTGCTCGGCCACTGCCGGTCGGATAGAATCTGCATAGACAACCCTGTCGCCCCCCAACCAGCGACAAAGTTCAACAAGCGATCTATCCCCCCGCATCCTACAGGCGGATAGATCGCAATTCGTTCCCGCACGCGTGTTAGTGCCTCCAATTTGAATGAGTTGACCATCGGTGCCACGAACGCTCCACGTACCGTGATGGCCAACGTGATTGTCTGGCCAGACCACTCAGATTCGTGGGATGCCGTGGCATGGAGACTGACCTAAGCGACATCGAGCCACACTTGTTCGCAACGACCACTCGGATACGTGACGATGCTCAGCGGCGTGACAATCATCGAAGCGAACCAGAAACAAACGTGACCATCGTTCCTGAATCTGCTAACATGAACACTCGCGGATCAAACATCAAACGCTCCGGTTGCCGGGAACCACGCGATGAACGAAAGTTCGCGATGCCGTCCAGCTTGCTAACAAATCAAACCCGCGAACATTCGTTATCGCCGCCGTTCGTCGAGACGATACAGGGACTGCGCAATGGATGAGCACGAAGGGCGCATGACGATTCCCCGACTACTTACGCTTACAGCTGGTGCTGCCGCCGGGTTGGCTGCGATTCCCCAAGCTCCTGCGAGCAATGTTATAAACCTCGTGCTGTTCACTATGCTTTTCGTGGCGTCTGGAATTGCATGCGCCGCAGTGCCAATGCTTCTGGCAGATCGACTGGTTCGTCACAGGACATTAGAGCCCGCGTCCCTCTGCCTAATCGTTACTGCAATCGTTTCGTTAATTTACTTGCCTTTGCTTTGGGCATCGTGGGTAATCAATAACAAACGGGTAGATTATTGGGACGGCTATGTCCGTCAGTTGTTCGTATCCGATCCTGGCGACTATGCGGCGGTCGCTATGTTCAACGTATGGCCACTTGTAGCGTTTTCCTTGCTTCTTGCGGTGCTTTTGGGGAATCCGCCAAAGCTCTGGTACTTGCTGCACGGATATTGGGCGAATGGCCTAGGTCTTTGGGTTATAATCGCTTGGTCTATTCCATTTCCAATCATCGTCTTCGACTTCACACTTCGGCATCTAATGTGATGCTAAACCAACGGGACGACGAACCATGCGACCGACCGAAGTCGCCGAGCCGCTCCGACTTGCACAACAACTCAAACCTGGCGACTGCGGTCATCGCGGTCGTTCTGGGCGCTTGAGTATTCTTTGATTCGCAATTCAACGCGAGCAAATGCTCATGAAACGATGCGCGTGGATGCTGATGATCGGACAGGCTCGAACGGAGCGGACCACTAGTTGCGGTTGGCTTCACAGGCTGGCGCGACTTGAGCCATCACCGCTTATTCATATGTGGTCGGCTTCTTTGATCATCGCAAATTTTCCTGTCGTTACAAATATTCCTGTCGCTAATTTCAGCTTCAGTGGCGACGTGGAATCTTGCTTGCGTGACGAACATGCTTGGTGCTAAACTACATCCGTGGCGGGTTCGCATCGCTGCGGACTCACTTAGTACCGTTCGCGTCCGGAACCCAGCGATGAACGGGAGTTCCGGAACCTCGTTCACTTTGATGTATCATCCAACCCCGGAACCGCCGTTATCGCAATCGTTACGGCAGAAAGATGATCGAACCGGATGAAACGATCTGCCTACCTCGAAACAACTGTCATCGGTTACTTGGCTATGCGCAGTAGCCGGGACGTCCGCGTGGCTGCAAACCAGCTATCGACGCGCGAGTGGTGGGATG
>JBGSJT010000184.1:0-3619 GCA_041741715.1 Pirellulaceae bacterium | reverse complement strand
GTGGTCTCCGGCGACCTCGGTGACCACTGACGTTCGTCGAGAAACGCGGTGGCTCCAATTCAAAACGAAGTGTTTGACATCTCAAGTGTCTCCGATCCGAAATTGCACCCAAAGCAAAGACGGTTACTTTACTACTGGCTTTGGACTTGGCCACTATTTGGTACGGTGGTTCTGTTACTTCACTTCTACGATCAAGAAATCTTCCGAAACTGTATGCATGCACTCTTTGTTCCTGGGCTGATTGGAACGGTATCTGCTGGATGGACAAGCGTCCGTACCAAAGACCTAGCTTATTCGCTACAATTCGTTACGGCTGTTATTGTTCTTGCGGCCGGTGGTATTCAGTTTTGGTTTGCAACACAATGACGACGAACACATAAGAATTTGACATCGCGAGCGACGTAAGGAGCGGTGCCGATGCTCAAATTCTCTGTTCAAGATGCCCGCTACGCTGTTAAGGGTCAGGGCCAAGAAGGGTTTCTAGGGTTTTGTTTCTTTTTCAGCTTGCTCGCACAAGCTTCGCCGCGCAGAATCAATCGCTTCGATCCGCAAGAACAATGCTATAGCTCTCGTCAAGGGACAGTAATCTTGCACTTCTCTCCGCCAATCGAAAGCGTTTCGGCTGATTTGAGTTGTTTTTTCTAGGTACGCGCGTAGTGTCAGACAGTAGGGTCCGATCGGCCTTAAATTTTCGATGGCGTGATGGCTGGTTTGAACTTGCATCTTCGGTTTCTATCCGCTGTCGTCGTAACGTTGCTGTTGATGCGTCGATAGCTGGACCAGCAACGAACAGTCCTTGTAGATTACCTTTGCCAACTTCATGGCTCCGCAACAACGAGAGCATTCAACTGTTGGTTCCTTCTTCGGTTCCGTTTGAGGTGCGTGGCCGCTCGCAAGCCAATACGTCCAGCCTCGATATAGCCACACCAACCAGCGAACCAGGTCCAGCGAGATTCGGTTGTTGGGACTCATCCAACCGTAGTACCGAATCTTTTGAAACCCTGGCGGAAGAACGTGTTGCAGGAATCCCGCTACGAAGTCGTTCCCGCTAACGCTCCGTGTTTTCGACTGATGGGTTCCCGACGGCGTGTAGCGATAAACCACTCGCTCCGCGTCACAGTACTCGATCCGCTTGTTGCTAATCGCCACGCGATAGACGTACGGTGCCAAGTACTTCAAAGTTGCAGATCCATCGCCTACCGGCTTGATATCGACGACCCATTTTGCTTCCCACGCTTCTTTAGGCACTTCCTCGTACAAGCCGAGCTCCCGGAGCCTGTCCGCAAGCTTGGCTTTGAAGACTCGAATCAGAGTTCCATGATGCATCAGGAAGTTCTTGGGGGTCGGAATCCAACATTCGCGATCATTCGAGACGCCGCCGCCAGCGACGATGTAATGAATATGCGGATGGTAAACCAGAGGATCCCTTCCCCAAGTGTGAAGCACGCCGAAGAATCCCAATTTTGCGTTCTTCAATGACTTCGTTGCGCTCGCCACGTCGATCATCGCTTGACTCGAAGTGTCAAAAAGAGCGCTGTAACCGTCTTTCTGATGCGCACGAAGTACCATAGCCACTTGCCTTGGAACGGTGAACGTTGTCAGGAAGTAGTCAACGGGGATCAATCGCTGAGTCTGCTTTTGAAGCCACTTTTGAGTTTTGTCGTGTTGGCAATTGGGACAATGCCGGTTACCACACGAACGACCCAAGTAGTGTCGACATCCGCATCCTTCACAGTGATAGGCAAAGGCTCCGAGTTCACCGGTCCGGCAACGCTGGATCAAGCTCAAGACACGTCGGTGCCCGGCAGGAACAGAATCGCCAAAGTGCCTGAGATACTCGGGAGCATGCTGCCGAAGGCAGTCTGCAACCGTTGGCATCGAGCGTTATGGAAGACGAAAGAGGTTATCGATAATCTCTCGGCAATCGACAGCGGCCGTGTCCGTCAAATGGAGATAGAGCAAGGTTGTCTGAAGCGAGCTGTGCCCCAGGAACTGCTGAATAGCCCGTATGGGCATTCGGGCTTCGAGCAAATGCGTTGCACAGGAATGTCGCAACGTGTGCGTTGAAACCTGCTTATGAAAGCCGATACTTTGGACGATCTTCTCGATGGCGTTCTGAACGGTGGAACGACTCATGACGGTGCTGGCAGTTTGCATCTTCTCGTGCTTTCGGCCTCCGGACGGGAAGAGAAAGACCTTGTTTCTATGGGTGACCCAGTACTGCCTTAGAAGGTGGAGAGTTGCAGTGGATAGTTGGACGTAGCGATCCTTTGCACCCTTGCCTCGATGCACGTGAACCATCATTCGTTGAGAATCGATATCGCCGACCTGCAGGTTAAGAGCTTCCTCGAGTCGTAGCCCGAGAGAGTAAGTTGTCCAGAAGAAGGTTTTCATTCGAAGCGTGGAGCATCGATTGATGATGCTGTGAACTTCCTTGATGGTCATAACAACGGGAAGAGTCTTTACGTTCTGCAGCTTGAATTGCTCGAGAGATTTCCAGCGACGTTTGCAGGTTTTGGTAAAGAAGAACTTAACCCCAGAGAAGGCAACACGCATGGAACCGTAGGCGAACTTCTTCTTGTTCTTGAGCATGAGGAAGTAGTCGCGGAATTGGGCTTCGGTGATCTTCTCTGGGGGCGTTTTGCAATAATCCGCCAATTGCCTCACGGCACGGAGATAGCCAGCGTGCGTCCGCTTGGCCAAGCCGCAGAGGTCGAGGTCTTCGGCCATGGCTTTGTAATACTTTCCGCAGAAGAATGGGGAAATCTTCTTTGGATTGGGGTTAGGAATAGAGTTGGACATGAGTAGAACTCCTGATAGAAAGGGAAGTGATAGAAACATCAACCCTTCAGGATGAATCGACGGCAAGAATCTGCTAGACTGTAGCGAGGAAAAGGGTGTGAACCCTAGTTCGCCCCTGCGTCGATCCAGCCCCGCCGCCTAGCGGCTTACTTGAACAATCCGTTGCAGCTAAGTGGCGGATCGTCCGCCTGGATCGTTAGAAACGTTACTTGCCGCAACTAGCTGAATGGCACCGTTCGTCGATGAAATTCATTCACCTAATTCCCAGCACAATTAGAAGACTATGGCTAACCCATATGTACCTCCGGCTACAGGCGTTCCCGAAGAGAAATCTGCAGCTGGCATCAAGAATTGGAATGGCCGACAATTGTTTATTGCATTGGCATCAATCATTGCCATCATTGTGCTTGCCATCGTTTCATTTGTATTGATCACACAAGCTTTGCGACTGAATTCGGAAAGTGCGACGCTCCCCGCGCGCCTGCGAGTAGATTACGCTACAACCGCGCGATCGAGTTGGATTGGTGGAATTGCAGCGATTGTTGGAGTTCTTCTTAACGCGTGCGGACTAATGTTGGTCCGAAAGAATAAACTTATTGTGCCGATGTTATTGATTGCTATTACTGCCACGGGGATGATCGCTATAGCAATCGCCTTCAAGCCATCTTAATCCTCCTGTTCTTATAAAATCTTGCCCTCAGATCAACCTTACACGACCTCTGCTATGGAAAGCTGATAGGACTCGACGAACAAAGGTTTGCAGACGAAGCCCTCGATCAGCCGTTTTTGCTTGTGATGAATCAAATGCTCGGGCTCG
>JBGSJT010000183.1:0-2634 GCA_041741715.1 Pirellulaceae bacterium | reverse complement strand
CGCAGCCGCGCCCTTACGCAAGCGTCCTGGCCGAAACGAACCTAGAAAGATAAAACGACGAAACGGCAAATACGAAAGGTTGAAAATGCCCCGCGACCAAGAAAAAGCAGCACTTTCCCCTTAACCTTGCGACATTCGGGTCAAGCCCGGACGGAAATCAGTGCTGGCAATACCGTGTGGATATCCAAGGCGAGCGGCTGTAGATCACTAAGAGTACGCGGCGTACTAAATCAACAGCCCACGAGATCGGCGGTAGCGCAGCCCCAAAAAAAATGGCCAAGTGCCCAATGCGAACTGGACACTTGACCCACTTGTTTTCAGTTCTCGCCGTCAGCAACTATTCTTTCTTACCCAATACGTTTCCACCGGGGAGTAGTTTGGCCTTCATGCGATCAGCAAAGGTCTTGTGCGTTTCATCGCCACTCTTCTCAGCTTCCACCTTCTTGAAGATGTCCTTCAAGCGGTCGGCGAACTTAGCCGGGTCTTTGCCGAACTCCTTCACTGGGAACCCATCCTTCTCCAATGCCTCGTGCATGGCTTCGCCGTAGGGATTACGGACCTTCTTCTTGTTCTCTTTGTCGACGTGGCACACATTGCAATTGGCTTCCTCGACGAGCTTCTTAAACTCGGCATCGGCCTTTTCGCCGGCGTACTGCTCCCCAAAAGCTTCTTTGAGTTGCTTGATCGCGAAGGCTGGGGGGAGGGTCGACAGCGTGAAACCGGCAACGACAACCACTAACAATAACTTCTTCATTCGGTAATCTCCTCGGTTCTTCTTTCTAGCCGCACCCCACTTTGGGGGAGGCTGTTTCAGAGTTGGTATAGCAAGTGTGCGCAGATATCGACACAAAATCAAGGCTGTCTGTACAAACTCAGCTCAGCTATCGGTGATTTT
Organism: Pirellulaceae bacterium; assembly: GCA_041741715.1. Lineage (GTDB taxonomy): Bacteria > Planctomycetota > Planctomycetia > Pirellulales > Pirellulaceae > Aureliella. Next base: position 1,739 of record JBGSJT010000183.1, on the reverse strand, counting down.
CGATTCCAGCGCCTCGAAAACGCACAATCGGCAGGGTCGCAGGGTGACAAATCGCAAATCGCGGCTGCTACTTTGGCAAAGTCAGCTGCCGATCCGCTTTCACCGTCGCAGGACTCCGTCGAAGAATTGTCGCACCTTTTCAAGCTGCGCTGGGTCGCGGAACGGGCCATGTCCTCCTCCGGTTACGACAATCAACTCAGCCGGCACCGTCGCTTTATCTAGAGCTTCGTCCAGCATCTGACTTTGTTTGAGCGGAACAAGTGGATCTTGGTCTCCGTGCACGATCAGAAATGGTGGGTCGTGAGGATCAACGTAGGTTAGTGGATTGGCGCTCCGCGCGGCTGCGGTCTGTTCTTGCAATGGCCCTCCCAACAATTTCGACTCGGGGGAATCGGGCGCGTCGTGATCGATTCTACTATTTGCACTCGATTGCGCAGACATCAGCAATAGATCGGTTGGACCAAAATAATCACAGACCGCTTGTACCGCGCTCGAGCCTTGCGACTCACCCAACTCTCCTTCCAATTCCGGTGCGTTTCCCGACGTCCCCAGCAGCGCTACCAAATGCCCACCGGCGCTTGAGCCCCAGACGCCAAAGCGGTTCGGATCGAGCTGATACTGTACGGCATGGTTGCGAAGAAAGCGAATGGCCGATTTGCAATCATGGATTTGCGCTGGAAACTGCGCGCTGTCGCTCAAGCGATAGCCGATGCTCGCCACGGCATATCCATGTTCGGTCAGGAATAGAGCAGGGGAGGGAAAACGATTGCCTTGTCGCCATCCGCCACCGTGCACCCAAATGACAATAGGCAGTGGTTTGTCGGAGCGAATTTTGGGAAAGTAGAGATCTAACCGCTGACGCTCATCTCCATTTTCCACATAAGCGATATCGCGGTGGGCTTCGACCGAATCAGGAATAGCGACGCGAGGATTTCGAACTGGCTCTTGTCCGCGCGCGTGTGGCGCTAGAAGACTGGCGAAGATCAACACCCAACCCGCCGACTTTGCCCCGTAACGTTGAACACCCATCATGTTGTCTTTCACTAAAGTGGCTCTGGCGCCCCGCGTCGGAACCTAGCCAGTCGATGATATGGGGCTGCTCACTTACCTAGCGAACCGGTTAAGTTAAAGTCGAAGACGTTTTCCTTGCCTGACGCCACATCAGCTTTCAAATCAGTGGTGGCTAGGCTGGTGTACTTGATCGGGACCGTGGGAGCAGGCAACCCGTTGCGTTCTTCGGGTAATGAATCTCCTTGGTCCTGCATAGCAACTACCATGACTTGATAGGCACCCGGTGTGGCACCATCACCAGGCTTCTCGGTCTTGAGGGAGTAGGTACCGTCTGGTTGCAGATCACCATAGGCAGCGGGTTTATCCGCCGCAGCGAACGTGATTGTCCCCGAGGTAACTGGATTACCATTATAGGTCACTTTGCCAGTGACTTTCGCTAAGTTGGAACCGCCGCAACCGACGGCACTGACGATCAAAACCAGCGTAAGAAACAAGCGATGGATCGAAAGAGTATTCATGAGAACTCCGATTATTTTGAAAACTAGTATGTGACCAATCCAAAAGAACTAAATCAACGCGAATACCAGCTCGACGCGCCAGCGAGTGGGATGTCTGAAGCGATCTTGTAGAGCGCGAACTCCAATAAAAACCTGCAACTCACGCGCCAGCACGTCGGGCTGGTATTGTAGCCGAAAGCGGCGCTCCGCAAAATAAACTGTCGTGAAAAA
>JBGSJT010000182.1:0-14641 GCA_041741715.1 Pirellulaceae bacterium | reverse complement strand
TCCAGTCCGGTCACGCGTCGATAACGCGGTGAACGCTGACTGATTTCCCCCTACGAAAGCAGAAGCTAGGGGTATCCTGCACCGACTTCCTGTCGGTGACTACCTGGTGGTGTTGTCTCTGTGTGGCTCCGTCTCCCAATAGACTTACTGGCAAGCCCTTGCGTACTTGTTTGCTTGGGCCTTTCATCGTTGAGCTTTTCACAGTCAGGTGTTTAGCCTGATCCCCGAAGGTGTCTGCCTCCGGTACGACTTGTTGCCAAGTTCGTAGCTCCCGACGCCAGCACGGTTGAAGGAACTCTCACAGTCAAGTGAAAGCCCATCAGCCCCCGTGACAGGATTTGGCATGCATGCCTCACCCGCTTTGTCCGAGAACGGCCCACAGCACCGGCACCGAAGTGCCACAGGTGCAGTGGGTCTTTCCGCCTCGCCCATATTCAATTTGTGAAATAGCTACGACTCTGTTGGTCGATGCATCTGGAACTATAGGATAGAACGTCGGGATTACTCCGGGCATGTGTCCCTTCTCGCAAACAGAGCGAGCGTGGAACGGCCTGTTATTACTCCGACGAGCCTCCTTCGCACTGGGCGAGCACCTCTCGATGCACCCAGCGCTAAGGGCAGCGGGGAATCGGCTTTTCGAATTGAAATGCCGTAAAGGGGAGCGACCCCTCACCTCTTAGACTGGCTGATGAGACCAGTTTTACCGAGGCCCGCTTGGCCCGATCGTGAACGTCAGCTCGCTTAACTTAGACTGGCTGTATCCATGCCAGTTTTACCGCTAAGCCGCACTTTTGCATGAACATGACGACCGGCGAGTGGATAGCTCGCCTACAGGGGAGTCTCTAGCATGGATTCAACTTCAGTTCAAATAGCGCCACACCGACCTTGATAACGCGGCTCTGGTTGTTGGCAGGGTCCGCTTTCGCAACTTAGGCGTTACTTCGGAAAATTGCTTGGTTGCCGCGGACCCGATACGCGATCGCAATTTTGGCCGTTGTTGACAAAGGGCAGGAACGTACGACCCCAGCTGGCGTTTCGATCGGAAACAGCGTCGCGCAGCATCGACGAACGTCCGCAATGGCAGTTGTCAGGTCTGCCCTCGAAGCCCAGGACGGTTCGACCTGTGTCACCAATGGCAGCCGCAGTTGAGCCTAAAAACGACCCCTTCGCGCAGTCAGAATGACGACACTTTCAAAGCCTCCCGTGCAGATTTGCAAGGTGCGTTTTCTAACTTCGGTCATGAACACCGACGCAAGTTGACTTGGATCGAAAGTCGCGTCGGATTGTCCAACTTCCGCAGGTTGCCTTGTTCTCAAAGTTGCACCGGTTTGGGTGACGTTTGGGTGAACGGTGCGAGTTGGCGACCTGTTTTTTTCTTGGCCACTTGGACACTAAAGTCGATGCAACGACGCGAACCGTGCTAGCGAAATTCGCATTTGTTTCATACTTCGCTCAGTAACGGTCTTCGGCATACAGTTGCCTGGATGCCTTGTTTTTGTTGCTGAAGTTTCGAGGTTAGTATTTCAACACCGATAACCGAATATCGCTTGTGAACGATTCTGAGTTGACTCCAGATTGCCGACTGCATCCAACATGGCCGTCTTGTGGTAAAATACAAGAAGCTTTTTACAGTCAAAGTGACACTGTTGACCCTCCCAAAACAAAGCTCGTGCAAGTAGCCAAAGTCGTGTCTGATCTGAACATTGAACAAGTCAACGCCTACTTTGCTGGACTTTTGGCCGGGGCACCAACGCAGGGACGTACCGACCCGTTTCTCAATCAGTATGAATGGTTTCTGTCCAAGCGATTTGATCGCCGGGAAAAACCTGGAAAAGTGCTATTGGTCATCGGAACCGGAAGAAACGGCTCCACAAGTATGGCCTGGGCACTGCGAGGGATCCCGCACAGCCTCGTGACCCACGAGCGTCCCCCGTTATTGCACTGGAATAACCCTGGACCACGCCTTGAATTTCATGCAGAATTTTTTCGTATCTCACGAAAGTACTTTGCGATCGTCGGAGACGTCTCTCATTGGTGGCTCCCGCATGCAAACATATTGAGGGAAATGCTCGGCCCCATTCACTTCGTATACCTTCATCGAGATTTATCGGAAACCGTTGCCTCGTTCGAGAGAATTAAACTGCGGTACAACCCGCCTCTCAATCATTGGCTGCCTCATCAGGGCGAAGAATGGAGGCAGGACTCTTGGGATGCGTGTTACCCAAATGTACTTGATATACCCCTTGCTCTCGAATGCCAAGATGACGAATACAAGAAATTTGTGTGTCGACGGTGTATCAGTCAATATGTTAAACAATATCAGCTCGATGCAAGGCAGCTTATCGAGTATCACGACGGAATCGAGCTCCAATTAGAAAGTCTGTTTACGCCGACGAGTGCTCGCGTTCTTTCAAACTACCTCGGCTGCGACATTCCGTGGCGGCCCGCCCACTTGAACGAAGTGAGCACAGACGACTCCACTGCCATGCGTATTTTCCATGATTTTCCCGTGCCTACCGTTCCCTAAACTGACAACAAACTTTGATTGCCCGCGAAAGAACTTAGCATGAGTCAGGAAACCACCAGACGACTGAGCATAATTGTGACCTGGCGCGATAGGCCAGAGCTTCGGCGCACATTGCCTCGATTGGCGTTGTGCGCTGCGCAGTACGCTGGAGAGATCACTATCGTCAATTTCGGAGGGAATGCTAGGGAGGTTACGGAGATGATTACGCACCTAGCATGCCCCGTCACAGTCGTGTCCGTTGTAAATCAGCATTTTTTTAACAAATCCCAGGCACAAAACATTGGAGCCATTCATGCGCAGAACGACCTCCTTTTTTTCTGTGATTGCGACATCCTTTTAGGGGATCGTGAACTCGACCGCTTAGTGACCGAGGTGTCATCTGATGCTCGGACGTTTGGCACAATCCGGGGCGTTACGGAAAGCAACCGGAATTCGAGGCAGGCTGGCAACGTTGTCATGTTTGGTTACCAGTTGAACCTGCGACTTGCTAACGGTAGAACTCTTTCCATAGTCGACAACGAAGAAGACGTAGAGGACGGTTCCAGGCAGGCTCCAGGGCTACTTCTCGTTCATCGTGAGAGTTTTGAGAGAGTTGGCGGGTACAATGGTCGCTTACATGGATGGGGGTGGGAAGATCAAGACATGATCGCGCGGTTGACACTGGCCGAGGGGCTTCGGCGAGTCCAGAGCGGCAAAGCTCAACATATTTCGCATGATGATGTGGCTCGGATGCGACATTACCCACTTGCTAAGGACCGCTGGGAGAACCGAGACAGGATGTTTCGACAGGCCATTGAGAACTATGACCGCGGCGACTTCCTTGGCACAATGCCCGCTGATGCCGAAGAATTGGGACCCTTATGTAAGCCGGTTCGGTTTCTCCCTACGAACTCGAATGACGATCTACCTTGCTAAGCACCACCTCATGTTAGCTGCAAGAGTCGATTGAATCGCGGAACATTTCTAGTGATTGCGCATATTGATCGAGATCGTCCGCCGTCCATTGCAACAAGTCTTTAGGCACTCGTACGCCGCAAGCAGCTTCGATTTCTTCTGCAGACTTGGCCAGTCGGTAAACCCCACGTTCATCTACGATTACACCGTCAGAGATTCCGTAGACTTCGTTGAGTGAACACATCTCTTCGAGCGAAGTCCCAGGCGGAACATCAATTTCCACGCTGCGGTACGAAACCTTCACCGGGAGCCCGCCTAGCAAGCCAGCAACGCCAGGCGCATGGCCTTTCCACGGTGAATCGCGGCCTATGAGTGCAAGCAAGAGCGGGATAGCCGAGGCACTCGTGACTTCGTTCAGCGAACTATCGCTTGGCAACGATAAGTGCGCGATCAGGTTTGCCCCAGCATCATCCAACCATCTCTTGCCGTTTTGCCAAACGAGCGGAGGCGCCAATCCGTCCCACCGCCCTTTCATCAGAGCCGCGACGTGCGCATGGTGAGCAACCAGACGAATCTCATCACCGGGGTATTGGCTCCGCAACACCGAATCGATGATCGCGATATTCCCAATTCCACATGCCACACTTGTGCCCCGATCTGCGAGCAAACGATTGACAAGATCAGGATAACAGCCATTGACGAGGACGGCATCTGGTAGCGATTCCCGCGCCACCCGAAAGACTCGATCGGCCAAGCATGCCTGGAGCGACAACGTCAATCCGTACCCGGCAAAGCCGATGAGCGCACGCCAGCGTGAGCCCATCGTCCAAGGCGACTGCTTTGACGCGAGCATTACAATTGCTGACGCACCTAAGCGAGAAAACAGTCGCCGAAGTTGTTCGTGTGTGTAGTCGCAATGCTCCACCTGGACCAAGAGTTGGCTGCCCAGAGCGGCTGAACGCGCGCGTGCCAAGAGCGCAATCCTTTGGAGCGACACTTCGTTTCGACCCACCATGAGAATCGACATGGTATCTCGGACACAAGCTGACAGAGTTAAGACCAAAGAACGCGCGAGCAGTCCGGAGCCAAATATGGCCAAGTCGACTTTATGCATGATGCCCCCGCTCGATATCCAACGGTGCCTTCTCCCGTCTGTTGATCCAGGCGCACAGCACCAAAATACTCCACACCTTGTGCTGCCATCCTATGTCTCTTAGTGCCACATCATTTGCACGGACGCCTAATAGAATCTCTTCGCGAATCTGCGACCGCAGCACCCCGAGACCCCACAACGCAGAGTCAGCAATCTCCTCAATGAAAATATTCTGCATACGCTCGTTGAGCAGCCAATGCTGGATTGGGGCCATGAATATCTGGCGCTTCCGCATGACGATTTCTTCTGGTAAAAAGTCCATCGCCACGCTGCGAAGTAATCGTTTCGCCCACCACGCGTCCTTCTCGTGCCAGAAACAGTGCCTCGGGTCGAGTGCCGACGCCCACAGATAGACCGCAGGATCCATAAAGGGATAGGCTATGACCGGTAATAAGTTCTTGTGGGGTGACGCGAAAGTTGGCAATAGCAACTCGGCTAAGCGAAATTGATATTCGTGCGCCGCCATGAGTTCCAAGGGATTCGCACTTGGTTTCACGTTCAGACAACCTCGGTAAAAGTCCTGATCCACCGCAAGCATGTCACATAACAAACTAGGGTCATGCGCAATGTTCATCAATTCTGAAAGCGTAAAGAACTCCGCCACACCTGGAAACATCCTAGCGTTCAACTCAAGAAGACTATTGCACGGCCACTCCAACACTTCCCGGGTGAGGGGATTGCCGTCTTTGGACTCCAGCAGATGCACTGCCAAGTATTCCAGCATCTTGTGGTATCCACCGAAGCACTCGTCAGCACCCAGCGCCGACACGGCGACATTCATTCCTCTCTTTCCGATTGCCGCGAGGATCGCATCATTTGTTATCGCGGCGGGGGCAGCACGTGGGAGCGGCGCGTCTAGAATCTCACCGAGTAGGCTGATTGCATCATCTAGATCAAGGTGAACTTCATGATGCGGAATATCCCTAGCGCTTGCTACGCTCTTCGCAAATTCTGTCTCATTGAGACCATAAGACTCGTCGAATGCGATCGTGAAGGCAGAAAAATTGATGCCTTGTCGAATGCCAAGTGCTGCGAGCAGACTCGAATCCACCCCACCCGATAGAAGCAGCGCAGTGTGCTCAGACGAGTTGACACAGCGTGCTAAGGCCTCACCGAGACGGCAAATCGCTTCCTTTCGAAGCTCCTCTTCGTCTAAAGGCAAGTCTCCTAAGTGCAGCGGCCACCAGAATCTGCGTACATAGGGACTCCGGTCTGCTTCACACACAAGCTCTTCTCCGTGAAGAAGAGTCAGAATACTTGAATAAAACGTTTTGCGAGGCAGCGCTCTGCCTCGCCACAAGAAATGCAGGATTGACGCCTCGTCAAAAGATGTCTCTGGAAAAATCGAGTTCGCAGCCAACCGCTCCAATTGGTCGTCAAAAGCGATTATGTCCTGACCGATGTGCAAGTAGACCTGTCGACACGATCCCGGCTGTCTGCGGAACAAGACTGTTCCGTCAGGTTTAATAACGACTGAGCCCTCAAAGTCAGGTGAGTTGAGTCTTTCTGCAGCGTTGTTGTACTGCGGACTATGACGATTGGTCTGGAGAGCAAGTCGACCGTTAGCACTCGAAAGCCAGCCGGGACCGACCTTTGACGCAACAACTGCACGGCCCCCGGGAGTCAGGCCGAACAGCCCTCTTAATGACTGATCGGTGTGCCCTGCGGCAGACATTGCTATTGCTCCCTGGTACTGGACTGCAGCCCGCGAACTTCGCGATGATCTTTTCAAGATCACCGTCGTTTGGGGCATCAGACAAAATTTGCGGCAATTCAATTAAAAGCACGTGAGGCCAGCCGGTTCATACGAGGTTCCATTGGTTTAACTTACTGCGCAAAACCTAGGTCGTGAGAACTCGACGAAGTGCCGCTCGTCTTGAAAAAAGTAGTTATCACTTACCTCCCAGCCGTCCGGGACACACGACTTAAGCGTGCCCAAGGTATAGTAGACGTTGAAGAATTCATTCTTGAAGTCGTATTCAACTCGGTCACGCTTTCGGTCACCATAGGTGTAAATGAAGACGGTCTTTCGAGCGATCCTAAACAGCTCGCTCATTGCTCGACACAAATCCTTAGGGGCAAGGTGCATCAGCACACCCCCGGCAAAAACCAAGTCGAACTCCCCGTCAGACCATCTTAACCGTCTGACATCCCCAACTTCAAACTCCTCGTTTGGGTTCGCGCGTTGCGCTCGCTTCACAAAGTTAGGCGTGATATCCACTCCATAGTACCTTGCCTGAAATTTTCGCTGGCGCAGTTTCTCAACATACCATCCGATACAGCACCCCACGTCCAGCATGCTGTCGATCTCGTTGTCGTAGATCAAGAGCTGTTGGATAACTTGCTCGCGCCAGCGGAATTCGAGAGAATAGTTGTTGTCGAAACGTTCTCCCAGTTTCTGCCAACTCTGCTCGTTGAAAACGGGATGCCTTGCAGATCCATACCTGTCAAGTATTCACCCCTTGGTGTCGCCGTCCCTAAAGGAGATGTTTAAGCCACCTTTCGTATCCCCATCGCGAACCTGTACACCGAGTCCCCCCTTGGTATCTCCATCCAGCGTCACATTGTAACGCCGTTGGTACAGTTTCTGGAGCGCGTTTAGGTCAATGGACAAGTTCAGTCCGCCTCGTTGAGACTTTGGACTCGGTTTGCTTGAGCTAGTTGCGGAAGTTACTGGTTTCTTCTTTGCCATTTCTTTTCCTCCATCGCTAATTGGGATGAATTGGCCTTCGGCCAAATTGACTACTGACGCTGCTAATATAGCATAAACATATCGCGAAAATACAGTTCTGAACAAGCGCGGGCGAAAAGTGTCATTCGCGGTTGAGAATAGTCGACTTTCGCGGACTGGCTTGAGCCACTTTGAGAGGCATCGCCCCCCACCTCTCGCACGTTTTTGGAACCCGTAAAATCAAGCTGCAAAACGCGTTGCGCATACTACGGTTCGAAATCTGCTGGAGTTGATTGGTTCGTTTTGCCGCGCGGCAACCCGTGAAAGTGGCTCACTTTGAAAACGCGACTCACAGAAAATGGCTCGGCGTGCGTCCCTCTGTCTAAAGTGTAGGAAATTCTGAGTAACTGCCGATATTTATGTTTGGCAAATATCGAGGACTGGTTAGAAACTATCGCGCCAACCTGCCCCACAAAGGATTCTTCACATGCTTACTGCTTGCATAATTGTCCGGAACGAATCGTCTGTGTTGGTTAGATGCTTACGCTCACTGGCAGGCCTAGCGGATAAACTGTGCATCGTGGACAGTGGCTCAACGGACAATACTGTCGAAATAGCCAAGAGCTTCGATGCGGAAGTACTTGTTGATCCATCGCTAGCAGACGCTAAAGGCCGAATGCTCGATTTCTCGGCCGCGCGGAACGCTGCCCTGAGAATGGCAAACACTGATTGGGTAATCTCCATTGATGCTGACGAGGTTCTACACGTTGAGGATCACGAGGCACTGCGATTATTGCTAGGCGAACCAACTCTGCAGGCGTTGGAAGTGAGAATTCACTCTGGCTTTTCTCGCTGGTTTCTTCCTCGGATTTTCAGATTACAGCCATGGACTGCCTACAATGAACGAGTGCACGAATGGGTGGAGGTTCGTGGTCGAGTTCACCGAACTGATGACGTATCCATCACGAATCGTCCAGAGAAAACCGGTAAAGAGTCAGCCCCGCGACGAGATCTCCGGCTGTGTGCCCAAACTCTCCGTGAGGCTCCCAATAACTTGCGCGCAGTTTTCTACATGGGCCGCGCGCTTCGGATGCTTGGCCGCCACCGCGCAGCGGTCCATTTCTATGAAATCTACTTGCGAGAGGCGAGGTTTGACCCTGGCCGACATGCGGCGGCAATTGGGGCAGCGATCTCCTGCCTCTTGAGCACAAATTATGAAGGCGCGCGTGAGTTCGGATTGCGCGCCCATCGAATTCTTCCGGAAATGGCCGAAGCATGTTGCATCGTCGGCGACGCAGTTCTTGCCATGGGACAAATCGAACTTGCGAGAGAATGGTTTGAACGCGCGAGGAGCAAGGTCATTCCCGGCTTAGACTATCCCTTCTTTGTCGACCAGAGCAGCTATATCGAATATCCGCAAGAGCGTCTCAATATGATCGATTCTCTAACGACAGTTGTCGCTATCGATCGCTTCGGACAATCGGGCGCGGACTTGTAATGCCAAGTCGGGTAATCTATCTATGGACGCGCTGGCGTGTTCGAGCAGTTGTTCTCCCAACAACACCCAAGCGCTCATCGGCACCCTAGTGTCCCAAGCAGCTCCCCATCCCCGCAGGTTACGCAGAGCGGAACGAGCTTGAACAACGGCTGACGGCCAACAACTATGTTGCAGATCCAATGCTGCAAGCAGGATTCTTGCTTCTGCACAATGCGAATACAGATGGATACAACGAAGAAGTAGCAGACGCTTTGAAGAATCATCCGCAGCTGCAATTGAGGCCTCGTAATCGCGCCTTAATTCAGCCTCGAGCTCTTCGCTGATCCGCAGCGCAGAAATGCTGGAGAGATGCGAAGGTACGAACCCAATACTTCGAAAGGTGGAGCACGACGTGCTAAGCCAGGTCGACGCACTTTCAATTTGATGCTGCTGCTGTTCAATCTCGTTGGCGACATCAATGAGTCGAAGCCTCCGCAGGGTCGAATTTGAAACGCGAAGTGATCGCCCATTTGAGTGCTTGCGGACGACCGACTTGCCCTCCGATCCAGCCTTGCCGTGCTTGGCGAGCCTAATTGACTCTCTGTCTAGTACACAGAACGCATGTGCCAGCCGCTCTGCGCGATTGCCAACTCGCGTGGCAACCTCGCGTCTACGGCTATCGGGAATGATGGCAGATCTGAAATACTGTGTCGAATAGACGCTGTGTAACAGGCCAGCTAGGCACACATCCTGTGGTGCCCCCCATGCCTCAAGAATGCGAAACGTTCCAACAAGATGGCTCCATAATGTTGACGCAGAATGCTCAAGTGAGCTACCAGTTTCGATGAGGGCAAGGGCCTCACTTAGCCGCTCCTCGTATGTGCGTTTAGAGCCGAAAGGATGCTCTCGCCATTCATCACTCATGGTCTTTCCTCTTCTTCAGGATATTTCGGCCAATTTCTACCACTGAGGCATTAGTGGATAACCCATGCAAAGCATCTTCCACACCGCGCAGGCAATCGTCCCATCGCTTGCTGAGCACCTCTGATTTGCTGCTCTGATCACCTAATAGAAACGGCTGGCGACCATTCGCACAATCTACAAGTCTGTCTCGAACTTGCTGGAGCAATATATCAAGGACTGTCGCACCGGAGTGGTTGAATGCCATATTCAACGCGAGCGATCCGCCCGCTCCAGCTTCCGCCCTATGCCACACACCAGCTGGAAGGCAAAGAAGGTCCCCGGGATGGAGCACCTTTTTCTTGATCTTGAAACGAGAAACTGCTTTCCGCACTGCGCTCATATTTTCGCGTGATGAGTTTTTCGTGGGGAACACAGTCTCCGGCTCGGTCGAATACCACCAAGTTTTTGTGCCATCAATCTGCAAAGACGTAGCGATGCGAGCATCATAATGGAAGTCGAATCCTTTACCCGGAGGCGATAAATACGCACGAAAGTCAACTTTTCCCAGGAACCCGATCTCTTCCTCAATGCGATTTGCGGCGACCTGAAGCTGTTGATGTGCCAGCTCCAGACCCGTCACGCAGATGGTCGCACCGACCTCAAACATCTCCTTGATATCGACCGGTCCGATCGTTGCCTGTTTGAGTTCATCGAAAACGCAACGGATTTCACTAACCCTATCTAGCCCGTGAATAAAGGCATCCGGAGTCATAATGTTGTCGAACTTGCTTGGAGTTCCTCGCACATAGAGTGGCCGCTTCCCGAAGTACTCCTCGACAAAGTTCGTCGTTGTAATCGGTTCCAGAATTCTATCTAAGAAGCCCATGTTCTGTTTTGACATTTGTTCGTCGTCTCCAATGCAACATCAAATGAAAAGGTGTTCCACACGTTTAATTACTGACTGAGTATCTAGCTTGTGGTATTCACGAAGTTCCGCTAGTTCCCCCGATTCGCCCTGCCAAAAGCGAGGCCATCCAATGCTCTTGACTTCTACGCATCGAGGAGCTCGGCGCCGCAGAGCGTCTCCCAGCCCGCCTATCTCAAAGTGGTCTTCAATCACGACAGCTACTCGCAATTCTGGATACGATTCAAGACACCTGTCGATCATAGCGTCATTAATCCGTGGTAAGTGACACCAGGGTATGGAATACCCCTGGCTAGACAACGTGGTCACTATATCGCTCGCCCATTGCGATCCGAGACCGGTGGATATGACTACAGAGTTACCTTGGATCTGATTCGATCTGATCTTTCCAGGGGGGAGTGGTAGGGGCGGACACGGTTCACGGCTAGCTCTGATGTAAGCCGGACGCGGAGTCAACGTCAGCTCGTGAACCGCTTGAACTACGTCAATCGTATCGGCGGGGGCCCAGATTTCGATATTGCCCAGTGCACTGATTAGTCCAATGTCGCCAAGTGCGCTATGGCTGCATCCGTTACTGCCCGTAGCCGCACCAGCGTGCGAACCCACAAGCACGACCGGCAAGTCCGTTTGGATTACGCAAGTGCGGATCTGATCAGCAGCCCGGTTGCAAAGAAATGCGGCGAATGAGAACACCCACGGGCGCATTTGCGCAGCCGCGAGGCCTGCTGCAGCGCCCACCATTGTCTGCTCAGCGATTCCGATTTGGACAAAGTTTCGAAAGCGAGGTTGTCCGGTTTCGGTGTAGACCCCATAGGAGTCACCTAGGTCACCATCGAGAACCCAGATATCGTCGTGGACGTCAGCCACGAGCGAAAGCTGACTAGCGAGCACACTGACCAGGCGCCTCATCTAACGTCCCCAAGATCGGTACCCAACAGGCTCTTGATTGCGAGGTACTCATCTTCAGATAAGTGCGTTGCGTGATTTCTAAAGCCGCTCATAACTGGGCCCGACTCAAACCCTTTGCAAGTTCGGGCTAACAATACTGTTGGCCCAAGACGTGTTTCTTCATTATGCATGCCAATCCAGTTTTGCAGGGCATCGAGGTCATGGCCATTGCACTCCGAAACATGCCAACCAAACGATCTCCACTTCGCGGCATCATTCTGTACGGGCTCCTGACTCAGGGTTTTGTCATGCCCCCATCCACACTCTTGTTCGCCATTCGCATCGACAATTACGTGAAGATTTGGCAGCCTGTACCTGGCAGCCACCATCGCAGCTTCCCAGATCATTCCCTCTTGGCATTCGCCATCCCCAACAATTACCCACACGTGATGTCCAATTTTTCGAAGCGCGAACGCTAGCCCAAGTCCCACGGCGATCCCTTGTCCAAGCGACCCAAATGAGAAGTCAATTTCCGGTAGGCGCCTCTTGTCTGGATGTCCCTGCAAAGGCGAACCAAATTTCCCAAAAGTGTCCAGTGGCAATTTCCTTTTACCGCAGGCCGAAAGGACAACATAAAGTGCCATGCTTGCGTGGCCTTTTGACAAGAGCAGCCGGTCCCCACTACCGTTGACACATGCAAGATCACGCGTCGAAAAGATCGCTACGAGTATATCGATGCAGCTCATGGAGCCACCATAGTGACCGCTTCCAAAGCGGTGCAATCCTCGCAAAACTTCTAGCCGAACATACAAGCTCAACTGGGATGATGTCTGCATTTGAAATTCCACTAAACAAAATGTATTCGGTGAGTCGGCATGGAGCATGCGTAAGTAGCTGTCCAAACTGTGAATGCTGATCTCTATTGAAAAACGGAGGTTGGTCAATAATGGTGCATGGACATAAAACAACTCAAAACCGATCTAGCTGCTGGTAATGCTGGTAAGCTTTCGACAGAAAAGTTGCTGGTTGTAATTGTAGCTCGAACACTACTATTGTAACACTGTGTTCACGAGTCGCCGTCCACAGGTGGCCGGATCAAAAATAGGTGAGTTTGAGGAAATCGCACACTGAAGGAAGTGATCGACACGTTCTTCATTATTACGCGCGCGGGTTACCGGTTACCCCAGAGCGAGTCGACCAAAAGGCAATACCTGCGTCGGTCGCCCCGCTCTATTGACCAATTGGCTTTTGGCAATGTGCGTCCGGCGAGTTGGGACGTTTCTCAACTCGCTGAGGTTGACAATTGTCAGCATCTTGGATTCGACCGCTAAATTACACCGGTCTGGACACGCCAGAGCGCCGAATCGGGCACATTTTTAACGTTTTGCACAATGATAGACGGAGAACACACCGAAGCGAATTAAGAATTTGACTACCGGGTTTCTTAATTATCCAGCGGCATGTGTAGTCAGATTGATACATCCGCGATTTAGCCAGCGCGCACAGGAGGGCGTGTCATTTGTGAGATTATGATGGTCTGTTCGGGTACTGAACGGACATGCCGAATACACGCCATGCGTTGACGCAACTTCGTGATACGAACTCTGGAGGTTTTGTTCGCCACATGCGAGAACCTCACCGACTGCGGCCCTGCCGACCGAGGTCCACCCCGAGGCGCGTATGCCTGCGGTTCGCCCGAACCGCAACAAGGCAATCGAGGCGAAATCCCTGCCGATGGCAGTTTCCATACAGGCTCTGATGCTCTATCCGAGATGGCACAGTTCTTCCTTGGGCATGAACGCCAGGTCGGCCTTCCGCAAAAGCGTGACGCAATAAGGCGAGGGCATGGGGCATTGGTATCCACTCAATGGGAGCGCCCTGTAGAAACTGGGGAGCGTGCCGGTGGACAAGGCTCCCAATTCCGTGCTAGGTAGTCGGTTATTGAATAACCGCTGATCATAGGAGGTAATGCGATGAGCGAAGCAATTAAGAAACCAAACACAAAACCAATCAAGATGATCCGCCATGGGGCGGTGGCTGCGAGTATCTGGAGGCGGCAATCGCCGAGTGGCTTTGAATACTTTGACTTCAGTTTGAGTCGATCCTGGAAAACTCAGAAGTCGGGCCGCGAGGGGTACTCCCCCAACTTCTTCGCAAACAACGAGACGGAGCTCTTGGCAACCGTCAATGAGGCAGCAAGCTGGATTGCTGGCCAGCAAGCAAGCTTGCCAGCAGAACAGGAAGCGACAGCGGGTCGGACAACGAACGAATCAATCTATCGTTCGCCGTCCTAGTTTTGTGGGGCTTTGGAGTTGGCACGGTTAGGCCCAGCTATCGTGCCATCCGTCTTTTGAAAGTGTCCTTGCAGGATAATCCGCCGGTAGAGTTCAAAGACCTTGCCCCCTTTCCCGCAGTGGTCGAGGTACAGTCGACGTTTCATGGGTTCCGCAGCGTCTAGGGCCTCGCTTTCAAAGGCTGTTTGTCGCTCTGGGGAGAGCGATTGCCAAAACGCGTTAAACGCCTCTGAACGGGCGATGTCCTTTTCCGCGGCTTCACGTTCGCGCTTGGTTAGAAATTCCCGTTTGAGGGCAATACGGTTATTCTGGATGGCATTCTGCTTGGCCTTTTCTTCCGAAGATTGAAATCCTTTGGGGAAGGCGATGCTGGCCGGATTCTTGATGGCGCTTACCAGAAAACCAGGGCCACGGGTTTGGCCCTGGTCGTTGTACCAATCGAACAGCTCGATCATGGTCTGAACTGTGGCGAGCGGGTGGGCTCCAACCAGATCGTCGGCCGCACCGGGGCCAATTCCGCGTTTGGTTAGGCGGGTGATCAGTTGATCTTGGTCATGGTTGGCAATAGGACTCGGCTCAGCTATGGGGCTAAGCTCCCGGGCAAGATCGCTGGCCACTCGAACTCGTTTGGGTTTTCGCTCCATTACGACCTTCCACTTTCCCTTACCCTCTTTCAGGAATCGCTTTTCGATGGGAAGCGGTTTCAGGTCCCAGGCAGACTCCAGTTCGGTGATCCCTTTCATGAGTGTTCGCTTTAGCTGGGCTACATTGTATTCCGGCGAGAGTCGAATTTTGTTGAGAGCCAGCTCCCACAAGTCGAATTCGAGCCGGTCATTGTGGTAAAAGCGTTTGTCGAGGAAACGGTACAGCCTTTTGGCAATGGCACTTTGCAGGCTGGTGTAAAGATTC
>JBGSJT010000181.1:0-60004 GCA_041741715.1 Pirellulaceae bacterium | reverse complement strand
CACTCTGCGCCGACTCAAGCAATTCATTGATATACCGGCGTCATGCCAAAAAAAATCCCACACCCCTGTCACAAAAATGAATCGGAAAATTTAAAATTTCCGATCTGAAGCTTGACTTGGACTTAGACCATCGCTCGCCCCGGTACTCCGGGGAGAGGGGTTGGGGGTGAGGGGCCGAGGGTGAGGGGCTGTTCGCTGGGGAAAGGAGTTCATCGTTTGCAACTTTCTGATAAGACTCTCAATGTCATGTCTAAGACTCGTGAAATCTTGAGTCACTCGAAACCCTCGAATCCGCAGCACTTCAAATCCTAACCCACGTAAGTACGCATCGCGGCGGTCATCATGAAGCTTTCCTGCTTCGGTCAAATGGTCCTTTCCATCGATTTCGATATCTAGCTTCAGTTCAAGGCAAACGAAATCGAGCGTGTAATCTCCCAGCGGATGCTCGCGCCGAAACTTTGCTCGCAGCAGGCGACGCCCGCGTACAAGTTGCCAAACGTTGTGTGCGAGCTAGTTGGCTTGCTGCCGTTGGCTACGCGCGAATTCAATGCGCTCTGTGCCGCGTCCAGGGTTTTTTGTCATGCTCAGCCCCTCACCCCCGACCCCTCTCCCCGGAGTACCGGGGCGAGGGGAGCCAGAATTCGAATAAGCGATTTTCCCCGAAGCGATGCGAGGGGCAATGTGCGCTGTCCCCCGTGTTACTGTCCCCCGTGTTAGTCCCTGTCTCCCGTGTTAGTCCAGGCTATTTAGTCGCCGCGAAATGATTCCGATAAGACAATTTGTTGCACCACATCGCGGAATCGATAACCATCCACTTCGGTCGCGGCCAGAATGGCATCGATGTGCGGACGATCGAGCGGATCAAGATGCCGTCCCATGGAATAGGCGAGCAACTTTTCCACTAAGGCGCGTGCAAACTGTGGCTGTTGCTCAAGCAGAATTTGCTTGAAACCGCGCACGTCACTGAAACTCTTACCACCGGGGAGTTCACCCGCTGCGTCAATCTTGGCTCGTCCATCATACGCGTCGCGCCAGCCCCCTATGGCATCAAAGTTCTCCAAGGCGAAACCGGGGGGATCGATCTTGCGATGACAATCGTAACAGCTCGCCACGCTACGATGCTTTTCCAACTGCTCACGTATGGTCAACGCTCCGCGGACATCGGGATCAAGCGGTTCCACGTCGGGTGGAGGAGGGGAGGGGGGCGTACCCAGAATATTCTCCAACAACCAAATTCCGCGGACGACTGGCGAAGTATCGATGCCGTTAGCCGTCACGGTTAACACGCTCGCTTGTCCTAACAAGCCGCCACGCCGTCCATCGCTCAATGCCACACGCCGAAATTCGTTTCCCCAGCGCTCTTCGCTCGATACCTGTAGGCCGTAGTGCCGCGCGAGTTGTTTATTGACGAAAGTAAAGTCGGAATCAATGAAGTTGCTGATCGGCAGATTCTGATCGAGCAGATGACGAGTGAAAAGTTGCGTCTCGGTCCGCATGGCCGATCCCAAATCGTAGTGGTAGAAGGCTTCGAAACTATCGCGATCGGGAGGAGACGCACCGAGTTCGCGCAAGGTGAGCCAACTGTCCAGAAAATCATGGACGAATGCATCCGACTTGGGATCGCGCAACATTCGCTCCGCTTGCCGGGCCAACTCCTCTGGACTAGACAACTTGCCTTGATTGGCCAATTCCAGCAGTTCTTCGTCGGGGATGGAAGACCACAAGAATAGCGACAGCCGACTAGCCAGAGCGTGGTCGTCAAGCATGTTGCTGTGAGCTTCATCCACTGCGCTCGGCGGCTCGTTCAAATACAGAAAGTGGGGCGAGCACAGGACTGCCTTCAGACCGTCGGCAAAAGCCTCCAATCCAGAACCGCCTGCCTCTTGACGCACCGCAACCAATGCCAGCAGTCGTTCCAATTCGGCTGGTCGGACAGGACGACGATAAGCTCGCGTCGCAAAACGCGCGAGATGCTTGCGCAGTTGTTCCTCACTCAACTTGCCTGCCGCCACAATCGCTTCCCAATCATCTCCCAGCAACGCGCGCTGACTGGCGGTGGGCCAACTGTCTATCAGAGGTCCACGAATCACAATATCGTCGATTTGAATCTGTGGGAATTTACCATGCTTGATCGCCAGATAGCGAGCTTCGACAATTCCAGAACGTGTGGGCTCTGGGAATTGATCGGGATATTTTTTGATGGTCCGATTCCACAGGTTGCGGGCATCGATTAGACCATTGCGAAAAGTGAAGCGCGGAGTATATCCACGGTCGAGCCACACACGAAGCGTGACTTCTTGCGAACCGTCTTGCAATTCGACTTCGGCCAGCAGTGGTTCCAGCGGCTGAGGTTTATGAAGTGGACCGGCATGTTTGTTACCTGCCACGATCCCCAGTCGTAAGAGTTCATGGCGATCGGTGCCGAGATACTCGTCATCAAACGGGTGGAGTCGATTCAGTGCTTCCGCGGTAAAGCGGATTTCATACCAGCCATCCGCAGGAACGCCATCAGCGAAATCATGCAGCGGTGCATAGGCGCCTTCGTGTTTATCCGCGCCCACCACGTCGTATAGCGTCAAGTGTGCAAAATTGTGGGTCTTGCCGTGAACTTGATCGATTTCTGGCTGTTGATGCAAATTGTCATGAAAACTCCAATTCTGCTCAGGCGGACGCTCTAACGGAAACAGCGCTTTGTCAATCACTTGTTCGGCCGCTGACAGATATTTGGCAAGCAAATAGCCCGAGGTTACAAGTGACGCGCCGATGTTATCCAGATGTTCCGAAGTCTGCTCCCGAGGAAAGCCTTCCGTCGGATCGAACATGGTCATGTTCAGGTGCAATAGATCACGGACGGTATTACGGTATTCGCGAGCGTTCAATCGCCTCAGAACTGTTTCACCGTCTGTCCTTTTATGCTGCGCATGGTACTCGGCAATTCGGCCAGTCAACCATTGTGTCACTTGTCGCTGCATCTCCAGCGGTGGTTGCTCCGCTTCGGCAGGTGGCATCGCGTCTAGGTTGAGCTGATCTAACACGTCCTGGTACTCGACCAGCGAATTGGTGTCGCCGATCAGTCCACTAAGTTCATCCAATCGGCGCTCTCCGTCCGGGTCATCGCCGCCATGGCAATCGACGCAATACGATTTCAGAAAAGGCGCGACCACATGCTCGAACGAATTATTATCGGCAGCGTTGGCGGATTGAAGCCAAACGCAGCTCACTACAAGCGTAGTTACGAATCCATGAAAAACAGTTTGCGACAGAATCATATTTATGAACCAAGCCCGGACGGAAATCATTGCTGGCACTTCCGTGTAAGTATTTTTGGCAATACCGTGTAAGTAAGGCATGCGTCTGAGGTTCACTCAGAAATGCAAAGGGACTAAACTTACGGATTCTAGCACTAGGCTGTGGCTTCGAGTCCCGTGAGGGTGCTACTGCTGGTGCTAAACGAATCGACTTCGACTCCGAATTGCTGCAGCATTGACAAATAGAGATTGCACAGTGGGACGCGCTGGCGATTGGCCGTGGGATAACTTCGATGCTCACCATGACGGAAGCCACCACCGGCCAGGATGACCGGCAAGTCGCTGTTGGTGTGCGAGTTGGCATTACCCATGCCGCTGCCAAACAGCGCCATGGTACTGTCAAGCAAACTGCGATCGGTGTTCGGCTCGCGAAGCTCTTTCAAACGACCGATGAAACGCGAGAACTGTTCGACTTGATAGGCTTCAATTTGCACCAATAAATCGATACTTTTTTGCACTTGCCCGTGATGGGATAAACTGTGATAGCCTTCGCGAATACCGAGGTCGGAAGCGGCAAAGCTGCCACCGACTTCGACGGTTGCCACGCGAGTTGAATCGGTTTGCAGGGCGAGGGCGATGAGGTCATAAATTTTCGGTAGATCGCGGGTCAAACCTTCGTCCTCTGGTTCGGCCAGTGGCGACTGTGGCTTGGGGATTTTCTGCCAGTGCTTCTCCAGTTCGAGTTTGCTTTCCACGTCGCGCACCGACGCAAAGTACTCGTCGAGCTTTTCGCGGTCATTGCGACTGACCCGTTTCATTAAGCTGCGGGCATCCCCCAGCACCGTATCCAGGATGGAACCGTGCAGCGCGATGCGCTCAGCGGCTTGTTCCCGCGCGGTCGCGTTGTCATCCAAAAATAGTTTTGCAAATAGCTCACGCGGACCTTGAATGGGCGGAATGCGCGTTCCTGTTCGCGTCCAGCTCATCATCGGTCCACCATGCAAGCCCGACTCAGATCCAATGGTCAGCGAGGGGAAACGTGTGCGCGCCCCCATGAACTCAGCCGCGCGTTGATCGAGGCTAATCCCACCTTCGCGCATTCCCTTGGCATCGGCCGAGTTGACACCGGTCAAGAACGTATGCACCGTGAAGTGACCACCTTTGAGTCCATGGTCGAGATGCGAGAAGAGTGTAAAGTCCTGACGGAGCGACTGAAGTGGCTTTAGTAGCAGCGGGAAATCATAATCCGCACCCGTCTGCTCGGGCCAGAAAGCACCGGGGTACATCCCAAATTCGTTCCCCACACAGACCATGCGGCGCGGCGTGCGCGAAAGTTCTGTGGCGTGGAGATTGTTTGAAGTCAACGCTTCGAGCGCGGGGAGCCCCAGGCAGACGCCAGCCGATTTGAGGAAATTGCGGCGCGTGGGGGAAAGTGCGCCCGTCGAAAGGAAGGCCATGACGGTACTCGCTGCAAGGAGGGGAGGGGCGAAGTTCGCTCCCCTCCATGATACACCAATTGTGCTTCCAATATCAGCTCGACGCGCCAGCGAGTGGGTTCCCCGGCATTTGCGTCCTGCGGTCATCAAAAAAATCCAATGCGGCGACCCACTCGCTGGCGCGTCGAGCTGATATTGCGCCTGCTAACGGACTTTGCCGCAGAGGATGCTGGCGTTGTGGCCACCAAACCCAAAACTGTTATTCATGGCAGTGTAGATGTCGCGAGAAATGGGCTTGAGCGGCGTGTAATTCAAATCGCAGTTCGGATCGGGTTCTTCCAAGTTGGCTGTGGGTGGAACGGTTGAGTTACCGATGGCTAACAGTGTCAGAATCATTTCCACTCCACCACTGGCCCCCAACGAATGACCCAGGCTCCCCTTGGTACTTGAAATCGAAAGATCGTAAGCGTGCTGGCCAAAGACTGATTTCATGGCCTGGGTCTCCGCTTTGTCACCCAGCGGAGTGCTGGTGCCGTGGGCGTTGATGTAATGTACCGCCGCTGGTTCAAGCTTCGCGTCGCGTAGGGCATTGCTCATGGCTCGCGCGGCGCCGGAGCCAAGCGGATCGGGCTGCGTAATATGACCGGCATCGCCACTGGCACCGTAACCGAGGACTTCGCCATAGATCCGCGCACCACGCGCTTGCGCGTGCTCGAGTTCCTCAAAGACCAGAATGCCAGCCCCTTCACTGAGGACGAATCCATTGCGACCGATGTCGAAGGGGCGGCTGGCGCGATGCGGTTCAGCATTGCGGTCGGACAGGGCTTTCATATTTTGAAACGCGCTGAGTCCCATGGCAGTAATGGCCGCTTCGGTCCCGCCAGTGACAATCACATCGGCGTCATCGTACTGAATTGTCTTGAGCGCGTCTCCCATCGCATTGGTTGCGCTGGCACAGGCAGTGGCGACGGTAAAGTTGGGACCGCGTAAGCCGTAACGAATTGAGAGATTTCCCCCCGCCGCATTGAGCATTAGCTTGGGAATGGTCATGGGGCTCACGCGATCAGGACCTTTGGAGAGCAGTCGCTCGACTTGAACTTCAATCTCAGACAAGCCCCCAATTCCCGACCCAAGAATTACCCCACAGCGATAGGGATCTTCGCTGGAGAAATTCAACCCCGAATCCTCGATCGCCTTACCACCTGCATACATTGCGAATAGGGTAAAGCGATCTAGACGCTTATGATCTTTGGGGTCGACGTAGCGGCCTGGATCGAAATTGGGAATATCGCCAGCCAATTTGACTTTGAACGGAGTGGGGTCGATCAAGCTCAATTCATGAATGCCACTGCGGGCTTCCAAGATCCCTGTCCACAGCTCGTCCAGCTCCTTGCCGAGCGAGGTAATCACACCCATTCCAGTGACAACGACACGACGCTTCATGACTTTCGATTCAACTCAATGCGATACGACCATGTATAAGATCACCCCAGCGGTTGTACCTGGCTGCGGAGTGAACCACAATCCGCAGGTGAGCTGCCGCGAAGCGACCGCCTAGGCAACCGTGCTGGGGTGTGAAATGAACGGACACGAACCGCGCTGGAGCGGCTATGCCTTTTGTGCTTTTTCGATGTAATCGATAGCTTCACCGACACGCTGAATTTTCTCAGCCGAATCCTCGGGGATGCTGATATCGAACTCTTCTTCAAGTTCCATAACGAGCTCAACTGTGTCGAGCGAATCGGCACCAAGATCGTTTACGAAGTGGGTTTCGCGAGTAATCTTGTCCTTTTCGACGCCCAGTTGCTCTGCAACAATATCGACTACTCGTTCCTCAACGGATGCCATTTACTAAGCTCCCAAAACTTTTTAAGTTACCAATTCCGCCCTGGACAATCCCAGACTGAATTCACATGTTGGCTGACGGTGCAGCAATTTTATCGCTGCCGGACAACTACGCGACCCTGTTAAAGCCCAAAAGATAGAAGATTCTAGCAAACTCGGTCAAGTGAGGAAGCTGAAATTGAATTCCCGGAGCTTTTTCCCGCTTCTAGGCGGTCATTCCGCCATCCACGGTCAGTACTTGACCGGTAATATAGCTGGCCCCAGCGCTGGCTAGGAAGACAACTGCCGCCGCCACGTCATCGGCACGTCCTAAGCGATTGGCTGGGATTCGCTTCTTGACTTCCTTCAGCGCATCGTCCCCTAAGGCCTTGGTCATGTCGCTTTCAATGAAGCCGGGAGCGACGGCATTGATGGTGATTTTGCGTTTCCCAAGTTCTCGTGCCAAGCTGCGAGTCAAGCCGATCATCCCCGCCTTGGAGGCCGAATAGTTGGTCTGTCCTGGGTTGCCAACCAACCCAGAGACGCTCGACATATTGATGATCCGCCCATATCGGGCCGACATCATGATCTTGGACGCCTCGCGACAGAACAAAAAGCAACTGGTCAAATTCGTCTGGATGACATCGTCCCACTGTTCGTCGGTCATGCGTGGGAGGAGCGTATCGCGGGTGACGCCAGCGTTGTTGACCAAGATATCGAGTTTGCCAAACTTCTGTTCGATGTGCTCAAACAGCGCGGCTACACTTTCTCGCGATCCGACATCACAGGCGATGGCCTCGGCCTTACCGCCTACCGCTTCGATCTCGGCCACCACCGCCGCCAGTTTGTCGACACTACGCGCCACACACACAGCGGTGGCACCGCAGCCAGCCAAGCGAATCGCGCAGGCTCTCCCCAGTCCTTGTGAAGCACCGGTGATCAAGGCAATTTGCCCGCTTAGATCAGCCGTAATACCCAGACTTGTTGCTTCGTCGCTCATGTGTTCCTCGTAAGTGCTATTCGCCCACGTTTTCGCAGGGGATCTTGCGGTTAATACGTTTGAGTGTCCCAGCCAAAATGCGTCCGGAACCGATTTCAATGAACTGTTCACAGCCGGCCGCGATCATGGCTTGCAGGGAAGCTTCCCACTGCACCGGGGCGATCACTTGCTGCGACAGCAGACGTCGAAAGTCATCCGGCCGTTGGTGTCCACCGGCGTCGACATTCGAAAAAACAGGGACGCGGGTCGGTCGAAAATCAACCTTCGCCAGCGCAATCGAAAGTTGCTCGACGGCAGGTTGCATGATGGGGGTATGGAAGGCGCCCGCCACTTGCAGTCGGACTGCCTTAATCGCCCCCGCCTCAAGGCATAACTTTTCGGCCTGCTCCAGCGCCGCCAGATCCCCTGAGATGGCAATGTTGCCTGGACAAAGCAAGTTGGCCACGCGGACCAATTTCTTTTCAGTGGAGGCCTGTTCACACAAGGACGTGAGCTTATCCAGTTCCAGCCCAAGAATGCTACTCATGCCGCTAGGGATTGCGTCGGCAGCCGCCTGCATGGCCGAACCGCGTAAATGGACCAGTCGCACTCCAGCTTCGAAATCGATCCCACCCGCAGCCGCGACAGCCGTGTATTCACCCAGGCTCAAACCGGCGACGGCAACCACATTGTCCCACAGATGGGCGCGTTCGCTTTCAAACTGCTTTAAGGCCGCTAGACTATGCACGAACAGGGCTGGTTGTCCAAACTCAGTGCGATTGAGTTGCTCGGCCGGCCCCTCGGTGCATAGTTTTAACAGGTCGAACCCCAAGAGGCCGGAGGCCTGTTCAAACATTTCCCGCGCAGGTGAGCTGCGCTGTGTCAATTCGGCCCCCATTCCGACTACCTGAGCCCCTTGCCCAGGAAAAAGCAGCCCCACTTTCACCTTGAACCCCGTTCATTCTGTAGCGGTTACCGTAAAACAAAACCAGGACGGCACGCCATGCGCCGTCCTGGTTTCCTGTTTCGTAGCGAGCAATGCCTGGCAAAACCTGCCAAGACTAGCTGTTTTCGCTCATATCCACTACGTTGCGTCCCATGTAGTTGCCGCACTTGGGGCATACCGAGTGGGTGGGCACAGTCGTACTGCACTTAGGGCAAAATCCGGTCTGCTTCGGTTTGATGCTGTGGTGCGAACGCCGCTTGCCGGTACGGGAATTCGAATGCTTGCGCTTTGGAACAGCCATGGTTCCAATTCCTCTAACTAATAGAAATGTCGTGGTTTGATTGGTTTTGGATCGGTCGCGTCGCCGCGCGCCGTCAAGAGCCCCGCAAGGTATGTCCTACAGTCCAAACTGTCAAGCCGCGTTTGCAGCACCTGTATCCTAACGATTGTGACGATTGCCGTGAGCCACTTGAGTGCCGAGCAGCAAAAACTTTCGAAATCTAGGGAATCCGAGTGAATTTTTGGCTCCGACGCTGGCCCAACCCCACTCAACTCTCCTACACTTAAAGCATAGTTGGCTACGCAGAAATATCTTCTTGCGACTACTGGGAGCAATATATAGATGTCAGTGAAATTTAAAGCGTTCCTTCCTTTGGGACTGATTGCGGGGCTGGCGGTGGCAGCCGTCGCGGGACTGGCCTATCGCACGCTGGCCTGTCCCTTTTGCTCGGCCGTTTCCCAAACTCTCTCCGAAGAGATGGCAGCCATGGATACTGCAGCCATCGCGCGCATCGTGGCTGGTACCGAAACCGATTCCGATGCCGAATTCGAAATCCAGTTGGTCATTCGTGGTGACAAGCTGATTCGACCACAGCAAAAACTGCGCGTGAACTATTTCGGCAAGGCGAAACCCGATCAAGAATTCTTGCTCATGGGAGTCGATCCGCCGGATCTCTTGTGGTCCTCTCCCTTGCCGGTTAGCCCATTGGCGATTGAGTATGTGCAAGCCCTGCCAGGTCTCCCCAAGGAATCACTACAGAGGTTGGAGTTTTTCCTCCCCTATTTGGAACACAAAGAATCGATGTTGGCTCGCGATGCCTACGACGAGTTCGCCAAGGCGCCCTACGACGACATTAAGAAGATGAAAACCAAATTGGATCGTGAACAGTTGATCGAGTGGATCAAGGATACGAGCCTCCCCCCAGATCGCAAGCGTTTGTACCTAGTCATGTTTGGCGTCTGCGGTCAGACCGGCGACGCCGAGTTGCTGGAGTCGTTGCTGCGGAGCGAAGACGATAATAAACGGGCGGGTCTGGATGCGATGATCGCTTGCTACTTGACCCTTCGCGGCGAGGCTGGCCTGAAGTTGGTGGATGAACTGTTCCTGGCCAACAAGAAGAGTCAATATGCCGATACCTACGCAGCCATCATGGCACTCCGCTTTCATGGCACCGAAGGTGGAATCATCGACAAAGAGCGTGTGCTCGGGTCGATGCGGCTGATCCTAGACCGCCCCGAACTGGCCGACTTGGTGATCCCCGATCTAGCGCGCTGGGAAGACTGGTCGCAGATCGACAAACTCGCCGAACTGTTCAAGTCGGCGGACGACAAGTCGAGCTGGGTTCGCGTTCCGGTAATTAACTACTTGCGAGCTTGTCCGTTACCAGAGGCCGAGCAGACGTTAGACGAGCTGAAGGAACTGGACCCAGCGGCTTTCAAACGCGCCACCTCCTTCTTCCCCATCCCCAAGGCGTCCAGCGACGCAACCGACAGTAGCTCGTTTATCCAGCCACAGACAACTCGCCCCCTGGCCAGGCGGACTACAGCGGTACCGCCGAACCGAACCCTGGCGGTCAGCGTAATTAGTATGTGTTCCACTTCCTTGTGGTTGGCAATGTGGCTGGCCATCGGCGGAGCTGGAAAGTCGCTGATCGCTCCGCCGGTCTGGCGTTGAAAGAAGCTGATCGCTCCGCCGGTCAGTGCTTGACACGTGGGTAAGCGTCGGACCGCAGAGCTTCGTTAAGGGACACTGGAAAAGGGACACTGGAACCTTCGCCTCCCAATATCACTTTGGAACATTCATTACCGTGAATACTTCGACTCAACCTGAACGGCCAGTGGTAGCCACGACCAATAGCAACGATGTCGCGGGAGGGGAGAACCGCTTGCCTGCTCGCGAAGCCACCACAGCAACAACATTCTCTAGCACCGAAGCGGACGTTTACAAATCAGTCTCGCGGGCGGCCATTGCGTCGGTCGTGCTGGGAGTGCTGGGAATCGCCGCATTTCCGATGCTATTCATGCTGGTCCTTCCAATGATGGGGCTGGTCTTCGCCGTGCTGGCATTCAATGCCTTCCGCAAGTTTCCGGACGAAATGCTCGGCAAACCTTTAGCGGTGACCGGTTTAATTCTGTGCGGAGCGATCTGTATTCTAGCCCCTGCCTACCACATGTACGATTACATGACCGAAGTCCCGGAGGGCTATGCCCGCGTCGATTTTGGCGTGCTCAAGAGCGGCTTGGGACAACCTGATTTTCCACCCGCTGCAGCGCTCGAACTGGATGGCAAACAGGTCTTTATCAAAGGTTATATTCATCCGACATCCATGGACACCGTGCTCGCCAAGCGGTTTGTGCTCGTACCAGATTTGGGTACGTGTTGCTTCGGCGGCCAACCTCCGCTGACACACATGATCGAAGTCAGCTTGAGTGGCGATCAACGAGCACAGAAGAGCTATCGTAAGCAACGTTTGGCTGGCACGCTACATGTAAATCCCAATCTAAAACCTATTGACGGCCTAACCGGCGTGTTTTATCAGTTGCGAGCTGATATCCTAAAGTGAGCTAGCATCGTGCGGGAAATAACAGTATTCGCTACGTTCGCCAGAACGTAGACGCCCTGCGGTCTGGCGAACGCAGCTACGTTTTAGATCGGACACTTATTTCCAGCTCGATGCTTAGGATTTAGAGCACCAGCACCTGAGGCTCACACTCCCGCCACTCACAAACAGGAATGAATTCCATGCTAGTTCCTAGCTCGCTAAGTCGGCGACCAACATCCAAACCGATTTTGTTGCGAGCCATTGCTTTCGCCGCTGTAGCCGCTGCAACCTCAATCCCACTATGGGCCGCGTCCCCTCAAGAAGGGCGCGACACCCCGCGCGGCCGGCAAACAGTCGAAGAGCGAAAAAGTCGGGAGACGGCGCTCGCCAAAGGGGATTTGAACTTCGACGATATCAAATTTGATATCAAAAAAGGGGGCAAATTCAAACGCTCCATGATCACCAAAGAAATCGAGGAACTCAACAAAAAGACGATTCAAATTCGCGGCTACATCCTTCCTGCCAGCGTCTTCAAACAGAGCGGGATTGAAGCGTTTGTCCTGGTCCGCGACAACATGCAGTGTTGCTTCGGCCCCGGTGCGGCGCTCTACGATTGCATTATGGTACAAATGGAAAAGGGAAAAACCGCCGAATTCTCCACGCGCCCAATCGCCGTCAAAGGCAAATTTGAGATCAAGGAGTTCAAATACCCGGACAGCGACGATCACTACGCGATCTACGAACTCACCGCCAGCGAAGCGAAATAGGTCATAGAAGTTACAAGATGGCCCATGTTGATCTGCAAAACCCAACAGCTATCTACCTCACAGGAGCGGGATTGACTTAGCCGGATTGTTCGATTTTGTCAGGTATTTACTCGGCTATCCCCGCTGCTAACTTTCTGCAATCGTCTTTCCTTGACAGAGTTGGGCTGTTAAATTGGAAATTGCCCCAGGTTCGTTTTACGGCGCAGTTGGGCTAGTTCACGTCATTCAAAATCTACGCAACTCGAATTGGCGCCCGCTCGCCCGCCCTAGGAACGTCATCCATGAACTATCGACTCTACTTGCCCCTCGTCGTGCTCGCTGTGATGGCGGTTTCACTTGACCAGTCCGCCCAAGGGCAAGATTGGGTCAAGCAGATGTTTGAGGAGACTTCGCATGACTTTGGAAATGTCCCCAGAGGTGCCAAGGCGGAATTCGAATTTGAATTGACCAACAAATACCAAGAGAACTTGCACATTGCCCAAGCTCGCTCAAGCTGTGGATGTACCATTCCACGCATCGCCAAGAGCGATTTGAAGACCTACGAAAAAGGGGCCATCGTTTGCGAATTCAACACGCGTTCGTTTATCGGCCCCAAATCGGCGGTAGTGACGGTGGTCTTTGATCGGCCCTACTACGGTGAAATGCAGTTAATGGTCAAAGGGAAAATCCTCTCCGACATTCTCACAGAGCCTGGTGAAATCCAGTTTGGCGAATTGGAACAAGGGACAGAGAAATCATCCAACGTGAAAGTCACCTACACCGGTGGTCGCAAGTGGGAGATCACCGATGTCCGCTCCGCCAATCAACACCTGGGAGTAAAACTGACCAAAGTGGAGAAGCGAAATGGTCCAGTGGAGTACGAAATGCAAGTGCGTCTAAAGGACTCCGCCCCCGCCGGTGACTTTTCTGATCAGATTGTGTTGGTTACCAATGACAACGAATACAATTTGGTGACGATTCCCGTCCGTGGCAATGTACTCCCACCGCTGGTATTGCCCGTCTCCGTCGACCTGGGTACGGTCAAGGCCGGTCAAGCGGTTCAGTCGCGGATGATCGTTCACAGCAAACAAGCTTTCGAGGTCAAACAAATCGAATGCGACGATAAACGCTTTACTTTCTCGCCTGAATTGGGCAAGTCGGCGAAGATGCACTCGATTCCAGTCGAGTTCACTTCGGGGGAAGCGGGTGCGTTTCGTAAGACCGTGACCGTGCATACCACGTTGCCCGAAGGTGGCACCGCTTCGACGCTAGTTAGCGGCAATGTGGTTCCGTAGCCAAGTGCTGGAAAAAGCTGCCGTAGCTACGTTCGCCAGAACGTAGACTCTCCCTCCGGTCGGTGCCGCAGCTACGATTAGAAGCGCCGGAAGTTCACCCCCGCGTTAGCTTCGGCCAACTCAATTGACTCCAGCCCCACTTTAGCAATTCGCCGCTAAGCAATTGCTCTGTCCAGGTCTTGCGATCGATGGAGAAGTTCGACCACACCGCTTCCCAATAGGGCTCGCTTCCTTTGGATAGCGTCTGCACCAGTCCCTCGCGTTCGATCGCTCTCAAGCCTGACCAGTAGTGCTCGATGATGTGCTCGTGGAACATGTTCCCCGCGATTTCCAAACTGACCACCGCCCCCTGGCCGACCGACTTTATGTTGTTGAGCGCGACCAGCGACATCGTGGCTGAAACGTCCCAGATCGATGCTTTTTGGTCCCTGGCCGCCAACTCCATTTGCCGCCACATTTGGTCGATCTCCGTAAAGGGTAGCAGTTTGGTTGGATCGACTTCGCTGACCGCTTGCTGCGTCTCCTTGATCGTCTTCCGCAAGCCATCGATGGAGATGGGTGGTTGATCGAACATCCCCACCGCCCCCCCCGAAGCTCGCTCCAGCGCATCGATCAAATCGGCCGCGCCATCAATGGTCGTCTCCTGGTCGATGATCCCTTGCTCCTTCAAGCGTGAACTGAGCTGTTTTAAATAGACCTTCGAACCGTAGGCCACATCGCTGAAGATAGCCAGCACCGTCAGCGGAGAGAGGTGAAAAGTGGCCAGAGCTGTCATGTCGAGCAGGTTCCCCACCGTCTTTCGCGCCAAGTCGACTTGTTCGGCTTTGGGTTCGTCCTTACTCCCAGTCCGCGCTCGCTTGACACCCCCAATGTCGTTGACGACAAAGTCCAGCATCTGTTGCACAAAGATCGAGTAAGACTTCGAGTTGCGAAAGGCAAGTGGTACCAACCAGTTGGTCGACTCGCGAACCAATCCCCCAGCCAGCGCGCTTGCGCTTCGCAAAGTTCGCTCCGGTAGCGAGGTCGAATAGTGGAACATGCGTTGCAAAGCTCGCGACGCTTCGACTAGCGTCGACTGCTCCATGTCGATCGTCCCCGGCATCTCGCTTCCATCTGAGTTTATTTCTATGGGAGTTGGTTCTTGGCTCATGATTGAAACTGCTTTATGAAAACTTGATTGCAATCCATAGCAATTGCAGCAGGGTGGCACAGACATGATGATTGGGTGGCACTGCCATAGTTATTGGGTGGCACTGGCATGGCCAGTGGACTCGAAGCGTTTGAGAGTGTTCCCCCAAATTGTTTTCTAACACCTCGAAGTAACCGAAGTTCGCGCAACCACAACCGGTTCCAATACCCACTCGCTCATTGTCAGGCGATCTTTGTCAAAACGTTTCCGGGTGGAGTTAAATTCATTACTTCGAAACATTGGTCAAGGGATTGTAGTGGTTGACGCAAACGCTTCGATCGTACACTGCCCATGCCAGTGCCACCCAATAGAACGACCCAAGACTGTTCGCTACAGGCCGACTGCATAACTGGCTACAAATGATGGGGTTGGGGGCGCGGAATCGTCGTCGAATACTTGCGTTTCGTCTGGAACCCGGACAACCCCCAACAAAAATAAACTGTTTCCTGACGCTAGCGCCTCTGTGGCCAAAGATGACGCCACATCCGTGGGAATCCGAATTTCTAGCTGTGGCTCTCCAAGTCGACTGGCTGGAGTGGCTACCACTCGCCACCACTTGGCTTCGGCAGCCTCAACCAGTTCGACTTCCTCAATCGCTACGATCATGGCTAAACCATAGCGACGCTTCCCAACATCAGCCGAGGCCGCTGAGTCGGTAGGCGCTGTGTCGACGTCCGTTGGCCGTTTGGCGCGCTGTGCTACCCAAAAGGGAGCTCCCTTATTGATCAATTCTCGCACTTTGGAATCTTCAGCAACTCGCAACCCCAGCGTTCCCAGCTCGCGATGAATGCTCTTCAAGACCAGATTATCGAGGGCCAATTGGTCGATCATCAGCGCCAAGTTGGCTAGCCCGCCATACGTTTCAAGTGCTAAGGCTTGGAGTTCACCACCCTTTTTCTGCGCGGAGGCCGAGGTCCAATTATCGACCAGCGCGGTCGTCTGACGGATCGTCGCGAAAGCATTCTTCAGAAGTGGACCGCTGAGCTCCACCGCGCTCGGAACTCGTTCCGGCACGGCGGGCTGCTGCGGCTCGATACTCGGTGGGAGGTCTAAGCTGGGAGGGTGGAGCAGATCATTGTTTTCACGAGTGAGATCAGCATCGGCTTTTTGGGTAACCTTTGGCAGGCCACTCCCCAATTGCCCTTCGACTTGGTTTTCCCGACGATTCACTTCACGATCCGATTTCCCTATCGGCAGTGACTGATAAGGTCGAA
Organism: Pirellulaceae bacterium; assembly: GCA_041741715.1. Taxonomy (GTDB): domain Bacteria; phylum Planctomycetota; class Planctomycetia; order Pirellulales; family Pirellulaceae; genus Aureliella. The sequence goes on along the minus strand of JBGSJT010000181.1, from coordinate 44,305 downwards.
ACTTCTCAGGGACGATCCAGGGGACATAGCTTCCCACCCAGCGTCCCGCGTCGCCGACATCCGTGCCGATCACATGCCAGACTAGCAGCAAAGCAATTGGAATCGCCGCCACCCCTCCTAAGGCGACTTGGACGACCGACCACAGTGAAGAACTTTGTTTGCGTTTGCGGCGTTTGTGCAGTTCGGGAGCGAGAGGTTGAAAGCCCGACCAATCGTTTTTCTTTCGCGTTGCATCAGTTTCGCTGGCCGAGCTTTCGTCTGATCCTACTGGCGCTGCCGGACTGACCTCGATCTCCGACATTGAGACACCTGCTTGTGAATCTTCGGACACATCCAAGCCATGTCGCGAGTGTGTCGCTTCGAGCTCGAGCCCTTCGTATACCCCCAGCGCGTCGACCAAAGTCTGAGCCGAAACATCGCCCATATCGAGCGTCTGTGAGCCAGCCATCTCGATCGCTTCGTCGATGGTCTTCGAACCGGCGCTTGGCTCTGCTACTGCGTCAAATGCTGCGTCAAATACTGGCTTGCTTTCGACAACTTCCCAATGCAAGCGAGTTTCGCGGGCAAGTGTGCTGTATAGAAATTCCTCGCCGCAATGTGGGCAGCGCAATCTGACGCTCGGTTGTACCTCGACCGTGAGTGCCGTCACGCGTTCGCAAGCAGGGCAGGGGAGAAGCTGCAATGTCATCGAAGTAGGGCCCTTTGCGTACTCCTAACCATCTAATCCAGATTCAAAAGTGACCGCGCGCTGGCGAGCAATCGATCCATGGCAAAGGGCTTACGCATGTAGTCGTCCACACCCAGCAACTCTGCATACTGTTGGTGACGACTCCCTTCATTGCCCGTGATCATGATCACTCGCACCTGATCATTTCCATCCCGACGCAACTGTTCCAACACCAGAAAACCGCTTCGCTTGGGCATCATCATGTCCAAGATCAGTAGGTCAGGAGTGGTTTTCTCGGCTAGGGCCAGCCCTTGGTTTCCGTCATGGGCCACGGAGACCTGGAAACCATTTTCCTCCAGGGCGTAACGCATCGATTCGACAATCTCCACGTCGTCGTCGACCAGCAGAACATGTGGCTTGCGGTCAGACAGGGGGACGGACGAGCTGTTGTTGGGATCGGGTTCAGTCATGGTGGGAAGCTTCGTTCCGCCACGAATTGGGGCGGCTGGAGTGTGAATCAGTGGTTTTAGGGGCTAAAAACGCAAAAAATCGCATGTCAATTCGGGCTGGCCCATATCAACGCGAACCCTGGGGTGTCAAACTTGGTACATCAACTTCAGTATAAGCCATCTTTCGCCCCAAGGGTTTGGGGGAGAATTGATTTCCACTGGCAGTACTCTCTAATTCCAACGGCACAACGCGTGACAGACTCCCCCAACGCCCCCAAAATTGACCCCGCCCTAGCGCAACAAATCCTCGATTTCGTCTACCATCCCCAGTACCAACCGGTCAAACCAAAGGGAATTCACCGCGCACTGGGGCTCCCGCCAGAGGATTACCCCCTGGTTCGCAAAGCGGTCAAACGCTTGGTGCTTGATGGCAAACTGGCCTATGCCACCAACCACTTGGTGCTGAGTCCCCAGCAGATGACTGGCCAGACCAAGCTGACACGTGGCACTTTTCGCCAAGCCGCTGCGGGTTTCGGCTTCGTCCGCCCGCAGCCAAGTAGCAAGCTCACGGTGGTCGAAGATATTTTCATTCCCGCCCCAGCCACTGGTTCGGCCATGGAAGGAGACTTGGTGGCTGTCCGTACCCGAAACAGTCGACGCGGTGGAACCGAAGGCGAAGTCGTCGAAATTGTACAGCGTGCTCGGCGTCAATTTGCTGGCACTTACGCCATGGAACAGGGACGATCGGTGGTTTGGCTCGACGGCGTGGCTGGCTCCAGTCCAGTGGAAGTGGGGGATGTCCGCGGCCTGCCGGTCGAATTAGGTGACAAGGTCGTCGTCGAATTGGTCAAGTTTCCCGATCAAAATTCTGCTGGTGAAGCGGTCATCATGGAAGTCCTCGGGTCGAGCAAAAACCCGGCTGTCGACACCCTGGCCGTCATGCGACAGTTCGGATTGCAGGAGGAGTTTCCCGACGAAGTGATCGAGCAAGCTCGCCAACAAGCTGACGCGTTTGTGGAAGGTACTATTCCCGACGGTCGCCGCGATTTGACTGGCGTCACCACCCTGACCATCGATCCGCACGATGCCCGCGACTTCGATGACGCCGTCTCGCTCAAACGCAATGAGAAGGGACATTGGGAATTGATGGTGCACATCGCCGACGTGGCCCACTTTGTCCCCATCGGATCGGTGCTGGATGACGAAGCCCAAAAGCGAGCCACCAGCGTCTACTTGCCCGATCGCGTCATCCCCATGCTCCCGGAGCTGATCAGCAATCACTTGGCTAGTCTGCAGCCCAACAAAGTGCGGCTGACCAAAACTGTGCTAATGGAAATGACTGACACAGGCACGATTGTGCATCAAGAGGTCTTCAACTCGGCGATCCACAACGACCAACGATTGAACTACGAACAGGTCGACATGTATCTGATGACCCCCGAAGACTGGCGCGAGCGACTGAGCCCCGAAGTGTTTCAACTGCTGCGTGACATGCACACTCTGGCCATGGTCTTGCGCGGCAATCGCAATAAGGAAGGGGCGCTAGAGCTGCATCTCCCCGAGATCAAAATTGATCTCGACAAGACTGGGAAAGTGAAGGGGGCGCGGTTGGTTGACAATACCGAGAGCCACCAAATCATCGAAGAGTTCATGTTGGCTGCCAATCAAGCAGTCGCCACCTGGCTGGACGATTTGGAGATCCCCTTTTTGCGGCGTGCCCACGCGCCACCCGAACGTCGCCGCTTGCAAAAACTTAACGACTTCGTTCGCGACTTGGGGATCAAATGTGAGAGTCTGGAAAGCCGCTTTGAGATCCAACGCGTCATCGCTCAAGTGCGCGGCAAACCGACTGAGTACGCAGTCAACTATGCCATTTTGAAGTCGATGAGTAAAGCGGTTTATCAACCTGAAATGGAAATGCACTATGCCCTGCACTTCGATCACTACTGTCACTTCACCAGCCCCATTCGACGCTACCCTGATCTGCAAGTTCACCGCACCGTCGATCGCTTGGTCCGCGAGCAGAAGCCCTACGGCGATCCACTGCCGGTCCTGCTAACACTCGGACAGCACTGCTCCGACAAAGAACAGAACGCCGAATTTGCGGAACGAGAGATTACCAAAATCAAGATTCTGCACTTCCTCAAAAAGAAAATCGGCGAATCGCTGGCGGGTGTTATCAGCGGTGTTAACCCCGACGGCTTTTACGTGCGCGGGATCAAGTTTCCCGCTGAAGGATTCGTGTCGCTGCGCACCCTCCCCGACGATCGTTATCGATTCGAAAAGCAAGGCCAAATGCTGGAAGGTTTCCGAAGTGGCAACCGCTTCCGATTGGGCGATTCGGTCACAGTCAAAGTGCATGAAGTCGACCTAGCGCGGCGGGCCTTGATTTTCACTTTGGAGAGCAATCACAGCAGCGGAGCGGAGGCCAAACGCCCCATCCCCCGCAGCAAGAAAGCCGCAGCCAGCGCCGCCAAATCAAAAGCCAACAAGATCGGCGCAAAGAAGAAGAGAAAGAAGTAATGAGATAGTCGCTGATCGCTCCGTCGGTCAGTCGCTTTTCGCGAATAGCCGATCGATAACGTGGTCCCAATTGGCAATGCAAAGCGATTGACCGGCGGAGCGGTCAGCGACTAACAGCAACCTTTACACGTTAGCCGTCGACGCCAGATCACCGTGCACTTGATCGATGACGTCAGCTCCCAGCAGCGTGCGATCCTCGGCATAGCCGACCATCAAGGCCAGATCGCACAAGCGATTGATCCGCCGTGGAATGCCTTGCGTCAAACTGTGAATTCGTTCCAGGGCTGGATAATCAAAAACATCTTCGGCATCCGCACCTGCTGACCGTAAACGATGCTGGATATAGGCATTAGTCTCTTCGGGGACGAAGCGGTTGAGCATGCACTTGACTGCCAGGCGTTCATCCAAGGCGTGGTAACGCTCGACGTGCGACAGCAGTGTGGGCTGTCCAACTAACACCAACGTCCAAGCCGACTCACCACCCGAATCGGCTGCGGCAACGTTTAATAGCAGCCGCAACGGCTCGAGCAAATCATATTGCTCTAGCAAGTGAGCTTCGTCGACAATGATCACGGCATGTCGTTGCTGTTCCAAGTTGTCGCGTAGAAAATTTTCAAAAGCCACCACATCGGAAGCTGTGTCACGCGACAGATTCGGACTGACGGGTGCCCTGCCACGTTCGGATAACTTTCCAACTTCAGAACATGCTCCCAGCCGATCGACCATATACCGCACCATCTGCGGACCATTCATGGCTGGGAAGACCACATGACAAATCGGACGAAAGGTGTCCGACATCTGCCGCTGCAATGCTTCGACCAACAGCGACTTGCCCATCCCACCCGGCCCACACAGTAGGGCCGCAGCGCGACGGTTTTCAATCGCATAGTGCAGTTTCAGCAAGGCCGCTTGGTGCGTCTCGGCCGGGTAGTAAAACTTGTTATCGATGCGATTCTCGAAGGGACGCTCCGAAAGTTTCCAATGAGATTCGTACATGATCGATTCCGTTCTGAACTATGTTTTCTTCGAGGCAGGATTTCCTAGTGGCACTCTGCGTTGGAGTCCAGGCTTTAGCCGCCTTTGCATTTCGAAACGCGCTTAAAGGCTGAACTCCAGCTATGTGGAGCTGTCCCGTGGCACGCGCTGCACTTTACTAAGCGGCGAAATTCTCCACCAGTCCAATTGAGGCCACACCGGTCTGCCGAATGCGACGCAAACAACTGTCGACTTGCTGGCGTGTCGACGAGCGATAGTCGACGACGGCGACGACCGCGCTAATCACTCCCCGCTCTCCCAGGGTGGTCACCAGACTCCGCGACGAATCCATGTGTCCCATATCCACGATCACTAAATCGAAGCTCTCGGAAAGCTCTTGCAGCATAAATTCAATCCGATTGTCGTCAGTCGACATTTCGGACTGATCGATGGGCTCAGTCAGCGGTAGCAACGTGACTTGGTCACCGATGGAATGTACGGCCACTTCTTCCAAGGGCAATTGATTAATAATCGCCGACCTCCAATCCTGTTCGACATCCAGATTGGTCTGAAAGCTCAGGGTCGGGTTCTCGATATCGCCGTCCACGATGGCCACGTTCAGTCCGCGACTACCCGCCAACTTGGCCAGACAGAGGGCGACGGTGGTCCGCCCCTGACCACGATCTGGACTGGTAACCGCCAAGACTTGCAGACCTTCCTGACAGGCGTCCATCAAGTTCCTGGCCACCAACTCCATCGCGTCGGCTCGCTGCTCCAATAATTCGAGGCAGACGTCGGGCCATTGGAAATTATCGACTTCCCAGACTGGATTGAAGATCCGAACTTTCGCTTGTCGCAGATCGCGCTCCTGAGACTTGACATGCATGCCGCGCGCCGTCGCCGTCGCGTTCACTGTCGCGGCGGGACGCTGAGCGTCTATGTCTTCGTCGGTGCCGCTGGACAATGCCTCCAGCACTTCGGAGCTCAGGTCGCCACTGTCGGAGTATTCTTCCCGCAGCCCCATCTCTTGAGTCGGCGAATAGCTGGGTCGATCAAGTCGAAAGATCTCTCCCTCCCCACCACGCTCTTGAACACGCGCTTCGCGAGAGAGTTGCGATGCGCGGACCGCAGGCTGTGGAGTAGCAGGGACTGGTGACGCGAGTGCTGGTGATGCTAAGGGGCTCAGCCCCAATGTGGCTCGACGCTCCATGTCGTGCGCGCCTGTCGCGAATTCACTACCGGCTACTGGACGCGTACCCCCCGAGTCTTCGCTGTGCGCCGCCGCGGATAAAAATGGATTCGATCTGCTAGCTTTGGACTTGGCTTCGATCTGATCTGGCGGAGAGGAAAGTAGCGGCGTTTCTTGCTCTACCGACAAGGGCTGACGCCGCGCCGCCTGCTGCTCCGATCGGCGTTCATCACGCTGGCTGGCGAACATTTTTTCGCGAGTCTCTACGCGACCGAAGTGAGGGCCTCTGGGGCGACCTTCGTCACCGTTTCCCTGTTCGCGCTGTCGCTCACTTGCCCGACCCTGACTGGGGCGTAGATGATAGGGAGATATCATCGGAAAGCCACCGATGAAAGCATCGATCTGCTGATCCTCCCAAGCTCCGGCCTGCGACATCTGAGAGGCGATCTCACTTCGCAAGACTTCCTCGGCACTTGCCGCCGTTGAACTCTCGTCGCTCGACCGAGTTCTCTCTTGCGCAAACGGGATTTCTTTCAGCCGCTGATTTGCCCCTGTAAACGCAGTCGGACGCTGCGCGACGGATGGCCTATTTACAGGGATCGAACGAACTGGTCCAGTCTCAGTGGGACCAGGCGTGGCGGGTTGGGGTTTTTGATTGGTCGCTGCGTGCATGGTCGGCACCACGCAAGTCGCTGTGTCAAAACGGACTATGAAATCATCAACTTTGAGTCCCGCGTTCGATCCCGGCTGATGACCTCCAGCCTTACTTGTCTTCTCTTTCGAGTAGGCTTTGATGAACGCTTGATTGAGGTTCTTGCTCATGGGAGGTTCCCGGTTCTAGTCAAGGTAGAGGCTGGTGGCCAATGGATTCGATGGTTGTATTTTGCTGCCGGCATTCGTCGCACTATCTTTTGGGTTGTGACCTGTCGTCACTTGAGGCTTAAGCGACCACTACCGAGAGGAAGGGGTACCTAGCGTGAATCCAGCCCCAGACGCAGGTGAAGTTGCCGTCGGGTAACGATTGCTCGCTGTACCGCTCGACCCCTGATTAATTTCGCTGAAGTGTCGATAGGCGTTCACAATCGCTGCGATATCCAGTTCCGGTGTCGCTGAGGGGACCGCCGTCGATTGCATCGCCGCTGTAGCAGGTTGAGTTCCCGTAGATGGCGTTGCAGCGCCTAGCGTGCTTCCACCAATCGGTTGGTTGGCCGCAGGGGGTTGGTTGGCTGCGGAATTAGTGACTGATCGCGTGGCGGAGGCGAGTATCGTGGCGTAACTGGGGAGGTTGGTATCGACCGGCCCACCACCACTCACTGCTCCCGCATGCAATTCACTCCCAATCGCCGCGCCATCGTAGAAAGTCGGACTGGAACCGGGCAAACTCTGGGTAGAGGGTGCCGTGGGCGCTGAATTTGAAGCGGCGTTGTACGGTGTCGCCGTGGGGCCACTGGCTGTTAAACTCGGGACACTAACCCCTGCGCTCCCAACCGCTGGTAGTCCAGCGCGGGGACCAATGTCATTGGGGTCGAACAGGGGAAGTGGAGCAATTCCAACTGGCAAATCGAGTGACGCAAGTGGCGAGGACGCGTTGGTCTGCAACTCAGAATGATTGTCGGTCGGCACTTTTTTCATTGCCGTTGTCATACCACCTGCTAAATTGGCCGCAGTGGGGAGAGTCAACGTAGCTTGCGGCGGTTGAGACGACTCGCCCGACGGCGTTTTTACATCTAGCGTTGTCGACGTTGCAACTGTCGACGCTACAGGGACGGCATTAGTTGGCGCAGCGACGAGGGCTGAAGAATTAAGTTCAGACGCCAGCGGTTTAGAAGTCAGCTCCAAACTGCGATCTAAAGCTAACCCTCGACTCGGCATTTCTTCCGGCTTAGAGGTGATCTCCGAACCACTAACTTCTGTTTGCGATTGGCTAGCAGTTTTTGATTGAGCGATTGCTGCAGCTTGAACAGCGATGTCGGATGTGGGCTCTGCTACTTCCTTGCCAACTCCAGTGCTGGCAACCGGAGTCGAGCCAGATTGGTTTCCAGCAGCAGCTACCGGCAGAGCGGGTGTGACCATGTCTGGAATGGTTACGTTGGACAGATCAAATTCATCCAACCCATCCGTCAGCGGCTCGCCAGCCAACTGAGCTACTCGTCCTTTCCCCCCATCATTGAGAGCTAGGATGCTGGCTGTAACCAGGGCAATGATCAACAGAATCAACACCACTCCGCTTGACCAATGCTCCCACCAACTTCGCTGCGCACCAAGTACCGAGGTCGTCGCGGGATGTTCTATTTTGGCTTGCACAGTAGGACTCGCCAAACTGGCAGCAGCCGACTCGCTGACCGCACTGACCGCTGGCATGCTAACAGGCGTGGATTCTCCCACTCGGTGACCGCTGGCCATCGCCGTTCGTTCAACCACTGGCGGTGGAACTGGCTCCGCCGCCGCAATGACCGGCAGGCGGAATAGGACCGGTGCATTCTCAGGCACCACGCCGCGCGCGGTCCCCGCAGAACGCGATCTAAGGCGATCTCTATCGGTGGTTCTAGCGGATGTCGCGTGAGTCATGGTGATCCTTCCCTGCGCGGGCTGTCTCGGCGTAGGCTACAACGGAGCGAAGCCACTCCGCTACGTCCAGCTACCACCTAACTAAGTACATGAACTGTCCCAACCAAATCAAGCCATAAAAGCCAATGGAGCAATTGCGGCTATGGTGTCCTCTCTGGTTGTATCGGTGCCGATTGTGACGGTCTTGAGTTTTTTAACTCCTACGTCGACTTTTCCGACTGAGAGAGCAGGAGATTGGGAGGCAAGGAGAGGGGGAGATGGGAGAGATGGAGAGATGGGGAGATGGAGTGATGGGGAGATGGAGTGATGGAGAGATGGAGAGATGGAGAGATGGAGAGATGGAGTGGTGGAGTGGTGGAGTGGTGGAGATGGTGGAGACGGGAGAGATGGGAGAGATGGGTGGGGTGGGTGGAGGATTTAGGGCTGAAAGCCCGGTCGATTTTCTAGCCCAGGCTGAAGGCCTGGGGGACGGAGCATCTCGGAATGTGATAGGGCTGAAGGCCCGGCCGATTCACGCATTCTGCATTTCGCGATACGCTTCGGGGCTACAATCGATGCGAATCTACCGGGCCGTTGGCCCTACCGGCTGTCGACTCCCGTCAATGTCCCAGGCCTGTAGCCTGGGCTAGACAATCTGCCGGGCCTTTGGCCCTAATTCGGCTGAAACCTGAAACCTGAAACCTGAAACCTGAAACCTGGCCTCCCAACTCAACCTTGACGAAACCGCTTCTCTCGTAAATAATGAACCATCCGGATGGACGGATGAATCAACTCCACACACCCTACCTTTAGGTGGTTTATGAACAGCAGTCGTTACCAGAATTCAGACTTAGTGCGCGAACTGGTTGGCCAGCGTATTTTGGTCCTCGACGGTGCTATGGGGACGATGGTGCAACGCCTGAAGCTCGACGAAGCAGGTGTACGGGGCGAGCGATTTGCCGATCACGATCCCACCAAGGACCTTAAAAATTTCACCGATATTCTGTGCCTGACCCATCCGCAGTCGATCACCGACATCCACCGCCAGTATCTCGCGGCGGGAGCTGATATTGTCGAAACCAACACCTTCGGCGCTAGCCTCGTGGGCATGGAGGAGTTTGCACTCCCCAATGAATTGGTCAAAGAGATCAACTTCGCCGCAGTCGCGTGCGCGCGCGTGGCCACGGAGGAATTCACCGCACAGAATCCCGATCGACCGCGGTTTGTGGCAGGCAGCATTGGCCCCACCACCAAGCAGACCGCCATCAGCACGCGTGTCGATGATCCCGCTTACCGCAATACGACCTACGGCGAGATGGTCGATTCTTACTACTCGCAAGTTGCCGCCTTGGTGGAAGCGGGCGTCGACCTGCTCCTTCCTGAAACGGTGATCGACACACTCAATTTGAAGGCGTGTCTGTTTGCGATTAGCAAGTATTTCGCTGACAGCGGGCGCAGTGTCCCGGTCATGCTGAGCGCGACCTTCGATCGAGGTGGTCGGACTTTCGTCAGTGGCCAAACCGTGGAAGCCTTTTGGAACGCCGTCAATCACTTTCCCATGTTCAGCGTCGGTATGAACTGTGCGTTGGGTCCGCAGATCATGCGCCCGTTCGTTGAAGAACTCTCCAAGATTTCAGACGTGGCGATCAGTTGTTACCCCAACGCGGGAATGCCGAACGAATTTGGTGGCTATGATCTCGACCCCAAACAGATGGCCGAGTATGTGGGTGAGTTTGCCGCCAATGGTTGGGTAAACGTTGTCGGCGGTTGCTGTGGCACAACGCCCGATCACATTCGCGCCATCGCGCAGGAGGTTAGCCAGTATCAACCGCACCGCGCACCCCAGTTGCCGATCTACACTCGCTTGAGCGGAACCCAGGCATGCGTGCTGCGTCCCGAAGCCAGCTTTACGATGATTGGCGAACGGACCAACGTGACCGGTTCACGCGCATTTGCTCGACTGATTCGCAATGACAACTTTGAAGAAGCGGTCGAAGTGGCGCGCCAACAAGTCGTGGGTGGGGCGACGATCATCGACATCAACATGGACGACGCCATGCTCGATGGCCCCGCCGCCATGACTCGTTTTCTTCGCTTGATCGCTGGCGAAAGCGACATTGCCAGCGTCCCTGTCATGATCGACAGCAGCAAGTGGGAAGTCTTGGAAGCTGGTTTGCAAAACACGCAAGGTAAGTCAATCGTGAATTCAATCAGCCTCAAGGATGGCGAACCTGAGTTCCTGCGTAAGGCACAGTTGGTGCGTCGCTACGGTGCTGCGGTCGTGGTCATGGCCTTTGATGAACAGGGGCAAGCCACTTCGAAAAGCGAAAAAGTCCGTATCTGTCAGCGGGCTTACAGCCTGTTAACTCAACAAGTGGGCTTTCCGGCGCAAGATATCATCTTCGACCCCAATATTTTGACCGTGGCCACCGGTATCGAAGAACACAATAACTACGCAGTCGACTTTATCGAAGCCGCGCGCGAGATCAAACGACTCTGCCCTGGCGCGAAGATCAGTGGTGGTGTTAGCAACATCAGCTTCTCGTTCCGTGGCAATGACTACGTTCGCGAAGCCATGCATGCCGCGTTTCTCTATCATGCCGTCCGCGCGGGACTCGACATGGGGATCGTCAACGCTGGACAGTTGGCGGTCTACGAAGAGATCCCCAAAGATCTGCTCGAACGTGTCGAGGATGTATTGCTCAATCGTCGCGACGATGCCACTGAGCGGATGCTGGAATTCGCTGAGAAGGTCAAATCCAAGGGGAAGGAAGCAGTCGGCGAGGACTTGGCATGGCGCGATGCGCCGGTGGCCGAGCGTCTCAAGCATGCGTTGATTCGTGGCATCGACAAGTTCGTCGAGGAAGACACAGAAGCAGCCCGCAGTCAATCGAGTCGCTGCCTGGATGTGATCGAAGGTCCGTTGATGGACGGCATGAGCGTCGTCGGGGATTTGTTCGGGGCTGGCAAAATGTTCTTGCCACAAGTCGTCAAATCGGCGCGAGTAATGAAGAAAGCGGTCGCCTATTTGACCCCGTTCATGGAAGAGGAGAAAGCTGCGGCTGGCGCTGCCGCCTCCACTGGTCGCGGTAAAGTGCTGATGGCCACGGTCAAGGGAGACGTGCATGACATCGGCAAAAATATCGTGGGGGTGGTGCTAGCCTGCAACAATTTCGAAGTGATCGACATGGGGGTCATGGTCTCTGCGGAAAGGATCATCGAGACCGCCGCCAAGGAAAGTGTTGACGTGATTGGTCTCTCTGGTTTGATCACTCCTAGCCTGGATGAAATGTCTTATGTTGCCAAGGAGATGAAGCGTCTGAAGCTCAACATCCCCCTGCTCATCGGTGGCGCGACGACCAGCGCTAAGCACACTGCCGTTAAGATCGCTCCGCACTACGATCACGAAGTCGTGCATGTGCTCGATGCTTCGCGGAGTGTAGGAGTGGTCGAAAAGCTTTGCCGTGCTGAAGCGCGTGGAAAGTTCGCCGCCGAAAATCGTCTGCAGCAACAGGAATTGGTCGCCAGCTATCAAGCTCGTAAAGTCACTTTGGTCCCTTACGCCGAAGCTCTCCAAAAACGCTTTCAAACCGACTGGAGTAGCGTCGACATTCCTCAACCCAAGTTCACTGGGACGCAACTCCTCCGCGATTTCCCTCTATCCGAGATCGCCGAGTACATCGACTGGTCCCCCTTTTTCATGTCGTGGGAGCTGAAGGGAAAGTACCCTAAGATTTTTGACGATGCCTATGTCGGGAAGGAAGCCCGCGAGCTGTTCGACAACGGACAGCAGATGTTACAGAAAATCATCGACGAACAGCGCATCAAGGCGCATGGTATCTACGGCTTTTGGCCCGCAGCCAGCGTCGATGATGATGTGATCGTGTATCGCGATGATACTCGCCAACATGAACTCGAGACATTTCATTTTCTACGACAGCAGTGGGAGCGACAGGGACAAAAAGATTTCCGATCACTGGCCGATTACATTGCCCCGCGCGACTCAGGGCGTCAAGATTTTATCGGCGGTTTTGTAGTGACCGCTGGCGATGGTGCCGACGAGTTCGCCAAGGAATATGAACTGCAAGGGGACGATTACAACTCGATCTTGATCAAGTCCTTGGCCGATCGCTTGGCGGAGGGGTTTGCCGAGCTGCTGCACCATCGCGCCCGCGTCGACTGGGGCTTTGGTGCTGACGAAGGTTTGTCAAACGATCAGCGAATTGAGGAAAAGTATCGCGGCATTCGTCCCGCCGCGGGCTATCCCGCTTGTCCCGACCACACGGAGAAGGCGATTTTGTTTCAGTTGATGAACGCCACCGAGCAGACCGGCGTCAAGCTCACCGAGTCGTACGCGATGTGGCCCGGTGCCAGCGTGAGTGGGTTGTACTTTGCTCATCCAGAATCGCGTTACTTCGCCGTCGATCGTTTGACCCAAGATCAAGTGCAAGGCTACGCCCGCCGCAAGGGGATGAGTCTGCGAGAAATAGAGCGTTGGCTCTCACCCAACCTCGGCTACGAAACCTAATCGGTCGAGCGCGATACAACTGTTGGATCTTACCCGTGGCTGCGGTCGCCAGACCGCAGGGAGTCGACGTTCTGGCGAACGTAGCTACGAAACTCCTGCCGGCTAAACCCGTGCCAGACCGCAGGGAGTCGACGTTCTGGCGAACGTAGCTACGAAACTCCTGCCGGCTAAACCCGTGAAGAGAGCTTCTCGAAATACGACGTCCGACAAAAAGATGTGCGGCAAAAAGATGGACATGCTCGAACCGCGATAGCACTTCGCTACGCTCTGAGTTTTAGATTTTTGCGTTCCTTGCGCTCTCTCGTGGCAATACTCTCGAGCGGTGAAGAGAGACCAAAAGTCAAGAGTAGCCGCAATGGAGCACAAAGAACGCGAGAGTTAGCAGCGGACAGGCTACGAACATCTAATCTTTTTGCCGCACATCTTTTTGTCGCTTGCTCGCTTCTACAATTCCCTAGTGGACACCGCCTTGAATAGCACGGCGTCTCTTTATCACATAACAACTGGCGGTTCCAATTCCCCGCAACGAGCCTCGGCTTGCGTCGCCTGATTGACCCAAGCATGTTATCCCCACAGCTCACTCACGACTCGTCCGTGTACGTCGGTCAATCGGAAATCGCGACCGGCGTGGCGGTAGGTCAACCGCTCGTGATCCAGTCCCAGGCCGTACAGCAGCGTGGCGTGCAAGTCGTGCATGTGGACGGGATTCTCAACGGGGCGATAACCAAACTCGTCGGTGGCACCATAGGTCATTCCACCTTGCACGCCACCGCCAGCCATCCACATGGTAAAGCCTTGCGGATGGTGATTGCGTCCATCGCCGTTCTCGACCCATGGCGTACGACCAAACTCGGCTCCCCATAACACCAGAGTATCTTCCAGCAAACCGCGCCGCCCCAAGTCGGTTAACAAGCCCGAGATGGGACGATCAACCTTGGCTGCCTCAGTGATCGAACCCGATTCGACTTGTTTGTGATGATCCCAAGTGTAGTCGGTCGAAACTTGGATATACCGCACGCCCGCTTCTGCAAATTTGCGAGCCAGCAAGCACTGCCGCCCAAAATTCTCAGTCGCTTCTGAACCCAGGCCGTATAGGTCGCAGGTCTCTTGCGTCTCATCGCTCAGATTCATCACTTGCGGAATCGTCGACTGCATGCGAAAGGCGAGTTCATAGTTGGCGATCAAGCCCTCCAGACTTTGGTCTTCGACGCTGCGTTGCAAGTGCTGGCGATTGAGTGTCTGCACTAGATCGAGTTGATCGCGTTGTCGAGCTATGTCGATGCGCGCATTGCCAACATGCGAGACACGTGCCTCGTTGATCGGTGTTTCGGCTGAGCCAATCGCTGTCCCCTGATGGATCGCGGGCAAAAAGGCACTCCCATAATTCTGAACGCCCCCGTGGCCACGGGGGGGCGAGATGGTAATAAACGCTGGCAGGTTGTCATTCTCGCTCCCGAGTCCGTAGCTGGCCCAGGCACCGACGCTGGGGCGCACCAAATTGGCTTGGCCCGTATGCAGCCGCAACAGTGCTTCACCGTGCGCACTCCCCTCGGTATGGAGCGAACGAATTACACATAGCTTATCGGCTTGCTTTGCCAATTCCGGGAACAACTCGCTGATCCACACGCCACCCTCGCCATGCTGAGCAAAACGGAACGGCGATCCCATTAGCTTGCCTAGTTCCGCCTTATCTTTCCCCACTGACGATCCAGCCAGCACTTCGCCAGCGCGTTGATTCAGTAGTGGTTTGGGATCGAACAAATCGACGTGGCTGGGGCCACCCCACATGAATAGAAAAATGATCCGTTTAAACTTAGGTGCAAAGTGTGGCCGCTTCGGAGCCAATTCGGCTGGTTGTTCACTGGCCGACAGTGGCGATCCAGACGCGAGCAGAGCCGACAGGGCGATCTGTCCGAAGCCGCAGGCGCTGTTCTTCAACATGGCTCTACGCGTGGAGCGGGCTATAAACTGATTGCAATTCATGGAACCTAACTTTCATTCAACAAATTGAAAACGACTGGATGCGAACAACGCATGGCAGGCGAGCGCCCATGCCCGTAGCTTGAAATCTTCGACAACCTCGGAATTATTGGATTGGCTGTGCAGCGACAATTCGGTTCGCTGCAAGAATCCGACAATCGCTCCGCGTTCATCTTCAGTCGGTACCGCGTTACATACCAATTCGAACAACAGATC
The DNA here is from genome assembly GCA_041741715.1 of Pirellulaceae bacterium. Classification (GTDB taxonomy): domain Bacteria; phylum Planctomycetota; class Planctomycetia; order Pirellulales; family Pirellulaceae; genus Aureliella. Next base: position 29,231 of record JBGSJT010000181.1, on the reverse strand, counting down.
GACCTGAGCGTTAGTATCGTCAGTGGGACTCTCCGCTAGGATCCGCTGCGCGGTGGCTTCGGCCGTCGACATTACAAATTCATCATTGAGCATAAACAAGCCCTGCGATGGAACGATCGTCTTGGGTCGTGCTCCGGTCGTCGTGTGCGGATTGGCGAAGTCGAACGATTCAAAGATCTCCGGCAAATCGTTGCGAATCACTGGCAGATAGACGCTACGGCAAGGAAAATCGGTGCGGCGACGAACTTTGTTCTTGCCGACCGCCGTGGCTTGGTCCCCCAAGTAGTCGACCGTCGAATCATAATGTGCTTGATCGAGTCCTCCGGCGGCTACCAACATCGCGTCGCGCAGCGACTCAGGCTCCAGCCGACGACGATGGGCTCTCCACAACAATTGATTGTCGGGGTCTTGCGCATAGCTCTCGGAATCGTATTGACTACTCAGAGCGAACGTACGACTGAGCGCGATCTCACGCACTAAGTGCTTGATCGACCAGCCCGAATCGATCAAGCGATCCGCTAAGTAATCGAGCAATTCTGGATGAGTGGGTGCCTCGCCCGTGCGACCAAAATTATCAACTGTCCGAACGATCCCACGACCAATCATTTGCTGCCACACGCGGTTGGCTAAAACTCGCGCCGCCAATTGCCCAGACGGACTCTCACCGTTGGTCAACCACTGGGCCAGCTCCAGACGTCCACTCCTCCCCGCCGCAATCGTCGGAGTCGAGCTATTGTTGAGCACAGTCAAAAAGCCACGCGGTACTTCGTCCCCCAGCGCCTCAGGTTGTCCCGCCAAACGAATGGCTTCGTTAGCTGGCTGCTCCACTTCTCTAGGAATCATGGCGCGTGGCGGAATCTTGACTGGCTGATCGATCGTCTGCTTCAACTCCGCGACTAATCTTTGTTGTGCAGCAATACGTTCTTCAATGGCAGTCGTTTCGTCGATAGCAATCTCCGCGACCGCATCACGATTTTTCTCGAGGTGCTTCGCAAATTGGTCCGCGTCGTTGGCTTCGAGCGACTTGAGCACCTCCTCGGCGGTCCCCATCCTCTTTTTTATGTCAGGGAGTTTCCGCCAATATTCTTCGTAGGCTCCATTGCGATCATCGCCGTTTTCACCCAGCCCAATCAACTGCTCCATCACCCGTTGTTGATTGAGCATGTGCCGCTTCTCCATCACGCGCGTCGACGTGAAGATACCAGCTAAAGCGTAATAGTCGGCGGTCGGTACCGGATCGAACTTGTGATCGTGACACCGCGCACATCCCAGTGTTTGCCCCAAGATCGCGCGTCCCAGAGTGTCGATATGTTCATCAGCGACATCCATCCGCTGCTGCTCTGGCGCTGCTCCCAACAAGACCTTGGGACCCAGCACCAGAAACCCAGCCGCGATTCGCTGTTGATCCCGCTGTTCAATACTATCGTAGGGGAGCAAATCACCAGCAATCTGCTCAGTCAGAAAGCGATCAACGGGGAGGTCTGCGTTGATGGAATCAATTACCCAATTGCGATACCGCCACGCTTCGCGAAATAGAAAATTTTCATCGAGTCCATTGGAATCGGCGTAGCGTGCTAGGTCGAGCCAATGACGTCCCCAGCGCTGGCCGAACTGCGGCGAGGCCAAAAGGCGATCGACGGTTTCCTCCACAATATTTTCCGCTGAAACCGGATCACTGTCCGCAGCCTCCAACGCCGACACCATGCGCTGGTTGGGTGGTAGTCCGACGAGCTGAAATGAAAGTCGTCGCGCGAGCTCTCGTGGACTCGCATCTGCGACCGGTTGCAAACCTGCATGTTCCAGTCCAGCCAGCACGAATTGATCGATGGGGCTGCGAGTCCAAGCGACATTGTTCACCTGCGGTAACACAGCGGGTGCGAGCGGTTGAAAGGCCCAATGTTGCTTTCCAGCAATCGGATCGGAGGGTTGATTGACCGTTGCTACTTGTCCATCGCGCGGCCCAGGCGCTCCCATTCGCACCCAATGCTCGATGCGCTCAATCTCGACTGGACTTAGTGGTTCACTGGGGGGCATTTCCAAATCGGGATCGGTGTAACGAACCGCTTGCACCAGTAGACTGGCTTCGATGTCCCCAGCAATCACACTCGGCCCACGCTCGCCACCGGACATCCAGCCGCTGCGGCGATCCAGTAGTAAATCCCCTTCGCGCTCGTTCGCTTGTTCCGAGTGACATTGGTAACAACGTTGGGCGAAGAGCGGTCGAATATGTTTCTCGAAGTAAGCGATCGCCTCGTCGGTTTGACGCTCATTGCCCAGCTCAACGTCCGGGTCTTCCGCCATCGCAAACGGCGAAATAAGAGACAACCCAAAGACAATAAATACGACAGCGGTTTTTGCGGGGATAGGCATAGCAAGCAGCTCGCGGGTCTGCGGTGAGAAAACTTAAGGCAGGAACTCTATTCTAACCCATTTCGTCCCCGCCAGCTACACTGTTTGGCCGTGACGGAGGATTCTTACCCGTAGTGCACCCCCGCGATCTTGCATCGCGGGTGAACCAGTGTTTTACGTTAACATCGTGCGGAAAATTACTGTCGCCAGACTTAAGTGTAGCTGCTGTCGCCAGACGGCAGGGAGTGTAGCTGCTGTCGCCAGACGGCAGGGAGTGTAGCTGCTGTCGCCAGACGGCAGGGAGTCGACGTTCTGGCGAACGTAGCTACGACTGTTATTTCCCGGTCGATTACATACTCCCTCCCCCCCAGCCTTAACGTCCTCAACCTGATAAATTGGCTCCCTCTTACAATCCCTACCTCACAGCCGCTTTAACATTCCAAGGATGCTTGGTTGCCCACCAGAAACAAACGGATTAGAGCAATCGCGCAGCTCGCTATCCTCGGACTGGTAGCCTGGGGGATCGTGCATAGCGTGCGCAAGTCGACGGTGCAGCTTGCCGCGCAACGTACCGAGCTAACCGCGCAAGCCGCCGAGTTACGACTGCAAGCCCAACAGACCGGCGACGCGGTTGAAGCCAACGAACTGAACCGACAGGCCGATCGAGCCGAGACGGCTGCCAAAAATTTCTGGCTGGCTCGACCCGCTGGATTGATTGCGGCTGGAGTTGTGTATGCGCTCGGAATGATTCCCGGCAGTCTCTTTTGGCGACAATGCCTCCGAGCGCTCGAACAACCGACGCATCTGCTAACAATCCTGTGGGCCTACTTCTACGGGAATCTAGGAAAATATTTTCCGGGGAAAGCGATGGTGATCGTGCTCCGCTTGGCCGCTCTGGAGCCGTTGGGGATCAAGAAAACAGCTACTTCCATCACCATCTTCATGGAGACGCTGACCATGATGTCGGTCGGTGGTGCCATGGCCGCTGTGTGTATGGTAGCGCTCAATATCGACTGGCGTTTAACAGTGTTGTCCCTGGGACTATTGGCCTCGACCTTCCTGCCGACTTTCCCGCCGTTGCTCCGTTGGCTAATCCCGAAACTGCAGCGTGGTGTCGATCCACAAGCGCTCAAGGCATGGGCCGCGCGAATTGATGCTAAACTATTTATCCGCGGCTGGCTGTGGCTGAGCGTGACGTGGATTGCCTTTGGATTGAGTCTACTCTTGGTCCTGCGTAGTTTGCCGATCGCCGATTTTGAACAGGCGACGACTACCACCGTGGTGCTCAGTTGCTGTGGTGCCTGCGCGTTGGCCGTAGTGCTCGGGTTTGTGTCGCTACTACCTGGTGGCGCTGGCGTCCGCGAAGCGGTGTTGTCGATCGTACTAGCTCCCGTCGTGGGACCAGCCGCCGCGCTGTGCGGTGCGGTCTGGCTCCGCGTCGTGTGGCTGGCCACCGAATTAATCGTGGTCGGTCTGTTGTTTGTGATCAAGTCCCTTGGAAACAAAAAAGGTGTCTGACACTTTGGAGCCAAGCGTCTGTTCAAGATTGTAAATGTTTCTGGAGAGTGTCAGACACCTTTTTTATTTGGCCCATAAGTGAAAAGCCGCATGCTGCTGTCCATCGTAATCCCCGTCTATAACGAAGAGGAGAGTCTGGAGGAATTGCTGTCACGCATCGAAGCGGTGACTCAACAGGCAGGCTATCAAGCTTCCATACTGATGGTCGACGACGGTTCTTCCGACGGCTCGTGGTCAGTCATTGAGCGTCTGGCCGCCGAGCACGCCAACGTGCGCGGAATAAAATTGCGCCGCAATTTTGGCAAAGCCGCAGCACTCGCCGCTGCTTTCGAGCGCGCCAGCGGTCAGTTCGTGATCACCATGGACGCCGATCTCCAAGACGATCCCAACGAAATCCCACATCTGCTCGCCAAACTCAATGAGGGCTACGATGTCGTTTCGGGTTGGAAGCAAGTGCGCCATGATCCCTGGCACAAAGTTCTCCCCAGTCGCGTGTTCAATGGCCTAATCAGTTGGCTAACCCAAGTTCGCTTGCACGATCACAACTGCGGACTCAAGGCCTATCGTCGCGAAGTGCTCGACGAAGTTCACTTGTATGGAGAAATGCATCGCTTCGTCCCTGTCCTGGCTGCTTCGAAGGGGTTTCGCGTGGCGGAGATTGTCATTCAACATCATCCCCGCAAACATGGACAGTCCAAGTATGGTATCGAGCGATTCGTCAAAGGGTTTCTTGATTTGCTGACCGTCTATTTTTTGACTGGCTATGGCAATCGCCCGCAACATTTGCTCGGGACGATCGGCTTGGGTTCGTTTGCCACCGGTTTTGTGGGACTGCTATTGCTGTCAGCCCTGTGGGTCATCAGTCGCCTCACCAACATGGACGACGTCCACCTGCACAGCAAAGCTATTTTTTACTATTGCATCGTAGCCCTGTTGTTGGGGGTGCAATTGATCACGATGGGCTTTTTAGCTGAATTGATTACCGCCCAAAATCGCCCCACGCGACTCCCCTATAGCATCGCCCGCGATACAGCGCCAACGACTGAAAGGAAGGAGTAGGGATTTCCTCGCTTCATCTTTTTGCCGCACATCTTTTTGTCGAAAACTGCTCGGGCTTACGGGGATATGACTCTCAACTTCAATACGGCTCGCAAGCGGCCAAGATCAATGCGCGGCCGACAAAAAGATGTGCAGCAAAAAAATAATTAGGGATGTCATTGCGGACGAGGGGAATCGAAATTTCCTCACCGCCGATCTTGCATCGGCGGGAGGATGACTGACAAGCTACACTCGATTCGAATCATTTTGGCGGACGAGGGGATTGGGAGAACCATGCAAACAACTCTCTTCGAGGCCGCAACACCCTGAAGCCAATCAATCATAACCCCACCGTCTCCAGATTGGTCGTAAACCGCTCGAAGTGTCTCAAGGTTCATTGACCCGCATTCCAAATTCTCATTGACATTGACTATGCCTGCCACTCAAACCACCCCGCAACCCTCACCATCCCGCTCGCTGGGTTGGCTCTGTCGATTGATCATTATCGTCGCGGCGGTCGTTCAACTGAGCCGAATTCTACAAGTGCAATCATCGACCGGCGAAGTTCCCTTTTTCAGCGCCAATGATCGCAGCCGCTGGTGTACGATCGCCGCGCTGGCCGTGAGTGGCAGCTATGAAATCGATGATTTGATTGAGATTCGCGATCCCGATACACGGCGACGTACGTGGTACACCATCGACCTGGTGCGACATCGTGGAGCGGATGGTAAACAACATTTTTACAGCAGCAAACCTCCACTGTTACCGACTCTCTACACCGGCGTTTACTTGGCTATTCGCGCCGTTACCGGTCAAACGTTGATGGGCAATCCGTTCTTTGTCGCCAAAGTCATGTTGGTCATTGTCAACTTGATCCCCTTGGTTGCGTGGTGGTGGCTGACGGTGCGTTGGTTAGAGCGCGAGCGACTGAGCGCGTGGGGCTTGTGTATCGCTACGATCTTCATTGCTTGGGGGACCTATCTGTCGACCTTTGTTACCACACTCAACAATCACCTACCGGCCGCTTTGGCGGTGGGAGTTTCGATCTGGTGCATCGATCGCATCGTCATACAGAATGATCAACGGTGGCGCTGGTTTGTACTATGTGGCTTGGCGACCAGTTTCGGTGGTGCCAACGAATTGCCCGCCCTGAGTTGGATTGCCGCCGCAGGTGGCATCTTATTGTTGATCGACGCGCGACGCACACTCCTCGGCTATCTCCCCGCTTTGCTACCTGTCGCTCTGGCCTTCTTTGTTGCTAACTATGCGGCGCATGGACAATGGATACCCGCTTATGCTCATCGCGGCGTGGGAGAAAAACTGTTTGACTTCACAGCTCCACGGGATATTCCGATCGACCAATTGTCCGTGGAGCTGGTCGCCGAACAACTCCGCGCGCACGACATCCAGTGCTCGAGCAACGCCACCATCGCCCCCGCCCGACGCAGCGGCGTGTACGAGTACTGGGACGCCGACAACGAACTCCGCATCGCCCTGCAACACATCGCATCCGATTCCCAAACCACAAAGGCAAACAACCAAGTCATCGGTGTTTATCAATGGGGCGATTGGTATGACTATCCCGGGAGCTATTGGACCAGCGATCGCAAGCAGGGGGTCGATAAAGGAGAGCCCGATCGGTTGGTTTACTGTTTCCACTCGCTCATCGGTCACCATGGCATCTTCAGTTTGACACCCTTTTGGTTCGTGACACTATGGGGTTGCGTGGTCGTCTGGCGCGAGCGACTCAGTTGGCTTGTCTGGCGCGATCCACGCTTGCTCATCGTCGCCGCAATTGTAGCCACCAGTGTCGTGGCCATCGGCTTCTATCTGGCCCGACCATTAGAAGATCGCAACTACGGCGGAGTAGCCAGCGGCTTTCGCTGGTCCTTTTGGTTGACACCCCTATGGATATTTGTCGCCATTAACGGCTTACGCACGATCAACAGCGTCTGGGCTCGACGGTTGGTAGAAGTAGCCTTGTTGGTATCCATATATTCTGCCAGCTACGCTTGGAACAATCCCTGGGTCAGCCCCTGGTTGATGGACCAATGGGAGTAGACCTTTGCCAACTTGACTCGCGAGTGAACCAGTTTTTATTGTTAGTTCGATCACGTTAGTTGAGTTGCGTCACCTCTGGCCCGAAATTCGCAACCATGCGGGGAAGCGACAGGAATATTTTACGACAGGAAGATTAGCCAGTCTGTGCAGACATTTTCCTGTCGACAAATTTTCCTGTCGTAACGACATCCCCTGAAGTCCATCGATAGAGCCTACGTGGGCTAGAGCGTACGGGGACAGGGAGAGCGTACGGGGACAGTGCACAGTATCGAGAGCGTGCGGGAGGAGCGTACGGGCACAGTGCACCGCATCAAGGTGCATCCGTCCATCCGGATGGGAGGATAAATCTATTGCCTTTAGGAAAGATGCAGTGTCGCACGAGACGCATACTCGAACGGGTGCCCGTCGAACCACTCGACGATGTGCACTGCCACCTCTGCCACTTAGTCCCCTCTGCCACTTTCCCCGGGAAAGCAGAGTGTCCCAATAGTGTTCGGCACACGGCTTGCTTGCAGTGACCGCTTGGCGATGAACTAGCGAGGCAGATTGAAGGAGAGCGTCTGCAATGGCTGATTGTGTCCAGAAAATCCACCGGGCACCAATCGCGGCGGGCGTGACTAGCGATAACTGCCACAATATTCGCGCTAATTGGTGTCCATTCGCGGGCAACCTCTTGCAACGACGCAAGTGAAAACGTTGCTGGTAATCTTCTCGAATGATACACTGTGGTTGAACAGGGCCGCTCCGATCGACTTCACCCACTGAGCAATTGAAATGCAAACGTCTGTCTTGCCTGCCGAAACTCGAACGTTGCTTGAAAATGTGCGTTGGGACACGTACGTGGAGCTTTCTGAACAACGGCGTGGCAGTGTTCCTCGAATGACCTACTTTGAAGGGATGCTAGAGTTGATGAACCCCCGACGGCAGCACGAGAACATTGGAAGCCTTATCGGGCGGTTGGTTGAAACCTATTCCGAAGTCCGGGGCATTGAGATTCAAAGTGTGGCGTCGACGACATTCAAACGGAAGGATATGAAGAAGGGATTTGAAGCTGACGAGTCGTACTACGTGCAACACGCTGAGCAGATTCGCATCAAACAAGAAGTGGATTTGCAGTTGGATCCGCCACCTGACTTAGTAATCGAAGTCGAAATCACATCTTCAGCAATTCCCAAAATGGCTTTGTTTGCTGCCATGGGAGTGCCCGAGGTTTGGCGTCATGACGGCGAGCAACTGACGATGCATGTGTTGTCTGGCTCTGAAGCGGATTACCAAGCGATCAATGAAAGTGCCGCTTTACCTGGTTTGACCAGCGCCATGATTGATGCCGTTTTGGAACAGCGTTTCGACCTGGGAGAAACCGCGCTCATCCGCTCGTTTCGCCAATCTTTGACGAATTAGTATTCGTACTTGTAGTTCAAATCTGCTGTATTAACTCTTCGAACTCAGCTTCACTCAGAACTCTGACTCCGAGTTGTTGGGCTTTCTCCAATTTGCTCCCCGCCTTTTCTCCGGCGACCAAGTAGTCGGTGCTCTTAGAAAGACTGCTGGCGGCGCGGCCGCCGTGTTGCGCTATCAAGGCTTGGATCTCGTCGCGGGTGTAACGAGTCAACGTGCCGGTCACGACGAGCGATTTGCCAGCCAAAACACCCGCCCCCTGACTGGCCGCCACCACGGCCCGATCCGACTCGGCCAATTCCAATTGCACTCCCACGTCGCGCAGACCGTCGATCACTTGTCGTCCATTTTCACTTTGTAAATAGTCTTGAACACTCTCGGCGATGATCTGACCAATCTCGTCCACGGCGGCTAGATCTTCGACGGTGGCGGCTTGCAGTTGCTCAATGGTTGGAAAAGCTCGAGCCAACAGGCTAGCGACGCGCGTACCGACATGGCGAATGGTGATCGCTGCCAACACACGCGCTAGTCCACGGTCGCGACTAGCGACGATTCCACTGAGCAGCTTCTCGGCCTTGCGGTCGCCAAAGCTGTCGAGTGTTAAAAGCTGCTCCTTGGTCAGTCGATATAGATCAGCGTAGCTGTTCACCAAATTCGCATCGACCAATTGATCGACGATCTTTTCCCCCAGCCCATCAATGTCCATCGCGCTACGACCCGCGAAATAGCGGAGTTGCTGCCTGAGCTTGGCGGGGCAGGCTGCATTGCTGCAGCGAATATACACGCCACCCTGGTCCTTGACCAACAACGTTTTGCACTCAGGACAATGCGTGGGAAACTCAAATGGAGACAACTCTGTTTCTCGCCGATGGAGTTCAACGCGGACAATGTGCGGTATGATCTTCCCCGCCTTCTCAACTACGACCCAGTCCCCCACACGGACATCCTTCCGCTCGATCTCCTCGGCATTGTGTAGACTGGCGCGAGCGACGGTGGTCCCGGCCAATTGCACTGGTTCCAATTCGGCCACAGGCGTGATTGTCCCAGTCTTCCCTACTTGGACACGGATCTCGTTCAAACGGGTGACAGCTTCGTACTTCTCGATTTTGTAGGCCACGACCCAGCGCGGTGATTTACTATTGGACCCGAGCAGATCGCGTTGCGCAAATTGATTGACCTTCAATACTAGTCCGTCGACCTCAAAGTCCAGCTCGTGCAATTGCTCCTGGATCTGATCGATTTCATCGAGCACCGTTTGAGCGTTGTCGAATTTGCGGACGTGTGGCGTGGCTGGCAATCCATAGCTGGCCAGTTCTTTTAGAAAATCGATATGATTCGTGGCGTGCATCCCCTCGCAGTAGCCGACACCATGGCAGAAGAATCGCAATCTTCGCTCGGCAGCCAGTTTGGGATCGAGCAGCCGGACGGTCCCAGCGGTAACATTACGGGTGTTAGCGTAGGGGGGGAGGTCCTGTTCGCTACGTTTAAGATTGAGATGCGCCAGGTCGCCGTTGGTCATGTAGACTTCGCCACGGACCTCAAGCAATTCCGGTGGCTGACCGGCGAGTTTCAGTGGAATGTCTACGATGGTACGAATGTTATGCGTGATGTCATCGCCCACCTGACCATTGCCGCGCGTAACCGCTCGCACCAGCAGTCCATGTTCGTAGACGATCGCCGCCGCCACACCATCGATCTTCAGTTCAAGCACCCACTCGACGACTTCTTCCCCTTCGCTAGCCAAGTTTTTCTGCACGCGCGAAAAAAAACCAGCCAACTCCTGCAAGCTATAAGTGTTTTCGATCGACAACATCGGTACGCGATGCTTGACCGGCTGCAACTCACCGACGATCTCCTCACCGACTCGTTGCGTGGGGCTGTCAGGAGTGACTAGCTCAGGATACTCAACCTCAAGTTGTTTGAGCTGCTGCTGCAGGCGATCATATTCAAGGTCCGTAATCTCGGGCTGGGCCTCGGTGTAGTATTTTCGATCATGGTAGCGGATCTGCTCGCGGAGGTTTTCGATCCGCTGCGCGAACTCTGTTTTAGGCGACATAAACTGCTCCGCCGGGCGTGCCCGAAAAGCGAACATCGTAGCACACGATTTGGAGTGAATTTAGGACACTACTCGCTGATCGCCACCAACTGGTTCCCGGGCTCTGCCTGGGAACCCGATGCATTGCAGGCTCCGCCTGCCGAAGCGTCGTTGGTTCCAAGAATACGGGAGGCAGAGCCTCTAAGACAATGCGTTCCCAGGCAGGAGCCTGGGAACGAGGTTGCACGTGGTGGTGTTGAGCGAGAAGTGTCGGATTTAGGCTATAATGAACGGTAGTCACTTCATGTCCCAATCGGAATTTTGAGCGGTATGGCCAGCATCTTCACGACCGTTATCGAATATCCAGAATCGGATGGCAAGCCCATGGGTGAAACCGATCTGCATCGTGATGCCATGGTGCGGCACATCGATATTCTCAAACAGTATTATCGCGGGCAAGAGGTCTATGTCAGTGGTGACTTATTGGTCTACTACGAACAAGGGAATCCCAAGAAGTTTGTCGTACCCGATGCATTTATCGCCAAGGGACTCAAACAGTTCCGCCGCCGGACTTTTCGAATATGGGATGAGGGCCTAGCTCCGCAACTGGTGATTGAGACCACTTCCAAGAAAACCAAAAAACGGGACTTGGAAACGAAGCCCAAGATCTTTGCCCACATCGGTGTCAAGGAGTATTTCCTATTCGATCCGACCCAAGACTATCTCAATCCACCACTACAAGGCAATCGCCTAGTCAACGGCGAGTATCAACCGCTCGCGCCCGACAGCCAAGGCTGCGTCATGAGCCAGGAACTGGGGTTGCTGCTGAAGTTTGATGAGGGTGAGTTGGCGTTTATTCGACCCGATAGCGGTGAGCGATTGCTTTCGGCTGAAGAGCAATTGCTGGTCGAAGCGGAAGCGCGACAGCGAGAGACGGAAGCGCGACTCGACGCCGAAGCTGAAGCGGCTGAGTTACGCGAGCAGCTTCGCAAGTTGAAAGAACAGCTTTAGACCACGCGGCGTAGTGGCGCTACTTGGCGCCCGCGTATGCGGGCTTGTGCGACCAGCGGCTGCGGGACACGACGGTGCTCGACCTCAGGTGAGCGCTGCAGCGCGACACCAACCAAATGCCCCCCAAAGGCCAACGACAGTTTCAACGCGCGATCAAGTTCAAGCTGCTCACCCCACTCGGGCAAACAGTCAATGTTTCCGGTCGATTCGGGAGATGTCAAATGCATCGTCGGTGGCGCAAAACCATCGCGGAGCGCCATGGCGGTCAGGGCCAATTCGATGCTCCCTGCTGCATTCACTAAATGCCCCAATGTGGCTTTGTTGCTGCTCATCATCACTTGATCCGCCGCATCGCCGAAAGCTGCACGGACGGCCGTCAATTCACTGCGATCGTTCTGCTCCGTTCCGGTGCCATGCGCGTTGATGTATTGAGGGCCCATCCCTTCCCAACCCGCCTTGCGAGTTAATTGCCGCATGAGATGAATGAGCGTTTCGGCTTCACCATCCAATCCGGTGACGTGATGCGCTGCGCAAAGCATTTGAAACGCAGCTAGCTCCGCATAAATTTTTGCACCACGAGCAATAGCCGAGGAACGTTTCTCAAGCACGAACATGGCCGCCCCTTCCCCCATCACAAAACCATTGCGAGTGGTATCGAAGGGGCGACAGGCGGTCGCGGGATCTGGCCCTGGGGACAATACACCTAAGCGATTGAAGGCCGCGATCACCATTTCCGCCACGGTGTCGGCCGCGCCACACAATGCAAAATCAGCTTGATCATCTTGCAACAATCGCGCCGCCGTAATCGTGCTAATCAAACCCGAGGCACAGGCGGTCGTATGACACAAGCGAGGGCCGCGAAGGTCGTATTGCTCAGCGATTATTTGGGAAACAGAGCAGGGAAGAAATTGATCCCACCACCGATGACCGTCGCTCCGCAATGGATTTTGATCGCGCGTCTGGGGTGGCAAGTACATGTAGCCGATATCGCCGAATTGCGCCGATAGACTGCACGCAAAGCGATTGCGATCGAGTGTCTCCCACGGCAAATCGGCATCGTTGAGCGCTTCGTGGCTGACGTGTTCGGTAATTCGAATCGATTTGAGCGAGTAAGGATTGTCTTCGAGCCAATCGACCATGCCACACGGCAGACGCAACGATCCGATACCATCGCTGGCCCGCGTCAACCGCACGCCACTCTCGCCACGTTGGATCGATTGCCATACTTCTTCGCGGGAGGAACCGAGACTGGCACCGATCCCGATGCCGGTGATCACGATCGTATCATCGCCGCGCTCAGACGCGTCGACAATCCGGGCGGACTGATTCGGAAAAGGGAAAATCATCGACTGCGGTTCAGCCATGATGCTCATTGCAAGTGAGTGGATACGGAGAATGGAATTGCTAGCTACGAGTTAATTTAATCGTCGATCACAAGCGGTAATTCCACCTATCCAATAATTCATGGTCGGCTGCAAGTCCAAGTTGGGACTGAGCGACAAATGGGTGTTCGGGACGCACTCGCTAAGTTATGCTTGATTCCTCACCGTTTCGGGTTTATCCCGGCGGCAGGGTGATGGTAGCCGCCAGTCATGCTCCCGCCGCGATAAACCCGAAAACGGTGAGCGATACTAATTGCTATCGGCTTTCCCACTCAAAGCCCGACATCGCAGCTAGGGCGAGTGTCAGGGCGTGTGTGCCGCGTTTGCCCCAGCCCTGGGCTTGCACTGACAGATAAAGTTGTTCGGCCAGCGCGAGCCCTGGCATCGACAGTCCCATGCGTTTGCTTTCCGCCAGGGCGATCCCCAAGTCTTTGACAAAGTGTTCGACGAAAAAACCTGGATCGAAATTGTTGGCGATGATGCGTGGCCCGAGATTGGTTAGTGACCAACTCCCCGCCGCACCAGAGCCGACTGATTTCAACACCGTCTCCAGATCGAGCCCCGCGCGCTGACCGTAGATCAGCGCTTCGCAGACCCCGATCATCATGCTGGAGATCAGCGTTTGATTGACCATCTTCGTGTGTTGACCCGCGCCTGCCGGACCTTGATGGACGATTGTCTTCCCCATCGCTTGCCAACAGGGTTGCAGGGCTTCGACAACTTGGGGGTCCCCGCCGATCATGATCGAAAGAATTGCTTCCTTGGCACCTTTGTCGCCACCCGAGACTGGCGCATCGAGTGCGTGAACTCCTTTAGCTCTGGCCGCTTCGTAGATCTCGACCGCCAAAGATGGTTGGCTGGTCGTCATGTCAACTAGAATATTGCCCGCTTTGGAACCAGCCAGTGCGCCTTTGTCTGGACAGAGGAAAACTTCGCGGACGTCGCTGGGGAAGCCCACAATGGCGAACACCACATCGGCTTGCTCGGCCACTTCGCGCGGCGAGGCGGCCCAAGTGGCACCCTGTTCAATCAGAGTTTGTGCCTTCTCACGGCTACGCGTGTAAACCGTCGTCGCAAAACCAGCCTTGAGCAGATGACCACACATGCTGGCCCCCATCACACCAGTTCCAATCCAACCCACTTTCGTCTTGCCCGCCGCGATACTATTGATATTTGTCATGGAGTTTCTCTGCTAGTTTGTAACTGTTTGCGAATTTGAACGTACGTCGATGCGAGACCGTAGCAGAAACTTGCACTTAAACTCTTTGTTTTAGTTTGCGTTTAAGTTTAAGTTTAAGTCATGAAGGCTGTGAACGCTAACGTTCGATATGCATAAGCGCCTAAAGGATGTACTTCAACGAAATGCGATTTAGAGTATATTTTCATTCATCGGATTCAGAGCGACGCGTGGTAACAATGATAGTGAGCACCGCACCCAGTGCAATCACTGCGGCGATGAGCGTACCGATATTCGCGACACCCTTGGTCTGCCACCAGACAATAGAATAGCCGATCGCTCCCAACAGCAAAGCGTAGTAAGTGAAGACGGGTAGTGTCTTGCGAATCACCAGCCCCTCTTTGCCGATTAGACCCACTACGGCCGATGCAGCCACGACATTGTGAACGCAAATGGTATTCCCCGCCGCGCCGCCGACCGCTTGCAAGGCCACGATCCAGACGGGATCGACACCAATCTTTAACCCGACATCGTATTGAAACAGGGCGAACATCATGTTGCTAACCGTGTTGCTACCAGCCACCGAGGCACCGATCCCACCGATGAACGTCGCGAAAATGGGCCATGCCTCACCTACCGAATTTTTCACTCCACTGGCCAGCGCGATCGGCATTTGATCGTAGCCCGCCAAACCACCCGCGCTATTGATAAAGACTTGGACCATCGGCACCGTGAAAATCAGTGCCACTGATGCAGCGACGATCGTTCGCCACGACGCTCGCCACGCCACCCAATACTCGCGGACATGCATACCATGCAAAAAGTAAGCGGCCAACGACGCTAAAATAAACACTGTCCCAGGTAGATAAAGTGGATAGACGACTTGTGTGATGCTGGTGCCGAGAATGTTTTTTACCGGTAGCGACAAATACTTGACGAGCCATTCGGGTGAATGGTTCAGGCCAGGTATGTCAAACTTCTGTCGGGTGATCACTAACAACAGCGCGACAATTAAATACGGTACCCAGGCCATCCACAACGATGGCTGTCGCGAGTGTGCTACGGCTTGAGTGACCACAGTACTCCCAGTCCATTCCGCAGGCCAGTTGTCGGCCGAATCGAAATCCCAGGTCGCGTTGGCGTTTGGCACTAAGAAACCCGCCTTGGCCGCCGGTACGACAATGGCCAGTCCAATCAGCCCCCCCAGCAATGAAGGAAACTCAGGCCCCAGCAGATAGGCTACGCAGAGATAGGGAATGGTCATCGCCAAAGCGGCAAATATTGCGAACGGCCACACGCGCAGCCCTTCGACGAAACTACGACGCTTGCCAAAGATGCCGGTCATGATTGAGACCACAAATAGTGGAATCAGCGTCCCACCTATTGCATGCAGCAACGCCACGCGCAGGCCAATTAAACTGAGGAGCGCTCGACCACTTTCGTATCCCGCCTCGGTAGCAAATGTGTCGATGGTCCCATCGCCGGCCAGTCCGGTGGCTACGCCAACAAGAATAGGTGTCCCTACGGCGCCAAACGAGACTGGCGTGCTTTGAATAATCATTCCCGAAATTACCGCTGAAAGGGCCGGAAAACCGAGTCCCACCAATAGCGGTACCGCCACGGCGGCTGGCGTACCGAATCCAGCCGAGCCTTCGATAAAGGAACCGAACAACCAGGCCACAATGATCACCTGCACTCGTCGATCCGGGGAAATGTTGCTGAACGAACGCCGAATGGTTTGCAACGCACCACTCTCGCGAAGCGTGTTGAGTAATAGAATAGCCCCAAAGATGATGTACAGCAGTTCAACCGCTACGACAATTCCCTTGATGGAAGCCGCCGCCACCTGAACACCTGGAACCCGCCATACGAACAGTGCCAAGGCCACGGCGACGATGTACGAAATGGGCATCGCGCGGCTAGCCGGCCAACGCAAAATTACTAGGAACAGGGCCACGGCGGCGATCGGCAGCAGTGACAGTAGTGCTAGGCTTTCAGTGGTCAAGTCGTGCAACTCCAGTAAAAAGTTAGTGACCAGGGAGGGGTGAATTGTAGCATGTGTTGCGGTTGGCGACTTTACGCCAAGCCTAAAGAGAATTAAAGTAGCTTCCTAGTGCTTCATCCATATTTAGTTTGCGAGTAGTGGCCGAGGTTACGAGTCCGTTTGATTCGGTAGAGTCAAGGGACTCGTAACCTCGTCCACTACACCCCACCCCAAAGTTAAATTGTGCTGAAGCACTAGTTGGATCGTTCCACTCTGCGCTGGAGTCCAGGCTTTAGCCGCACCTGCGCTGGAGTCCAGGCTTTAGCCGCACCTGCGCTGGAGTCCAGGCTTTAGCCGCCTTTGCCGTGCAATGGCGCCTAAAGGCTTTACTCCAACGAGTTTGCCATAAAACCAAGCACTCAAAGTGACGCTTTCCAACTACGCGGATCACGCTAACATCCATCACCCTCTGCGAGGCTTCCTCACATGCTTAAATCCTTTCACCGCTGGGCCTGCTGTCTGCTGGCGGCATCTGGCTCGATGTTTAGCACTGCAAATTTGTCGCGAGCCGATGTGGGAGTCAATGAACTCACCCGCCCCGAAGCGCTCAGCGGTTGGCAACTATTGTTCGACGGTAAATCGCTCGACGACTGGCGCAACTATCAACAAGAAGGGATCTCAGACGGATGGAAGATCGTCGATGGTGCCATCGTGCGTGACGGAAACAAACCAGGGGATCTGATCACCAAGAAAAAATACAAGTACTTCGAACTATCACTCGAATACAACATCTCCGAAGGTGGCAACAGCGGTCTGATTTTTCATGTTACCGAAGATTACCCCAAGCCGTACAACAGCGGTCCAGAAATTCAGATTCAAGACAACGCGGGGGGGCATGACCCACAAAAAGCGGGTTGGCTCTACCAACTCTACAAACCGACCGCTCCCTCTTGGGTCAAGGAAGATGGCGTGCTCGATGCCACACGTCCCGTTGGTCAATGGAATCAACTTTTTTTACGCATCGCTCCCGCACAGTGCGAAGTCTCGATGAATGGACAACTCTATTATCGATTCAAGCTGGGAAGCAAAGAGTGGAACGAACGCGTGGCTGAAAGCAAGTTTGCCAAGATGGAAGGCTTTGCTACCGCTGGCGAAGGGCATATCTGCTTACAAGATCACGGTAATCTCGTTTCGTTCCGCAATATCAAAGTGCGCGAGATCGCCGAAGATGGTTCCGTCCCACAACCCATCGACGGCAAATTGAACATGCACGGTGAATTGGCCTTTCCAAAACTACAGTTCGCCGAATGGGAACCCGTGGATGAAGGTGGCCAAGTTCGCAAGCTACGCTTGATGGAGTTGACCTATTCCGACAGCGACAAGTCGCGGCTGTTCGCCGCCGGACAATTGGGAATGGTCTACGTCTTCGAGAATCGCCCCGACGTCGCACAGTCGCATATGTTCCTCGATATCCAAGATAAGGTCACTCAGTGGCCCGATAATGGCGCCAACGAACAGGGTCTGTTGGGCCTGGCAATGCACCCCAAGTTTGCCGAGAACGGACAGTTCTTTGTGTACTACACGCGTCGCGCCGATCACGCTTCGATCATCTCGCGTTTTCATGTGTCGAAGGATGACCCGAATAAGGCCGATCCCGACTCAGAAGAAATCTTGTTGGAAGTGGAACAGCCCTATCAGAATCACAACGGTGGTTCGATCGAATTCGGGCCAGATGGCTATTTGTATGTCTCGTTCGGCGACGGTGGTGCGCGCAATGACCCCAAGGCTTCGGGGCAAGACCGTCAACAACTTCTCGGTTCAATCATCCGCATCGACGTGGATAAAGAAGCCGATGGCAAGAAGTATGCAATTCCGGCTGATAATCCATTCGTCAAATCAACTGCTTCTCGCCCAGAGATCTACGCGTATGGCTTGCGCAATCCTTGGCGTATCAGTTTCGATAAACAATCCGGACGGCTGTGGACGGGTGATGTTGGACAGGAGCTGTGGGAAGAAGTCAACGTTATCAAGAGCGGTGGCAACTACGGCTGGAGCGATCGCGAAGGTTCACACCCTTTCGGCAACCGCGAGCATCGTCCCGATGTCTCGGAACCCATCGCACCGGTTTGGGAATACGATCACAGTATTGGCAAGTCGATCACTGGCGGGCGTGTCTATCGTAGCTCGCGCGTGCCCGAATTGGCTGGTAAGTATATTTATGCCGACTACGTGACTGGCGCAATTTGGGCGCTGAGCTATGATGAAACTACCGGCCAAGCTACCAAAAACGAACAGGTGATTGCTGGTGGTATTCCCGTGGTCGCCTTCGGCCAAAACCCAGCGGGCGAAGTCTTCTACATGATCGAAAGCTCGCGCGGAGAATGCATCTACAGCTTTGCAAAGTAGAAACTTTCATGGATCGGCGACTTTGTCGTGAACGGTTACGCAGAGTAATATGAGCGAATGCCATGGCGACTGACGAAGCACTTAAAACGCAGCCGCTTGATATCCCCCAACTGCAACCTGGCGACCGCCTCGCGGCGCCAGAGTTCCGGCGGCGATATCATGCAATGCCAGCGTGCAAAAAAGCGGAACTAATTGAAGGGGTTGTGTATATGCCTTCCCCCGTACGCATCACCAGTCACGCCGAACCTCATTTTTTTCTCACCACATGGTTGGGAGTCTTTTGCGCCGCGACGCCTGTGGTACGTGGGGCCGACAATGCCACCGACCAGTTGGATTTGGAGAACGAGCCTCAACCGGACTGCATGATGTTCATCCGCCCAGAGTTTGACGGGCGTATTCACATTAGCGCCGATGATTATGTCTTGGGCCCCCCCTGAGTTTGTGGCGGAAGTTTCTCATTCGAGAAAATCAAGAAGTAATTCCAGCCTCTTCTACTTCAATTCGAGAATACTCAATCATTACGAGAGTATTCAATCTTTCGGTCTCAAAATTTTTCGGTCGATTAGAGCCTAGTAGATACTTAGATTTCGGTTGCTCTGTTAACGCTCAGCAGGGGAGGATGCGACCGAAAGATTTTACGACCGAAAAATTGGGGAACTGGGATTTGGAGAGCAGATTGAGGTGGGAGAATGGTTCGGTGGATACTTGATTGGTAACAGTGGAGTAGCTACTGGTTGCGGAGCATCTGACTGAGTAATTGTGTAACTTCTGCTTCACCAAGCTGTGGGAGTTGTTCCAGTAAAAAAGCCGCTTGTAGTTCACTAACGGTAGGGTCAAGTTTTGTGTCCGCTGAGGAGCCGGTGGGAGAGGTGCAGTTGGCTGCAATGTCGGTGCAGAGCGAGTTGATCAACTGGCTGAGACTTTCGCTGCGCATCAATGTGGAGATGGGCAAGTTGACTTCTAATTCTCCCTCGATCCAATTTCGCAGTTCGACGGCCATGAGACTGTCGAGGCCCATCTCCAGTAGCCCACGATCGGCGGTGAGCTTTTCTGGTGCGATCCCCAGCAGGCTCCCAGCCTTGCCACGCACCATCCGCGTTACAGATTCCAATCGCGCTTCGGCGGCGAGTCCTCGGAGTTGTGCGGCAGAGAATGTTTCATGGCCGCCGTCAACATCCGCCCGCGTAAAGTCCTGCAATAAATGGGCAAATCGCGGCGAGACGCGTTGCGTGAGCCCCAAGCCCCGCCATCGACTCCAATCCATGCGCAGGACGCTCAGTTGAAGCGATTTGTTTTGTAGTGCGTATTCAAGACAACTGGTCGCTTGTTGGACACTAAAGCTCATGACCCCTTGTCGCTCGAGTCGTTCGCACAATTGCGCGCGTTGGGCGAGGTAGCCAACTTCTCCCAAGTGTCCCCAGTTGATAACGGTGGCGGGCAAGCCCTGACTGCGGCGATAGTAGGCCAAGCTATCGAGGGCCGCATTGGCGGCAGAGTAGTTGGCCTGTCCCGCATGGCCAAACACGCTCGACAACGACGAGAACAAAATGAAATAGTCCAACTCCAATTCGCGTGTCTCACGGTGCAGGTTCCAACCACCCAACACCTTAGGTCGTAGCACGCGCTCGAGCGTTTGTGGATCCAGGTCCGAAAGCAGTTTGTCTTCTAGCACCATGGCGGTGTGAACCACTCCGCGCAGCGGCGGGAGTTGAGTGTTGATGGTCTCGAGCACTCTCCGGACGTCGCTTGCTTCAGTGATGTCGCAGGGGAGGAGCGTCACTTGCACGCCCGCTTGTGACAGTTCGGTCAGCACGGTCCGTGCAGCCGGCGATGGCCTTTCATTGCGGCCACTCAGCACTAGGGATTTGACACCCCGCGCCGCCAACCACCGTGCGATCTCGATGCCGAAACCGCCCAAGCCACCCGCCAACCAAAAAGTGCTTTCCGTATTGAACTGCAGTCGCTCCATTCCTCCGCCGACTTCACTGGCTCGCACCTCACTGGGGCGCTGCCGATAATCGACGACGACCTTGCCAATATGTTTGCCTTGTTGCATGAAGCGATAGGCGGACTTGACATCGTCTGCCGCAAAAACCTGAGTCGGCAGCGGCTGAAGTTCGCCACGTTCAAAGCGCTCGACTAGGCGGGCGAGCATCTCACCCATCCGTTGCGGCTGTTGCTTAAAGAGTTGGTCCAAGTCGATCGCAAACAGGGCCAGATTATTACGGAACGGGAATAACCCCAAGGGACGATCACTATAGATATCGCGTTTGCCGATCTCTAAAAATCGACCTCCGGGCTTTAAGACGGAGAGACCGGCTGCCATCGCTTCGCACGGGAGCGAATTGAGAACGGCGTCGACTCCGACACCATCGGTGGCGTCGAGTGTTTGTTGAGCGAACGCAAGCGAGCGTGAATCCATAACCACACTCGCGCCAGCTTGACGAACCACGCGACGTTTTTCATCGTTACCAGCCGTCGCCAAAATGCGCACTCCGGCAAGCTTGGCAAGCTGCATCGCTGCCAGTCCCACCCCACCGCTGGCCGCATGAATTAGAACCGTATCGCCGGTGCGTAGCCGCGCGCACTCTTGGAGCGCGTATTCAGCGGTAAGAAACCCGATCGGAAGCGAAGCGGCCTGTTGATGCGATAGTCGCCGTGGTTTGTAGGCCACTAATGCCTCGTTGACGATCACGTGCGTGGCGAACGAGCCTGGGGCAACGGCGATCACTTCATCTCCCACTTGCCACTGCGTCTGGGGACCCACCCGCGTCACTCGTCCCGAGCACTCCGCCCCGAGCATCGGCGGGCCATCGGCGAATCCCGGATAGAGATCGAGCGCCTTCATGACATCACTGAAATTCAGCCCCGAAGCGATTACTTCGATTTCGACTTCGCCCTTATCCAGTTCGCGCGGCAACTTAACCCGATAGTGCAAGTCTTCGATCCCGGACGTACTGCCGACGTGCAGTTGGCTTGGCAGTGTGCGTACCGCCTCGACCGACGCAGGCTTGCCAGTTTGAGGTCCAAAACGATGTACCCAACGATGTCCCTCGCGCCACAGCACTTCGTCTTCACTGTCCGTGGCCAGCAGCTCCGCGAGTAGACAATCGATATCAGCCGCAGCCACGGGGGCGGGGAGGTCGATTAGTTTCGTCCGTAACCGCGCGAGTTCATTAACGATCACGCGCCCCAAACCGATCAACGGCGCTTGGGCCACTTCAGTCGCCTCGGGAGCGCCATCTTGCGATTGGGCACCCGACGTAACGATATGCAAATCAGCAGCGCGACTGCCGAGTTGCTCCCAGGCCTGGACCAATCTGAGCGGTGCCAGAGTAGTGAGATGCGAACTCACCTCGAGGCTCTGGGTGGTCAAAGTGGAAACCTCGGGCGCATCGAGCCCCCACAGGTAGACGAGTCCCGCAAGACTATCCCCCAGGGCAATCGTAGCTCCTCCCAACGCGTCAGCAATACTAGTCTCTGACGTCAGTGAAGCTTGGTAGAATCCCCCCTCGACAGCTTGCGGCACATGTGAGTCGTCGCGATAGATCTCGACGACTTGATCACCGCGTTGCCCCAGCCTCGTGACCAATTCGCGTCCCACTCCAGCTTCGTCCATAAAGACAATCCAGCCGGCCGCTGGTCCCGGTTCAATCGACTCAGGGGCTCTTAGGTGAGTGGCAGCGGCTTCCTTACCGTAGCCGATCTCGCCAGAGATTGGATGGCCGGTCCAATGTCTGGCGACTTCTGCTACGACTAGTGGCTGTTCAATCCAGGCGTAACTGTAGATCAGATCTTCCGTGGTCTCACTTGCAGCGCCACCACTCACGCGTCGGCTCTCAAAACCTCGCAGTGAAACACACAGTCGCCCCGCGTCATCGTAGATATCTAAATCACAGCGCATGAGTTGATTTGATTTGTAGGGACAAACCACGATGGCTGTTACCTTGCG
The DNA here is from genome assembly GCA_041741715.1 of Pirellulaceae bacterium. Classification (GTDB taxonomy): domain Bacteria; phylum Planctomycetota; class Planctomycetia; order Pirellulales; family Pirellulaceae; genus Aureliella. Next base: position 6,920 of record JBGSJT010000181.1, on the reverse strand, counting down.
CGTGGGGCGTCGATAGAAGACAACCTGCTCAATCTCGGCTGGGAGATAGAGTCCGCGCGTGGTATGGTCAAAATCGGGATCGGCGGCAATCATGCCGTGAAAACAACTATCGAGCAACGCTGGATGGAGCAAGTAATTATTGACCTCGCTATCAGCTTGGGTTTGGCTTTCGCCCCAAACGCTATCCGGTAGCACGATCTCCAGGATTGCCTCACCAGTTTGTCGTTGTCCCGAGTCGACTCCTTGGAATTGAGGTCCATACTGCAGCCCAATGCGACGGCAGTGGTCATGCAAACGGCTAGCATCAAAGTGATCCGTACAACGCGCGCGTACCTCTTGAGCGTATTGTTGAAATTTTGCTTCCAACGCAACCCGCTGTTGCTCGGTCGGCTGCGCACTGAAATCAAAAGTAGCTAGCGGGAGCCATTGCTCTTGATCGCACTCGCGAAAGGACAAAGTCAATTGGCGACGCTGGCTATCTACATTGGTTTGAATCCACTGCGGTCGATCGTCGCTCAGCACGCACGGGTTGTGCAAGCGTACGCGTTGCAAATGAATAGCTTCATTGGTATTCGCGGCGCGATTCATATCATCGGCCTGCATGACACTGACTGCGGCCAAGGCCGTTTCAATCATTGCGGCGGCTGGGTATACCGTTACCCCGCGCACATTGTGATCACGCAAGTAACCATGCAACTTAAGATCGATGCGCTGTTGCCACTGTGGTTGCGGAGCCAACATGGCTGTACCCAGTAGCGGATGCGATTCTCCCACAGTGCGACTAACGCGCGACTCGAGCGACTCAGACCAACAGCGTTGTTGCTGGAAGGGATAAACAGGCACATCGATACGTCGTGTGGGGGCATTGTAAAACCCTGACCACTGAATGTCGAAACCAAGCGCGTAGAGATTTCCCAGCGACTTCGTAATACACAACAAATCATCTTGCAGGCGATTGAGTGACGGTACCGTGTGGACTTTGCAGCCAGCCGCCTGAAAGCATTCGTTGATTGCATAGGCCAACACCGGATGTGGTCCCACTTCGACAGCCACTCCGATTTGCATCTCAGCTAGGCGGGACATAGCATCACTGAAGCGGACACTCTGTCTGACATTCTTCCACCAGTAATCGGCACCTAGCGCCGTTCCGGCAATTAGTTTGCCAGTCACGGTGGAAATCAGTGGCGTGTGAGTATCGCGTGGTTCGATTCTGGCCAATGCGCGCAGCAGTTCATCGCGCACCGGTTCCATGTGTGGACTATGAAAAGCATACTCCACGCTCAGCCTTCGACAAAACACCCCCGCTTGTTCCAGTCGCTCGGCCAAGTGCTCAATCGCTGCCGCGCCTCCTGAAATGGTTATCGATGAAGGGCCATTGATAGCCGCAAGCGAGACGTCGGCGTCGATTCCGGCCAGCCACTGTGTGACTTCCGTCGGAGATAAACCGGCGGCCAACATCGACCCTTGCGACGATGCTAAATCCATCGTCTGACCGCGATGGTAGGCGACGCAGGCGGCATCTTCCCAGCTCAGCGCGCCGGACAGATAGGCGGCGGCAATTTCTCCGACGCTATGCCCTACCAAAGCAGTCGGTTTGATGCCCCAACTTTCCCACACAGCGGCGAGGGCTACTTGAATGGCAAAAATACTGGGCTGCGCGATGGCGGTCTTGTGCATCCGCGAATCGGCTTCGGAGCGCATTAATTCCTTCAGCAACGACCACTGGCCGTACTTGGAAAACTCCGTATCACAGCGTTTGATCACCGCGCGAAAAGCTGGCGAGTACTTGAGCAGACCCCGTCCCATGGCCCACCACTGCGGCCCTTGCCCCGCACAGACAAAGGCCGCACCGTGAGCCAGTTTACTCGCGCCAATATCCGGCGTCAGTTCTCCGGGCGCGCAGGCAAGGAGCGTCTGCAGCTCGGAGATCATCTCTGCCGCATTGGTCGCAGTAATCGTAGTCCGAGTCTCATGATGGCTGCGCCGATGAGCTAGATAACCCGCCACTTCGGCCAGTTGATAGTCACCGCCTCGTTGCTGCAACCACAAAGTAAACTGCTCAATCAGCGCCGACAGTCCGGAGGGAGAACGCGCTGACAATGGCAACAGCACCGGCGCAGAGAAATGTTCTTGATCGGTTGCCGCTTGTTTCCAATCGCTCTGCTTTAATTTTCCCAATTCGTTTGGTTTGACAATTCGAGCGGTCGAGCTCGGTTGTGCGCGACCGCTGTTCGTTATGTGAGGAACGGTGAAGGTCGCAGTCCGAGCGGGTGCCTCTTCGAGAATGATGTGTGCATTGGCGCCGCCATAACCGAAACCATTGATCCCGGCCAAGCGACTCACGCTCGATTCCCAGTGACAAGTCTCACGTGGGATGCGCAAATGCAAACCCTGCAAGTCGATAGCTGGATTGGATTGTTGGTAATGCAGATGCGCGGGAATGTATTGATGATGCAAGGCCAAAGCCACTTTGATTAGGCTGGCGATACCAGCCCCCGCCTCCAAGTGTCCGATGTTGGTTTTGACCGAGCCAATAGTGCAGGGCTGATCTGCGGCGCGACCTTGGCCGACGACTGCGCCGATGGCTGCTGCTTCAATGGGATCGCCCACGGGAGTACCGGTGCCATGCGCTTCGACGTACTGCACATCGCTGGGCTTAACCCCCGCTCGACGACAAGCTGTCCGGATCAATAGCTCCTGAGCGGCTTGACTGGGGACCGTCATGCCAGGCGTGCGGCCATCTTGATTGAGCGCAGTGCCACGAATCACTGCATAGATCGGATCCTTGTCGCGCAGGGCTGCGGCCAGTGGCTTGAGCAGCACCATCCCCGCACCTTCACTGCGCACGTATCCATTGGCGCGAGCATCAAAGGCCTTACAGCGACCGTCTGGCGAGAGGACGCCCAACTGACTAAAGGCTACATAAAAATCAGGCAACAACAGAGCATTGACTCCTCCCGCCAAAGCCAACGGCGCATCGCCACGCCAAATACTTTCGCAAGCCATGTGAATGGCCACTAAGGACGAGGAGCAAGCCGTATCGACCGCTACACTGGGGCCACGCAAATCAAAACAATAAGAAATGCGATTGGCCGCAATGCTCGATGATCCGCCAGTATTGCTGTAGGCATTGATCACGCCACGATCTTGAAAGCTCAGTCCAGCCACCGCGTAGTCGAAACTGGAAATACCCACGAAGACCGAAACCGCTTGACCCGCCACGCGTTGCAATGGTTGTCCAGCATCTTCGAGCGCTCGAAAGGCAACTTCCAACAACATACGCTGCTGCGGATCCATACTCGCCGCCTCGCGTGGCGAGATACCAAACAATTGCGGATCGAACGCATCAATACCACTGACGTAACCGCCCCATTTGCTATGTGTCTTGCCTGGCTTGGCAGCGTCGCGAGCGTAGAATTTCTGCAAGTTCCAACGCTCGCGGGGAGTCTCTGAAATCGCATCGGTACCACTTTCCAGCAGACGCCAATAACTTTGCCAATCGTTGGCCTCACCAGGAAAACGGCAACCCAGTCCAATAATCGCAATCGGTTCATCGCGTGGTTGAAGTTGTTGCATGTTGAAAATCTCTTGGATGATTAATATCAGCTCGACGCGCCAGAGAGTGGGGTTCAGCTTTTGGGTTCCGCGCACGTTGACAACACTATTCGGGACCCACTCGCTGGCGCGTCGAGCTAATACTCCCTAAACGCTTCGGTGGGTAAAAGCCGTGCCGCGCGCCAGGCAGGCAACAGCGCGCCAAGCAAACCGATACCAAGCGCCAACACAAAACCACGCACAATAATCGGCGTATCGATCGACGGACTGAGTATCCCCTTGGCGGCGGGAGCTTGGGCCAGTCCCCAAGTCAACAACATCGCTAAAACTATTCCCAGAATGCTTGCCAGCACCGACAGGCCGCACGATTCGAGCAGGATCATGCTTACCACACGTCGCTTGGGCCAGCCTATCGCGCGCAAGATGCCGATCTCTTTGGTACGTTCCATCACGCTGGTCAGCATGGTGTTGAGTGTCCCTATCGAACCGAGAATCAACGCTATCACCGAAGTCATCCATGCCATCGCGCGCGCTATCTGCATGCGCGTATCGGTCTCCACAAAATCTTCCGTCGCCAGCGGCAGTAGTTTAGTATCCAGGGCCTCGATGCTAGCGGTCACTTGCTTGGCCTGTTGACCTGGGAGTTCAGCTTCTTTGGCCCGGTTAAGGACCACGTTGACGTAAGTGGCTTGTCCTGTGCGATCGGTCAAACGCTGTAATTCCTGCAAATCAAAAATCATGGAACCGTTCTCCCAAGTGCTGGGACTTTTGAAGGTGGCCGTGACCCGATATGGTTCATCAAATAAATTGATCTCTCCTCCGGCTCGCACCCCCAGTCGCTCTGCTAGATGAATACCCAGCCAGACCGTTTTCGAATCAGTACTTTCTGAGGTTGGCTGATTTTCGGTCGACGATTCTCTAGAAGGCGTGTCAATGCGATTTGCTGTGTTGTCAGTTTGACTTGTTTCGATTTCGTAGTCGTCACGGAGCCAAGAGTCAACGGAGATGCCCATGCTGGGGATACCGTAGACACCATCCTCTTCTAGTGAGAGTGTTTCTAGGAGCACGGCGGCGGTGCGCTTAACGTCAGGCAATTGGGCTATTTTTCCGGCAAAATCTTGATCAATGGAGCTGCTCAGTCGGTCGGCGGAGCCCGCGCGAGAGACAACTATGTCGACCGCATGAGCCGCATAGACGTCGCTAAATGAACGAGTAAAACCTTGGCTGATGCCTAACAATGCCACTACGGCGGCAATCGCTGTAGCTAAAGCAAGCAATGTGAGTGCCGAACGGAGCGGTCGTCGGATCAAGTTTTTCAAGATGAGTGACGTGAATCGCATTCAATTGACTTTGGCGGTATTGGAAGCCTAGTTTTCCTAAGTTGACCAAGTTAGGTAATTCGCACGTTTAGGGTAGCCCGGACCAACCCTACCACGCAAACAATCTAGGTGAGATTTTGCGGGGCCAACATACCGATGGATGGGAAAACAGGCTTTCCCTGGCCACTACGGTCCCCGTCTGGTCGCCCCCACCCAAACCTCGCCTACCACGGATGGGAAAGTGGGTTTAGATGTTTACTTCGGCAGCACTGGTTGACGGTCATGATCCGCTTTTTCGTAATGTTCGTGCTGGTGGCTAGTTTTCCTGCCTGCCGCTTCGCTCGCCCCCTGCAGTCGATGGTGCAAGGGACCATGACCATGGATGGCGACATGAACATGGCCGGCGATATGAACATGGATGGTGATATGAACATGTCGGGGCAAGTATCGACGGTCATGCGCAGCGACAACACCGCCTCGCGACTCGCCAGCGTACCGGTCTATGCGTCCCCCGGAGACCATGCGGCGACAGGCAAGATCGCGGTGATCGACGTTGATGGTTTGTTGGTCAATAAGAATATTGGTGGTTTCGGATCGTTGGGTGAAAATCCCGTCGCCCTATTCCGCGAGAAGCTCGACATGGTGGCCGCCGATCCGTCGTTCGCCGCCATCGTACTGCGAATTAATTCTCCTGGTGGCGGGGTCACTGCAGCCGACATCATGGCGCGTGATTTAGTACAACTCAAACAGGGTCGACAACTCCCGGTCGTCGCGTGCTTGATGGACGTCGGTGCCGGTGCCGGTTACTACCTGGCCTGCACCGCCGATACCATTGTGGCTCATCCCACTTCGATCGTAGGTGGGATAGGAGTGATCCTGAACGCCTACAATATGGAAGTAGCGATCGAGCAATTCAGTATCGCTTCCATTCCGATCAAGGCTGGCGAGCGGATCGACATCGCATCCCCTGAACGCGAGATGGAGTTAGAGGAGCGGGCGCTTTTGCAAGACATGGCCGATGAATTCCACGAGCGGTTCATCGCGCACGTTCAACAGTCGCGACCGCGCGTGACGGACCAGGAAATATATGACGGGCGAGTCGTTACCGGCAATCGCGCTCACGCCTTATCACTCGTCGATCAGATCGGCTATTTGGATGACGCGGTGGTTCGCGCACGCGAGCTGGCGCGGCTACCGGCAGCAGCTCCACTGGTCATGTTGCGTCGCGACAACGATCGCGCCCACACACTGCTTGACATAACGCCCATTGCTCCCAGCATGAATTCGCTGATACCGCTCAAGCTACCGGGGCTGGATCGTAGCAGCCTCCCCACCTTCATGTACCTCTGGCAACCCGAACCCAGCCTAGTCACCGCCGCTGGCGGATGAGGCTCCCCCTGGGCTGTGCGACAAATAGCAAATTGGGGTGTTATTTGTCAGAACCATTCGGTTGATTTTTGTTCTTGGACACCGTCCGGTGTCCGACGCTGCCTTACCAGCTCGCCACCAGTCTGGTCTGTTTAACCGGTAGCGCGATGGCCTAGGTGTTTGGCCATTGCTAGTTCGTATTGCAGCACCAATCGGGACGACCACCGGTGCCGTTGGGACAGCCTTGCCGTTCTCAATCCACCATGCGAGCGTGCTGCGCGCTCACACGGCGGATTGAGGACGAAATGACAAAAGGAGCCAACAGAGGTAACGGAGAGCCGGCGTCCGAACTGTGACCAGTGCTCGCTTTGGCAGAATAATGAAGGCAAAATAATGACGAACTGGAATCATTTTGCCTCCATCATTTTGTCAATCGCTGCATCCAATGGGCATGACCAGCGGCATGGGGATACACGTCTCTATTGGGCGGTGCGATCGCCGCCCGTTCGCGATGCTAACGTACAAAACTCTCGTTCCTGCCCGGCAAACGGACTAGAGGACGTTAGGAACTCAGGGTTCTGAAAGCGACTCATTCGATCGACGATTGTTCTTGCATATTCCCCAAGGGAGGTTTGTCACACGAGTCTTTCTCCGTCTTCTCCATTTGCTCCTGTTCCC